>JBEKJJ010000242.1:0-11682 GCA_050011295.1 Bryobacteraceae bacterium
TCGCCCACTGTGCCCTTCAGGCTGATCACTCCCTCGGCCTCCAGTTGCCGTACCACCGCAATAATCTGCTGCTGGGCCGCCTCTACTTCTTTGATCTTTACCGGACCCAGAGCGTCCATGTCTTCCTTCAGCATTTCGGCGCCGCGCTGCGACATGCCCTCCAGAAAGTGAGCTCTCAACTGCTCGCTGGTCCCCTTCAATGCCACGGTCAGGATCTTGCGGTCGATCTTGCCCAGCACCTCTTTGATGGACTCCTGGCCCAGCAGCAGCAGATCTTCGAACACAAACATTAAATGACGTATGGTCTCCACCAGGTTGGGATCGTTTTGCTCGATCCCCTCCAGAATCTCTTTGCTGGTGCCCGAATCCAACCGGTTGAACATTTCCGATACAGCGCGGACGCCGCCATACGATTCGCGGCTCAGCTCGCCTAGGTCTTTCAGCTTCTTGCCGATGATGGCGGCAATCTTCGAGATAATGTCCGGCGAGATCTGGTCCAGGTTGGCCATTCGCAGCGCGACATCGGCGCGTAGTTCCGCCGGCAGCGAGATCAGCAGTCCCGCGGCTTGCGAAGCATTCAAGTGCGACAGGATTAAAGCAATGGTTTGGGGATGCTCGTTGTGAATAAACTTGGCGAGCTGTTGCGGATCGGCTTTTTGCAGCGTGTCGAAGCTGGCCGTTTCCGATCCCAGCGTCTTCATCAGCCGGTCCATCATTTTCCTGGCATGTTCCGGTCCGAAGGCGGTGATCAGCATTTTCTTCGCGAAATCCACACCGCCCTTCAGCACGAAATCGCGCGCCACAGACATCTGGTAGAACTCCTCCAGAGTGGCCTCCGCTTGTTCGTTGCTGATGCTGGTGATGCGGGCTACTTCATGCCCGATAAGTTGCACCTCTTCCTCGTCCAATTGACGCAGAATTTCGCCGCTGGCCTGATCCCCCAGGATGACCATCAAGATCGCGGCCTTGCGAATCCCCGGAACTTGCTGTACTGCTTCTACGTTTTGAATCACGGCGTCAGTGCTTCGGCTCGCTCATCCAGGTTCTTAGGACGTGCGCCATCGAGGTGGAGTCCTTCTTAGCCTGCTCCACGATGTGCTTGGTTAACACCTCAGCTTTCTTGGTTACAGGCGGGAGCTTCAAGGCGTTGAGGGCATCCATTTCCTGTTTCTGGCGCGCCGCCGCCTGTTCGGCCAGTTGATTCTCAATGCGGGTATTCAGACTCTCGGCCGGCGCTGCGGCGAGCTGCGAAGCCATCTCGACCGATCCTGGGCGGCGCCGCAGGAGCTTGAAGACTATAGTCACGAGCGTCAACAAGACCGCTACGGCAACTCCCGCTCCAATCGCCACATATTTGTTCTTCAAGGCTTGCTCATACCAGGGTGGTGGTGGTGGCGCGGGCTTAGAAACAGTAGCAACAGGCTCCGGGTTCAACGTGGCCTCAAACGGCATCGTCTCTACGATTAGTTGGTCTCCCCGCTCGGGTGAGAATCCAATCACGCCCGCCACCAGGTCATGAATGGTTTTCAGCTTCTCGGGTGAAGGGGGCGCTACAGTCCGCTTGGCCTTCGGCCCGCTGCCCTCCGTGCGGACGTCGGAATCCACCAGCAGCGACACCGACATTCGTTTCACGCTGCCCTGTGGCAAACGCACGTGACGAACAGTGTGGCTGGATTGATAAGTAATGTTCTCGGTGCGCCGGGTAACACCGTTCGAACCACTCCCCGGTCTCGATGTGGGCCTCGGCAGGTTCGAGGCCGTTCCCGGCACTCCGGCAGCGGTGCTCCCCCCGCTAATGTCCTCGGTCTTCTGCGAAGTCACCATCACGGACTTGCTCGGATCGTACGATTCTTCGTTCTGTTCGGCACTCGTAAAATCGCATTCCACCGACGCGGTAGCTCGAAACTTGTCCGCCCCTAGTAGCGGCTCTAAGGTAGTGTTAATTTTGGCCAGCAAGTCTCGTTCAATCTTCTGGCGGTAGTCAATGGCGCCTTCGGACGGTTCCGGATCGTCCGGAGACAGGGCTTTGCGAGCTTTGTTCAGCAAATTCCCGCGCATATCCACCACCGAAACGGCTTCCGGGACCAGGCCCTCGACAGCGCTGGCCGTCAATTGGCATATCGACGCCACATTCTGCGCCGATAGCTGGGTTCCAGCTCGCAGCTTTATTAGAACGCTGGCTTTGGCCGGCTGGTGTGATTCCAGGAATATAGACTCCTTGGGGAAAGTAATATGGACCCGGGCCTGTTCCACTTCCGCGAGCGACATCACGGAACGCTCCAGCTCACCCTCCAGCGCCCGATGATAGTTCACCTGCTCGGCGAAGTCGCTGGCGCCGAAGTTGGTCTTATCGAACAGTTCAAAGCCGATTCGCCCGCTCTTGGGGATGCCCGCGGCCGCCAGCTGAAGGCGCAGCTCGGCCACTTTTCCGGAGGGAACCAGCACTACCGTTCCGTTATCCGACAAGCGGAATTCGGACCCCGCCTCACGGACCTTCGCCACAATGGCGGCAGCATCTTCGGGGGCAAGTGCACTGTACAGCGGCCGGAAATCACGCTCCTGATTCCAGTGTGAGAACGTGACCAGGCCTGCCACCACCGCTCCCGCTATGATCAGGATAGAGAGGCTTTGCTTCCACGTCAGGGTTTCGAGCAACCGTTTCATTGCTGCTTTGGATTAGCCACTTACATCTGCATTCGCATGACTTCCTGATAGGCCGATATCACTTTATTCCTTACCTGCAGGAACAAGTCGAAGCTGGTTTCGGCATCCTCGACAGCGAGGGCGACCTTGTGAACTTCCTCATCTTCGCCTGAAAGATATTTGCCGATCGCATTCTCGGAGTTCTGCTGGAACTGCTCCACTCGTCCGATGGCATCGGAAAGAACTGACTGGAAGCTCGCCGCCGTGCTTGGCTGGCCGGCGCTGATGGGCGGAATTGCAGGGATGGCAGCTGCGCTAGCGGGTGTGATTGGAAGCGGCATGGCGGTTATCTCATCAGGTTGATGGATTGCATAATCATGTCTTTGACGGCGGTCATGGCGGCAACATTGGCCTGGAAGTTGCGCGAGGCGCCCATCAGGTTCACCATGTCTTCAGCCGGATTTACGCGTGGATACGCCACATAGCCGTCTACGTCCGCGTCGGGATGTCCGGGCATGTAACGTTTTTCAGGGTCACGCGTGTCTTCGATCACCGAGGAGACTTCCACGCCCGTGACGCCGGAACCCATCTCGGTTTGGAACACCGCCGAAAATGGCGAACTCTGCGGCGCGCTGGTAAACACCGCATCCTTGCTCCGGTAGGGCCCTCCCTCGGGAGTACGCGTGGTTTCCGAGTTAGCGAGATTTTCCACCAGAAGCTCGGCCCGCGTGCGCTCCGCCGCCATCCCTGACGCGCTGACCGAAAGTGCTGAAAAGAGGCTCATCCTGACTTGCCCTCCTGGATCGCATCCGTCATTAGCTTCATTTGCGCCTTCATCAAGGCCGAAGCCATGTTGAAGCGCAGATCGGTTTCTGAGAGCAAACGCGCCTCCCGATCCATGTTTACGTTGTTGCCGTCGTTCTTCGTCACCAACCCGGGAGTTTCCACCACGTTGGGCGTCCCGTTCTTGATCTGGCTGAGGAACTCGAACTGAAAATCGACATCTTTGGTCTTATACCCCGGCGTATCCGCGTTGGCGATATTGGAGGCTACCAGCTTCTGTCGAGCACTCAGCAAGTCCATGTAGTGCTCGATTTGATCCGTGATACTTTGCACCACACAGCCCCTCTGTGCAACCCTGGCGCCAAATCTCAGCCACCATACTTTTCAGTCAATTAGCGCAGTGGGCCAGGCAAGAATCTGCCTGACGGCAACAGAATGGCGTCCCGAAGCGGGGCATGAATCCCGATCTGGAGCTGCGGGGGCATCTTTAAGCGTCATCTTACGAGCCGCCTTACGTAACCCGGGGTTGGTATGCTGGTCTAAGTACTTTCCCCCCCCACTTTAAGAGTTACCTGAAATTGATCCCGTACCAGTACCCCTGTAGAATCGAAGTGCGGGCGGCCGATAGGCTATACATGAGCGAAAGTTCTGCGACAATCGAGAATAAGGAAGTACGTCCAAATCTCTTGGAGGCTAGAAAGGGAGTGATCCGCGTATTGATTGCCGACGATCACCCCATCGTACGGGATGGCCTCAATAAGCTGCTCAGCCTGGAAGAGGACGTTCAAGTGGTGGGAGAAGCCTCGGACGGCTGCGAGGTTCTGGACAAGGTCCAGGAACTGGACCCCGACGTTCTCCTGCTGGATCTTCGCATGCCCAACCTGGACGGCCTTAGTGCCTTGCAGGCGCTCCAACAAACCAACAAGCGCACGCGCGTAATAGTTCTTACAGCGTCCGAGGACAAGAACGAATTCGTGCAGGCCATGAAGCTGGGCTGTTCGGGCATCGTGCTGAAACAGACCGCGCCGGAGTTGATCGTAAAAAGCATCCGCAAAGTGCATGGCGGCGAAATCTGGCTGGATTCAAACACCACCGCGGCCGTGATGCGGCAGTTCGCCGTGCCGGGCGAGATCGGCGGCTCGGGCTCAGGCAAGTCCCGCGAGCGGTCGCCCTTGAGCCAGCGAGAACGGGAAATCGTGCAGCTGGTCGCCCAGGGTTACAAGAACAAGGAAATGGCCGAGAAGATGTTTATCAGCGAGCAGACCGTGAAGAATCACCTGCACAACATTTTCGACAAACTGGGTGTCTCAGACCGGCTGGAACTCGCTTTATACGCCATCCACAAGGGTTTGCATCTCAACGCCGAACGCTAGGGTTCGGGGTTGTGATTAGTGTTGTGGTTAGGGTTACGGGTTAGGAGCTGCCCGTAGGAATCCTAAGCGAATTCTTGGTGCCTGGTCTACGGCGTTTTCCCTAGTTAATTTGAGCCTTCTCTCCCATTGCCATCGATTCGCTCTCAGCTTAAAGTCCTAGGTACGGAGCGTAATCCACATGCGAACATGGATGGTTGTTTCGCTACTTGTCATCACCCTGGGGCTAGCTCGAAGCTTGCCGGCGCAGGCGCCCCAAATGAACAGCGTTGCCCCCGACAGCGGGAAGGTAGGGACCGTTCTTCGCGCC
Organism: Bryobacteraceae bacterium; assembly: GCA_050011295.1. Taxonomy (GTDB): domain Bacteria; phylum Acidobacteriota; class Terriglobia; order Bryobacterales; family Bryobacteraceae; genus Palsa-89. The sequence goes on from JBEKJJ010000242.1 coordinate 5,107, forward strand.
CACGGCGTTGGCCTGGGCCGTGACAAAGTGGAGGGAATTTATCTCTCCGACCACACGCTCGACATGATGGTGAAAGTGCTGAGCCAGTCCGACGATGTGATCGAATTCCGCATTCCCCCCTCCGTCAAGCCCGGCAAATTGCAACTGGTGATCAAGACGGCCGGCAAGCAGGTCTACCTGCTGGAACAGCCTCTGTACGTCACGGTGGAGGAACCGAAAGAAACCGGCGAAGTAGCCGCCTCCTCGAAGTAGCGTTGGCATAGGACAAGCCTCCGGCTTGTCCCCGGGCAAGCCGGAGGCTTACCCTACTAGCTGGATGTACTCTCTTTTCTTCCGGCCATCCCCTGACCGCGAGGAGCTCCTGATCGCCGAGTTGTGGGAGTGCGGCACGAGCGGCATTGTCGAAGAAGACGGCGGGATTCGGGCTTTCTTCGATGACCTGAATCTGGCGCAGCGTTTCGCCTCCGATGCTCCGGAGCTGCGGGAGGAAGAGACCATTGATTGGGCGCAGGCGACTCGCGACGCCTGGCCCCCCATTCTGGCCGGTCAGCGATTCTTTCTAACCCCGCCATGGTGTGACAACATCGAAACCCCACCAGGCCGTCTGCGGCTCCCTATCTTTCCAGGAATGGCCTGCGGGACCGGACGGCATCCTGCCACGCAGCTCGCGCTCGAGGCTATTGAACAACATGTGCGCCCGGGTGACCGGGTGGTGGATGTCGGCACCGGTTCAGGCATCCTCGCCACGGCGGCGACACTGGTTGGGGCGGGCTTTGTGATCGGCTGCGATCTCGATCACGAAGCGGTCGCAATCGCCAGCGAGCGCTCGAATGCTCCGCTCTTTGTAGGTTCCGCCGGCGCAATTCGATCGGGATGGGCTGACGTAGTGATTGCTAACATCGATTCCGTCACTATCGAAGAACTAGCCGCCGAATTCGCGCGCATCCGGAAGCCGGATTCCGTACTAATCCTCACAGGGTTCCCGGAGTGGGATGTTCCAGAGGGATTCTCGCCAAAGGAATCCCGGAAGCGTGAGGAATGGGTGTGTCTGATCTGCTGAACTTAGTCCGACGGCCGCTTCTTCAGCGTGGGCCTTTCGTCTTCGTCCGCTTTGGGCGTCTTGCCGTCATCATCCGCGTCGATCGGAGCGGTGGACGAGCCGGCAGTCCTGCGCAAGGACGGCTTGTTGGGGTCCGCCGTATCGATTTTGCGCCGATTGTGCATGGCCAGCATGCGGTTCTTCACGTCGTTGAATTCGGACGTGGTAATGACATACTCGGGCTTGGCCACCAGGATTTCCTGAATGTTCTTTTGAGCAGCCTTGATGCGATCGTCTGTGGGTGGATGAGTAGCGAAAACCTTGGCCATGGTTCCGGGCTTGCGTTTCTCCATGGTCTCGATCTTCTCGAAGAAGTCCACAAACGCGGTTGGATCGTACCCAGCCTTGTACATGTATTCCAGACCCAGCATGTCGGCTTCGGATTCGAAGCCGCGCGAGAACTTCAGGAACCCGATCGGGACCAGAATACTGGCCGCCTGATAAATGCCGTAGCCGGTCCAGGTGCCATAGGTCATGATGATCAGCGGAATGGTTGCCAGTTGCGCGATCTCGCCTCGAGTTGCCTGGCGGGTTCCGTGGCGCGCCGCCACATGCGCGATCTCATGCGCCATCACGCCAGCCAGTTCCGCTTCGCTGTCCGCCTTCAGAATCAAGCCTGAATTTACGAAGAAGAAGCCACCGGGGAGCGCGAATGCGTTCACCTCTTCACTGTCAATCACCTTAATGGTGAAGGGCACCTTAGCGTCGGAGTTTCGCACCAGGTTCTGGCCCACTCGATTCACGTATTCCGAGATCACCGGATCGTTGATGATCTTGGCCTGCTTCTCCACCTGTTGCGCCAGCCCCTTACCGATGGCGATCTCCTTCTCGAGCGAGTAAAAGTTCACAGTCCCCGAGACGTTGCGGTTTCCGATCTCATCGGGATCCTTCTTGGGGTCTGTTGCGAAGGCGGCCTTCGGTGTGATGATGGCGAGCGAAACCATCAGGCTAAGGCTGGCCGAAAAGAGGCGTTTCATGCGGCACTCCTAGAGACAGTATAAACCTTCATTCTGTAAACGCATAGAAAGAAATTCCATCCCCTGGCTTATGCGCGGGGCTAGCTTATAGGCTTACGGGGCTAATTGGACGATGATCCCGGACTGCGCTTCAGCGTCGGCCGCTCGTCGCTATCGGATTTCGGTGTTTTACCGTCTTCATCCGGGTCAATCGGGCCAGTGGTAGATCCTGGCGCACGGCGCAATTTCGGCTTGTTCGGATCTTCGGTCTTATCTACCTTGCGGCGATTGTGCATGGCCAGCAAATGGGCCTTCACGTCATTGAACTCGGATGTAGTAACCACATACTCAGGCTTGGCCTTCAGCAGCTCCTGGATATTCTTCTGCGCGGCGCGAATACGGTCGTCCGTCATGGGATGCGTGGAGAAAACCTTGGCCATAGTGCCCGGTTTGTGCTTTTCCAGCGTTTCGATCTTCTCAAAGAAATCCACAAAAGCTGTTGGATCGTAGCCTGTCTTATACATGTACTCCAGGCCTAACATGTCCGCTTCGGATTCAAACTGGCGGGAGAACTTCAGGAATCCGATCGGGATCAAAATGTTGGCGGCCTGATAAATTCCGTACCCTGCCCAACCACCGCTCATGATCATCACCGGGATCATGCCCAGCTGCGCGATTTCTCCGCGAGTGGCTTGCCGGGTGCCGTGCCGAGCTGCCACGTGCGCGATCTCGTGCGCCATCACCCCGGCGAGTTCAGCTTCGTTGTCCGCCTTCAGGATCAGCCCGGCGTAGACAAAGAAGTAACCACCCGGCAACGCGAACGCGTTCACCTCTTCGCCATCGATCACCTTAATGGTGAACGGCACCTTGGCATCGGAATTCCGCACCAGGTTCTGTCCCAACCGGTTCACATACTCGGACACTATTGGATCGGTAATGATCTTGGATTGCTTCTCCACTTCGTTGGCCAGTTGTTTGCCGATGGCCATCTCTTTTTGAAGCGAGTAGAAGTTCACGCCCTTGCCGACGTCGCGCGTACCGATCTGATCCGGATCTTTCTTGGGATCGTCGCCGTAGACGGCGTTGGGAACAGCGATGGCGAGAAGCACCAGGAGACTGAAACTAGCGGACAGCATGCGTTTCATGCGAACACACTCCTAGGAACCAGTATAGAACTCCATCCATTAAACGTATAGTAGTTCTAATGGGTTTCGAACAAAAATCTTCGGCCGAACCAGTCCCCGCCGAGCCGCTCTGGCGGCACTACCGCGACCAGTTTCCTGTCACCGAGCGCCTGATTTACCTGAACCACGCCGCGGTTGCCCCGCTCCCCCGGCCAACCGCCGAAGCCATGCAGGCGCTAGCCCAGGATGCCCTCGATTACGGCTCTCTCCATTATGACAAGTGGCTGGATACCTATGAGAAACTTCGGGTTGCCGCTGCCCGCCTGATAGGAGCAGACCGCAGCGAAATCGCCCTTGTCAAGAACACATCGGAGGGCATTGCGACCGTTGCTATGGGCCTCAAGTGGCATCCTGGCGACCGCGTGGTGGCGTTCCGTGAGGAGTTTCCCTCCAACTACTACCCCTGGCTACGCCTGGAGGAGCATCGGGCCTCTGTCGACTGGCTTTCCGTGACCGACCCGCTGGAGGTTATTGATCGGGCCTGCCAGGGCGCCAAGCTTCTCGCTATCAGCTTCGTGCAATACCTGAGTGGCTTGCGCGCCGATATCAACGCGATCGGTGAGATTTGCCGCCGGCACGGCTGTTTTTTTCTGGTGGACGCGATCCAAGGGCTAGGCGCGTTCCCTCTCAATGTCCAGACGGCCCACATTGATGCATTAGCCGCCGACGGCCATAAATGGATGCTGGGACCGGAGGGTTGCGGCATACTGTACGTCCGAAAAAGCCGTCAGGATTCCATCTTCCCTATGGAGTTCGGTTGGACCAACGTAGCCGGCTATCACGATTATTCTTCGCGAGACCTGACCCTGCGTCCAGACGCGGGGCGCTATGAATGCGGAACGCTGAATACCATCGGCTGCTACGGGCTGCGCGCGTCGCTCGAATTTCTATTGGAAGTGGGGATTGAGCGCATTGCTCCCGCCGTCCAGGCCTTGACCGATCAGTTGGCCGCAGGGGCTATCCGCAAGGGTTATCAATTATTAGGAGACCGGACGCCCGAAAATGCAGCGGGAATTATCGCGGTTCACAAACCCGACATGGATAGCCGGCAAGTGGTGCATGAGTTGAAGGAACGTGGGATCATAGCCGCGCCGCGCCAGGGTTGGGTTCGTTTTTCACCGCACTTTTATATCTCTCCAGAAGATATCGAGCGGGTGGTGGAAGCTCTGCCCTGATTAAGTATCCAGCCCTAACGGTCTTTTCGGCACTTCATCGCGCGGCCGCCGCGACTTCTGGAGAGCGCCCGTAATATCCGCAATGACAACCAAAATCAGAATCGCGGAAAGCGTGATGGCGCCCGCCAGCCACGATCCGGACCGGCTCTGCCATTCATGGCCGGCCCGTATCCACACCACGGCCACAATCAACAAGCTCAGAACGATGCGCAGAAGCCGACGCGCTGACATTGCAAACTATCCTAGCGTACACATTTCTCGCCGGTGGATTCCCATTTGGTAACGTCCAGCGCGATGCCTTGCTTACACGTCGTGGTCCCTTGGTGGGGCTTGCCTTCGATCGTGATGACGATCCCCGCTTCCGGCTTGGGATCGTCGGCGAAGATGTTGTACGTGGTCTTGCCATCCAGAGTCTGCAGCAGGAGGCAACCCGCATTCGCGCTCGGAACAGTGCAGCCCGTGGCCATCACTTCTTCGAGCTCCGCCTTTCGCTTCGGGGCGGGTTTATTGGATTGAGCGAAAGCCCCCAGGATAAAGACAAGCGCGGCCAGCGCAGGAAGCGAGATAAATTTCATGGGATGCTCCACTTCCAGTGTCGCACCCCCGCAGGGCATGGCCCTGCGCCACCGTTAGTTGTCCCCGCTTACCGCAATCGTGACTGCCTCGCCACTCGCTTGGCCAGTCCCCCATACCGCCAGGCTTCCCCAAATGTCCGAGAATGCCTGAGGCGTGCTGGTGCCCCACACCGCGACGGTCCCGAATACGGCTCCCGTGCCCCACACCGCCAGAGTCGGCGAGACAGTCCCGGTGCCCCATACCGCCAACAGTGCGCCCGGCTGGATGAATACCTGACCGCTAGCGGCGTCGTAAGTCACTGCGGGCGACAGCGCCGCGCCTTGGAACACCGCGCTACTCGAAAGCGCGGCTGGGATGTTAAGATAACCCGCCCCGATTGTGAAAATATCGTACTCGCTGGTATAAGTGATCCCCGAAACCGGGTCCGTTGCCGTGCTGTAGCCGGGCGCAAATTTGGTGGCCGTCTGCATGAGACGGGCCTTGACTTGATCCGGAGTGAGCGCCGGATTTTGCTGGATCATTAGCGCCGCGGCTCCCGCCACCATGGGCGTCGCCATGCTGGTCCCACTCAACTCGAAGTAGGCGGGGGCCGACTTGCCGTTATCGTTCATGTACACCGACTTGGCTACCGCATTTCCCGGATAAGTGACATCCAACCAGGAAGCAGCTTGATACAAGGAGATAATGCGATTGCCCGGCGCCACTAGATCCGGTTTGACGATTTGATCGATCGAGGTTGGGCCTTTGGACGAATAGCTGGTGATATTGTCGTCGGTGCTGGTGAGGGTTCCAACCGTATTCATTGCACCCACGGTAATCACGTACGGGCTGTTCCCCGGAGCAGTGATCGTACCGTAGCCATTCGTGCCGAGGCTGTTATCCCGGCCATTGTTCCCTGCAGCAACCACCACTACGATTCCCGCCTGCCAAGCCGCTTCGACGGCCTGGCAAAGAGGATCGTTCACGTAGGAGGTTGTTACAATCCGGCCCAACGACAGATTGAGCACGCGAATGTTGTACTGATTCTGCAGCGCTATGGCTTGTTGGATAGCGGCAATCACCGCGCTGTCCGTCCCGGCCCCAGTGTCGTCGAGAGCCTTGAGGCTGATTAGATTTGCGTTGGGTGCAACCCCTCGCACCATATAGGTAGATTGTTTTCCCGATGATTGAGCGCCATCTCCCGCAAGAATGCCGGACACGTGACTGCCATGTCCGTAAAAATCGATCGGGGTGCTTCCGGGAATCAAGCTAGCTGCATAAACGATGCGGCTGCGTTCTTGGGTATCTTGTAAGTCTTCATTAATATTGACGCCACTATCGACCACCGCAATGCCGATGCCCGTGCCATCCACGCCGAACACGCTGGTGGCCAGGTCAGCGCCCACTGTCCTCCAACCGAAGTCGGGATTGCCGGTGTAGGGAGCGACTGAGCCAGTTGCGAACACGGCCCGGTCCGCTGAAATGAACACGATCTCGGGATCGTTTGATAGCGCCTCGAGCTGCCGGGCGGGAACCGAGTAGTGGGCGCCACGGATAATATCCAGGTTGCGCTTGAGTTGCCCCCCGAGTGCCGAGACCGTGGCGTG
>JBEKJJ010000243.1:0-11633 GCA_050011295.1 Bryobacteraceae bacterium
GCAGCGATCAAGATCTGACGTTGGGCGTTGATACTGACCGCGTGATGGTGGCGAGCTAGTAAGGCACCTGGAAGCGGCGCTTGTCGATATTCATGGACCGAATCTTCGAATCCAGGGTCGAGGCGGGCATGCGGAGCTTGGCGGCGGCTCCCGAAGGCCCGGAAACCCGTCCTCCGCATTCCGCAAGAGCGTCTTCGATCAGCTTCCGCTCCTGAGCCATCATGTCATCCGCGAGTGCCCGGCTGGGACGAGCCTCGGTTGACAGCCAACTTTCGTCTACGGCGAAGATCTCCGAATCGCAAAGGATCGCGGAACGCTCTACAACGTTCTGCAACTCGCGGATATTACCGGGCCAGGAGTAGGATTGCAAGCGATCCATGCTCTTCTTGTCGATGTTCCGGATATCTTTTCCTGTCTTGCCCGCGTAACGGTGGATAAAATATTCCACGAGCAACCGAATGTCTTCCCTCCGCTCACGAAGAGCGGGAATTTGCAGCGGAAACACGTTGATGCGGTAATACAGATCACTCCGGAACGTGCCGGCGCCAATCGCGTCGGGTAGGTCGCGGTGCGTCGCAGCAATCACACGCACATCCGCTCGTAATGACAAATTGCTGCCAACCCGTTGAAACTCTCGTTCCTGCAGCACGCGGAGCAAAGCGATTTGCGTCTCCGCTGGAAGCTCCCCGATCTCGTCCAGAAAGATGGTTCCGCCTTCCGCCAACTCGAACCGCCCCATGCGCCGCTGAAGAGCGCCCGTGAATGCCCCTTTCTCATGCCCAAACAACTCTGAGGCAATCAGGTCTCTGGGTATGGCTGCGCAGTTGACGCTAACGAATGCCCGGTCCGCGCGCGTCGACCGTTTGTGAATCGCTCGTGCGATGAGTTCTTTTCCTGTGCCGGTTTCACCCGTGATCAGTACGGTTGAATCGGTGGGCGCCACTCTAGCCACGCGGGCGAGCACGGCTTGTAGGGCCGGCGAGGTTCCGACAATCGATTCGAACATCGCCACCTTGTCGATCTCTTCCCGCAGGGCAACATTTTCGTTAAGAGTTCGTTCCTCCGCGTGTTTTCGATCTTCAATGTCGATCAAGGTCCCGCACCAGCGAACAATCACACCATGTTCGTCACGCAATGGAAAGAACTGGTGCAGAAACCAACGGTAAGCTTCATGGGGTCCGCGCATTCGCCCTTCAACCTCGACGCCGCCGCCAGTTTGGCCTGTCCTTTGAAACTCGGCCCATAGCCTGTCGACGTCGTCCGGGTGGGCGTATTTGAACATGAATTCTTTCGGTGCGAGCGGTTCTGCTGGCTCGAAGAATTTCCGCGCAGCCTGATTCCAGAAAGCCGAGCTTCCATCCGCCTGCAGGATGTACATGTGCTGCGGAACGATATCAATCACCCGCTGCAATTCCTGCGCATGCGCTCGCAGGGCTTCTTCGGCGCGCTGGATCTTCTCAAAGGCGCGGGCATTTGTAATCGCGACTGCGACTTGTTCCGCAAAGATTCGCAGCCAAAGAAAATCTTGCTGGCTGAGTGCCTCGCGGCTAAAAACGGCCAGAACTCCCAAAATCGCTCCGTCGGCGATGAGGGGATAGCCAGCGAAGGCCTGAATAGCCTCGCGCTCGGCCCATTCTTTGCGCCCAATCCACTCACTCTCGTCCGCGGAAGCGGGGATCAGGATCGATCTGCCGGTGGTCCCGATTTCCCCGACTTTTCGATAGCCTAACGGAATCCTGCGGAATTGACCTTCGAGAAAGGACCAGTCCTCGTTGGAAGAATTCCTGGAACCACCGGCGCTTGCCACCAAGTGAAGGCATTCAGTTTGGTCGGGGCAGTCAGCCCTACGGAAACAGGTGTCGCACGCATCACCGGGGAACACCAGCCAAATCCGCGCCAGTGCAACGCCGGGCTGCTGCGCCAAACCCCGAACGATGGAATGGAGGACCGCTTGAGTTGCGTGCTCGCCGGCCACCGCAGCGGCGAGCGAGAGTAATGGTTCGGCTTGCACTTACTAGTTGACATATTCTACACCAATACCGTGCTCCGGAACATATTTATTCTGACAGGCGCGAACTCCCGTGCGAGATTGCGCTTATCGGTTCACTTCGCGGAATGGGTTTGCATGCTGACTGCACGTTGCCGTTCAGAGTGTCGGCAGACACCGTGACTACTCCCTTCGCATCCCACCAGATGAATTGCTGCGCGGCATAGCGTGCGCCGGAACCCGAGATCACGTTCGAAAAAACGAGCGGGTTTCCGTTGATGGGAACCACGGCCAGGCTGTTCCCGCCGCCGTTGATGTACTCCACGGGGAACGAACCGGACGGCAGGCCAACTTTGGTCGCTTGCGCATCGCATAGATATTGCACAGTTTTTCGTGCGACGGCTGCATTTCGCGGCAGATGAATCGTGATGTCTTCGGCCGGTGCGGTCATGGCTAGACCGAGCGCTCCCATAACAATACCTAAATACGTAGCCCATATTTTGGGTGAAGGCGGGACAGCTCCGCGCAGGTTAAACAAGCCGGTTATGTTTTTCATGATGCCAACACTCCTTCCCTTTCTTCAGCGCCCTTGTTGCAACTCCAACACCATCGCCACCTGACAGGAAAGAGACGGCAACCAGCCCTTTCCCTGTCGTGGACCAACGGTAGGCTCCCTTTGACCATTGAAATTTTCGAGATTTCGAAAATTTCCGAGACCTTTGGGGCTACTTGCCCAGCTAACCGCAGGAAAACAGGCAATCGCGTCCTGGTTTTCCTCTTGCATTTTCCAGGGCCGTGGTAGATAAATATAAGACGCAGCAAACCTGGAGGATCCTGTGAAACAACCGGGACCGGCGTTTAGTCTGAGCGATCTGGCACGGCTGAATATCAATCTCAGCCGGCGCGATGCGTTGGGAGTACTCACCGGGATTGCCGGCCTGGGGGCGTTTGCGTCCCAGGGGTTGGCGCAGTCGCGGCCGCGACGCCCACCCGTTAAATCGCCACCCCCGAAACTCGGCCAGACACAGGGCGTTGTGAGATGGTCCCAGTTCGTCGGGCCCCAGTTCGGACCCTCCTACGGCATCCACTACTCCGGGCTCATTGGGACGACGCAAAATTCCACTGATCCTAAGACTTTCAACGTCCTCGACACTTACATCAACCAGAGCGGCGCCCAGACCGTTCTTAGTTCCGAGCAAAATTTCGGCCAGCCCGTGGGCTTGCTCGGGAACATGATCGCTGTTCCCTGCGCCGACGGCACCATCCAAACGCTCGTCAACGGAAATGGTTATACCGCCGGCCAAATTCCCGTTCCTTCCCCCGTCATCAGCAACCTTCTGGTAATAAACAACAACACGCTGGTGTATGTTGACGCGAGCAATAATCTGAACGCCATTCAAGTCATCGATGGAAACACTGCAACCACCGTATTCTCCGGGAATCTCGGCGCCGGGTCTTTCGGGAATGTGAGCGTCCAAGTTTCCGGTAACACGTTCCTTTGCTTCGCTCCGCCGTCGGTTACGGGCGCTAGTCACACTCAAGTGTTTGTCGTCACTCCAAACGGTACGGGTATCACCGTTGTCCAACAAATCGATGCCAACTTAAGCGCAGGCCCATTTTGTGTGGGCAGCGGGTCCTTTTTCGCGGTGGGGAACGACGGCACTCAAAACTTCATCCAGCAATTCAGCTTTATACCTCCCTATACCGCGGGTTGGACTGCGTACCTTGGACCTACACTTACACCAGGCAACCTCGTCGTCTACAGTGGCTTTATCTATTTTGCCGGGAACGACGGTTCGGTGCGGTCGATCAACATAAATACTGGAACGCTCTCGGCGCCCATCAATTTAGACCCCAACCCGCTGAATAGCAATCCTCTGTTCATCGACCACGGCGCGGCGATCGTGTGCACTCCTGAGGGCAAAGTCTACGCCGCGGATCTGGCCAGCCAAGGAGCGAGCTCGGTGGTTTACGATCTCCAGAGCGGTTCGAATCCCGCCTATCTGTTCGGCGTGGAAAATGGCGTCTGCTTAACAGTCAGTTTTAATCAATCCGTTGGGGGGTATTTCGCCCAGGGGGTCGACCTGGCCAACGAGTTGCGTGGGTACTCCAGCGACAGCTCCCTCATGGCCGAAGACTATGTCGCGGGCGGATCCGGATATATGCCCGCCACCCCTGCTTACCGGACGGTCGTTCAACTGGTGGACGGCAACAAGAATCCCCGGGCAAACACCAGCGTTCGCATCGAAGCCACTGACGCGGTGACGATCGTGTCCGGAGGACAGACGTACTCGCTCAGCCAGGGTGGCTTTGTCTGGCTGACCACCGACGCGAGCGGGACTGTGAACTTTGTTTCGCAGGCCACCGACATTTCCTCACCCGCCTTGTATATCTGGGCGGCGTTTATGAATCAGGGGGAGGCGATCGTGGTCTATCCCGACCACGACGCCCTGGCCACGCTTACCAGCGCTCAGGGTACTGATTACCAAAACGCTACCGCCTTCGATGGGACATCCATCATGCCTTCCGGTGTCGACGCCAACCAGGTGGCGCAGACGGTTTCCTCCACACTCAGCGGCGGCGCGTCTTCCCTCAGCGCCAGCTACGGATCCAACCCGTACTCCTCCTACCCAGCCACCACGGCGAACATGATCTACCAGGCCACGAAGGGAGACACATCCCGGGCGTTTAGCGTAGCGACGGCTCAGAGTTTCACCACCAATATCACAGTGGACCCGACTACCGGCAATGTAACGGGCGTGAGCTACGCAAGCGGCACTCCCACTCTGCCACCACTGGTCGGCGGGTTCGGGAGCTTCGATGACTTCGTGAAGGACGTGGTCAATGGCGTGAAAAAGGTCGCGCAGATCGCAGTTACGGTGGCCGAGGAAGTGGCGCATCAGATTACGGCCATCACTGGCGAGATCTACCAGTTTACGGTCCAGACTTTGGAACAGGCTGCGGCCGTTATCACCGGCTTCTTCAAGACGCTCTTCTCCGACATCACGAAGGCCATCGAATGGCTGAGCGCCATTTTCGACTGGGCAGCAATCAAGGAAACGCAGGCCGCGATCAAGGGCTTTGTGACCAACTTCCAGCAGCAGGTCAGAGGTTACTTGAATACCGATAGTCAAAAAATTACCACCGCGCTGCACACGTTGTTTCAAACTGCGGAAGGAGACATCCAGCAGACCATCGCAGGATTCATCGGCTCAATCGGCGGCCAGACCCTCCAATCCCAGCAGCAGAACGGCAATGATCCGAAGGCGCCCTACGCCCAGGCGGGGGCGACCGGTGGGTATGCGCAAACGCAGTCGATGCACTCGAAGTTCCAGGACAACGTCGGAAGGGCTTCAGCGAACGCCATAAACGCAACCGTCCCACTGACCTTCGCTGAGGTGCAGACCGTCGCAGAAGTCTTGTGGACGCAGATACCCGCTACCATAGCTCCACTCAAGGCTGACCTCGACGCCGCGATCACCCAATTCGCGTCCAGCTTCGGGCTTCTCGTCACCGATCCTACAAAGTTCGTCACCCAATCATTTTCCGACATTCTGACGATCATGAGCGACATTGCCGTGATTATCCTGAAGGTCGCTGACGCGATTCTCGAATCGGTGATCATAGTGATTGCGGATCTTCTGGACACGATCGTCAATTATGCGACGGGAGGAATGCAGATCCCAGTCTTGTCGGAACTGTTTCAGTTAATTTTCGGCACGCCTCTCACTTTCTTGGATCTGGCTGCCTGGGTGATTGCAGTTCCGGCCACGATCATCAGTAAGACCGTCGGCGCAACGCACAGCGCAGCCGCGAATGCTAAGCCGCACAACCTCCTCGGCGAGGCAGGATTTCAAGTGGTGTGCTGGGCAGCCGCTCAGATCTTCGGAAGCCTGGTGGATGCTATCAACGACGCCATCAATAACGACCCGGCTAGCCCCATAAGCATAATGGACCTGGTCTGCGGCCTGATTACTTTTGCCCTGAGCGCCCCTTCCACCTTTAACGGGAACGACCCGGCAATCTGTTACTTCGCGTTCAGCATCATCCCTTCGATTATCTCCTTCATCAATATTGTGCTGAAGCAAACCAAATCCGAGATTTCAGTGGCTTACAACACTCTGAGCTATTTGCTGCTTGCGCTATTTGGAAGCGTCAACCTTTCGGTTGCTGTCGTCAACGCGTCTAATAATCCGGCAGAGTTTTCCGACCCCGATCACTTGACGCTGTTCGAGAACCTCTTTGCCAACCTTGGGCTGATCCAAAAGATGTTTTATTCCAGCTTCCCACAAGGGGTAGTTGTCCTGGATGTCGTCTGCCCCACTACAGCGGCGTTTATCGGAGCCGCGGCAGCAGTTGCATAAGGAGAGCGGACATGAGAATCACACGAATTCTTGTCGGAATGGTGACTTTGGCAGCCGGGTGCGCGACTGCTGAGGTCACGGCTGCGTGGGATACAAGCGGAGACGCTCTTCTCAATGGTCCTTACAACTTTCGCCGTGTCGTCTACGACTCGGCGGTGGTGAGAGGAAGGGTTGCCAGAAGACTATTGATCTATGGAACGATCACGTTCGACGGCAAGGGCGATTATGCGATTCTGGGCACTCAGGTAGATACGTCGGCAAACAGCGGTACACCGACGGCCGTTTCGTTTACCGGAACGTATAAGATCGCCGCCAGCGGTCTCGGGTTTCTGAGTGACCCTGTGCTGACCGGAGACATGATTTACGGTTTAGTCTCCAAGGGGGTTTTCATTGGAGGCGGGACTGAGGCCGGCATTCACAGTCTCTTCATCGCTGCCGCGGCAACTGCAAACGTTACCACTGCCGCCGTTAGCGGGGGTTACTATGTCGCCGGAATGGATTCGCCAACTGTTTACCCGACCGATATCAGGGATTTCTGGTGCACACTGAATCCGGACGGTTCAGGATCGCTAGGCGATGTGGCGCTGTCGGGCTATGTTGCATCTGAGGGCAACTTTCCCGTTTCTCAGGTGCTGCCCTCGGTGCAGTATTCCTTCACGAACGCCGTGGGAACTATCACCGCCCCGACGGTTGGATTTAGCAACACCACGCTACTGTCCGGTAATCAGACCCTATATGTCTCACCGGACGGCGGGCTCTTCTTTGGCGGGTCACCTACTGCGTTCAACATGTTCGTCGGCGTTCGGGCCACCTCGACAAGCCTCCTGGACAGCGAGATCTCCAATTTTTATTACCAGGCTGGAATCGATCAGGACACCACGCAGATTGTTAACGACTTTACTGGTCTGAGCAATTACTATGGGTCGTTCAGGCCGTCGGGCGGGCTGGTTGTAAGTCATCAGCGAATCAACGCGCTGATCTATCCAACCGCGTTGGACTACACCTACGCCGATTACTACGTTCTGCACGCCGACGGAACCTCGTCAGACAGTTTTCAAAACTATTGGTTCAGCGAGAACGGAGAATTTCGCGTGGGCGTCGGCCTGAGCCCGTACCTGGGAATCAGCGTAGCGTCGCAGGCGCCGACATTCGTCGAGTCCGGTGTCTACATCAATCCGGCCAGCGTAGTGAACGCAGCAAGTTTTGCTCCCTTCACGGCCAGCCTTTCTCCCGGTGAATATGTGACTCTCTTCGGCGCGAACCTTGCGCCAAGCGTCGCTCAGAATTTCTCCGTACCTGTTCCAACGCATCTCAACGGCGTACAGGTGTTCGTGAATGGGACGGCGGCTCCGATCAGCTACGTCAGCCCTTCACAGGTGTCGTTTCTCATCCCGGCCGCGGTGTCGTCAATTGCTTCCATTCAGTTAGTGAACAACGGAACGGCCTCGAATACAGTGACCTCCTTCGTTGGAACAACCTCTCCTGGCGTGTTCACCGACCCTTCCGGCGGCATCTACACGGCTGCTGCCACACACCTGAACGGAACGCTGGTGTCGGAGAGCGCACCGGCTGAGCCGGGAGAAACTGTTCAGCTATTTTTAGCTGGGCTGGGGACGGTGAATCCCCCAGTACCGGATGGCTCCGCCGGCCCGGTGAAAAACTCAAGCCTAACAACAAACTCCATTACCGTCTTCGTCGACCAGCAGCCGGCTCAAGTGACTTACTCCGGGCTGGCTCCGACTCTGGCGGGTGTTTATCAATTGAACGTCGTGATACCAGCTGGAACAAATTCGGGCAATGTGTTTATAGACGTCTCCGGGCCGGATTCCTACACCTCGTTAGCTTATATCTTTATCGGGGACGGCTCTGCTTCTAGCCCTTTGGATTCCAGCGCGAAGAAACGTTCGCGTATACCGTTGGCGCCACGAAACTGACCAAGAACTGAAGGGTCGCAGATGACATTCGTCAGTACTATCAACATAAGGAGCATCGAACATGCAAAGTCGACGTCTATTCTCAACGGCAGCCGTGCTGAGTCTGGCCCTGCTCGGATCTCTCGCGCACGCTGATCAGATCAGCATTTCTTTTATTCAGGACGGCCCGGTCGCCCCAGGAGGTTCGGTCGATTTCAGCGTCGATCTCACGAACAACACTTCCGGAACATTGTTTCTCAATGGCAGCAGTGCCGTCGGCGCTTTTCCCTTGTCCGTCGACGATTTCAAGTTCTTTATCTTCCTGTTCGCTAACCGGCCTGTGTCGCTGAACGCGGGCAACAGCCTGAACAATATCGACGCCTTGACTGTCATGGTCGATTCGTCGGCGATACCCGGCGCGTTTGGGGGAGACTTCAAGGTGACTGGTGGCGCGAGTGAAACCTCGTCGGATCTGCTCGGCAGCGGCGATTTCCAGGTGGACGTGACCGCCGGAAGGGCGGCTGTGCCTGAGCCGGCCTTGCTCTGGCTGACGGGCTTGGGGCTGGCAAGTATCTGTTTCTGGAAAAGGCGCGGCCATTTCCGATAGCTCAGAAACTCACAACTGGTTCGTGAGACGAAGATCGTGCACCACCGTATCCCGGCGGGCGCATGTCTCAAATAAGAACCAGCAATGACGGACACTTAGCGCGGCATTCCGCTCATTTCGAACTTTTGGCCAAGGTGGTGAGGTTGACGGTAATCCCTGAAGTCGCCGACTAAATCCATGGGCGAGAGAAATGAGCAAATCCAAAGTGCTGATGTTACTGGCCTCTCTCGGAGTCTTGGCGACGGTACCGAGCATCAAGGCCGACGAATGGAACCAGAAGACGGAGTTCACTTTTAGCCGTCCGGTGGAGGTGCCGGGACAGGTTCCGCCCGCCGGGACCCTACGTGTTCAAGCTGGCGGATTCGCCGTCGAATCGGAATATCGTTCAGGTTTTCAACCAGGACCAGACCAAGAGCTTCGGTAGTCGCGGCCACCCTCATTCCCGAGATTTCGGAAGTCCCGGACGCCTCAAGAATCTCCTCGCGAGTAAATGCCTTATTCTCAGTGTCCCGGTGCGGTCTCATCCTTGCATTGATATCCGTGTCAGCAATCTTGGTCAAGAGGACTTTATGAAATCACGGTTATGCTCGATGGTGCTCTTCAGTATCGTGAACGGATCAGCGACTCTCATGCTCGCGCAGGACACCCGCCATGTTACCGAACCAACCTTTCCGAAAACCTGTGCGGTTTACCGCGCGCCCCTTCGATCCTCCTCGGAGGGACCCACTGTAGGTCCGAGTGCGACCGAGCAGAACAGCGAGTCGGGCGCTGAGGCTGCGGCGTTGGTGGAGAAACTGAAAAGCTGTCCGGCCGGCCAGGCCGTGGAGCTAGCCTTGGGCGAGGACAACTCTTTGAATTCGTTTCTCCTCGATCCGATCTCGATACCGCCTGGAGTGTCCTTGATCATCGATGGCGGTGTAACCGTTTATGCTTCCCGTGATCCTGCGCTCTATCAGGACACCAGTCCGAAAACGAATCCGGGCGGCAAGATCGTTTGCGGCACGGTAGGGCAGTATCCGCCGGTTCGCGGATGCATCTCCTTCCTGACGTTCGCCTCGAACAGCGGTTTGTATGGATATGGCGTCATTGATGGTCAGGGCAATCGCACACTGCTCACCGGAGTGAACGCCGGCAAAAAGACCTGGTGGGACCTCACGACGGATAAACATGGCACCAACGACGAACAGGCGAGTCCGAAGGTCATCGGCGCGGGAACTCTCACCGAGAGCGCCGACAACTTTGTGATTTACAAGATCACGATCCGCAATCCGCCGTATCACACCGTGGTTTTAAGAGGCAACGGGATCACCGTTTGGGGAGCCAAAGTCCAAGCGCCATGGAACCTGCCCAATACCGACGGATTTGATACCACCGGCTCGAACATCACTTTCTACGACACAACCGTCGCAAACGGGGACCAGGAGATCGTCCTTAACATCCGCGCCACGAACATTACGGTCGATCACTTCCGTGGATACAGCAAAGGCGGGATCACGATCCTAGGGAACGGCGACCCGGACAACCCCGTGAAAGACGTGTTGGTCCAGAACGCGATCATCACGGGCGATATACCGAGCCTGGTCGGCACTACGGTAAACGGTGTGTCTGAAGCCACTTTAATGGAAAAATACGGTCTCCAGAGTTACACGCAGGCTCTGCCCAACGCGACCAACGATCTGAAGGCCCTGCAAATCACAACTAACCTCGACCAAACCAGCCAGTCGAAACCTGAAGCTGTGGTCCGGAACGTGACCTACAAGTCGGTCTGCATCCAGGACATCGTGAAACCCATCGTGTTGGTTCCGATCATACCGTTCAACACAGATCAGAATTTACCCACAGTGGAGGGGATTCATTTTCAGGACGTCCACGTTCTCGCGCCGACGCACCAATTCCCGGCCATGCAGCGCGGGCTCCCGGTCTCGCAGCCGGCTCCAGGTACTTATCCATACCTGGTGTCCCTGGAGGCAGACCCTCCTGGCTACATCAATACTGTGACCTTCGACAACGTCGTCTTTGATGACCTCGTGTCCGGCGGCAGCTCGGTGGCGGAGATCATGGCGAAAGGAAATCGCGTCGCCACGGAAACGAACGTCTACCCGTCATTCTTCAACGAATTAGATTCCAAGACAAAAACCGTCGGGAATTCCAAGCTGATTCTCGACTCGAATTCCTATTCGACCGCCACATCGATCAGCTCCCCGTCCGAGGCTTATCCCTGCTCACTCGACCGGCTCCCGTTTGCGACTGGTGAACTTTACATCTCGATCGGTGACGCCGGTGCGGCCGGCGATTCCACGAACTTGCATGCTGTAGACATCGCGGAAGGCGGCTCCTTCACCTTGAATGCAGTTGTGCAGCCGATCATGTCCCAGACCACGCTCTTTATCAAAAAGAGCTACAGCTCTAACCCCGGATTGGTGGCGCTAGGCTCGCCGGAGCTCACCAATTCGATCCGGTTCTATGAAGGCTCGGAGCTGGTCGGCACGGCCAGGTTGTCGGCTAATAAGACGCTGGCAACCCTGGTTCTGTCTGACATCAAGGAAGGTACACATACCTACACGGCGCAGTATCCGGCCGACGCTTACTACGGCACGCTCAACTTCGGTTCGGTCACCGTGCAGGCTCAACATAAGCCTAACCCGGTTTGCCGGGACAATCCGGCAGCCAAACCGCCCTACTTATGCTCGAGCCAGCGCTGAGGAGCGAGAAGCCAACGAGATATGGTGCCGCTGGTTTTTATTCCCGGCCTTTTATGCGAT
>JBEKJJ010000244.1:0-11988 GCA_050011295.1 Bryobacteraceae bacterium
ACCAGATCGTAATACAGCGCGTAGAAAAAGAAATGACCGTCCAGTTCGTCTGAGCTTGTGTCGGTTTTCCAGTACCACTTGCCATCCGCGCTCACGGGCCAGCGCGGCGACATCACTTTCCATAGCCGATCTTCTTTTTGCCGTTTCTGTTCGTCGTGCGCACGAGTATCGATTTTGTTGGGGTCGGGACCGCTGGTTGGCAAAACGCTTCGCGCGACGAAACCGCGTGGCGCCGCATGGCTTCCGCCCTCCGTTACAACTCGCAAGAACCAAAGCGCTTCGAAGGCGGCTTTCGCTCGCCGCTTGGCCAGCTCGTTTCCGGTCGCCGCATACGCGAAACATTCGCCTGCGCCATACATAGATGTCCACAAGCCGTCGTTATCGCTGTCCTGCCGCGTCCACTCGGTCTTGTCGCCGGGACGTTTCAGCCTCACTCCCAACACGTAGCCGTACGGAGTCCGCCGATGCCGCAGATCGATTTCATCCTCGAAGAACTTGGCTTTCTCGGCCAGCGTGATGCGACGCCGCTCCGACGCCTTTCTTGGTCGCGAACCAGGCATTTCCATTGGCCTCCACCGCAATGGCGCGGACGTCATCATCCGGCAGCCAGCGCAGGCCTTGCCGATACTCCCAGTTCTTGCCGTCGAATCGAATGGCGCCTCGCCGCGTGGCCAGCCAGATCACGCCGTCCTCGCCTGCGGCGATCGAAGTGATCTTGTCATAGGGCAATCCATCGGCCGGTGTATAAGGCGCGATTACAGCTCCTGCGCGCACGGACCAAGCTCTACCGCGAGAGTCGGTCAGCTCGATATTCGAGCGCACAGGAAACTGCGCGGTATCTCGCGACCATCGGCCTTCGAAAAACCGCGCGACCCCATCGCTGGTTTTTGCGAAGACCCGTCCATTCACCACTGCTATTGAGACGACAGCGTTCGAAGGCAGCCCGTCCTGCGTAGTGTAGGTGTGCGCCACCTCTTGCTGGAATGAGCCAGCGTGAGCTACAGCCACGGTGAGGAAGACTACTGCCGGTGGGAAGTTCAAAGAATCTATTGTGTCAGAGTGCAGTAGTGTATACTGACGCTTCCAGATGTCCTCAACCGAACCTGCCAAATCCGCATCTTCGCCCGCGCATCTCAGGCGCGCGTTAACTCTGTGGGATCTCATTCTCTACGGCGTGATCGTGCTGCAGCCGGTGGCGCCCATGTCGGTGTTCGGCGTTATCAGCGACCGCGGCCACGGTCACGTGGTGACTACTCTGCTGCTGGCCATGGCCGGCATGTTAATTACCGCGTTTAGCTACGGGCGTATGGCGCGCGCTTACCCGAGCGCCGGGTCCGCTTTCACATATGTCGGACAAGAGATCAATCCCGCGCTCGGCTACATCACCGGCTGGAGCATGGTGATGGACTACATGCTGAATCCACTGATCTGTATTCGATGGTGCAGCGAGCAGGCATCCAACTTCGCGCCCGAAGTGCGCCCCTGGATGTGGGCCATTGTGATCTTTTTTCTTTTCACTGGCCTAAATCTGCGCGGCGTCAAGACTTCGGCGCGAGTGAACGCCGGCCTCGCAACTGGAATGGGTTTGGTTGTTCTGGCGTTCTTCGTCGCAGCCGCCCGATATATTTTCGGGAATCCGCACGATGGTGTCGCCTTCTTCACACGGCCATTTTATGACCCGGCCACCTTCAATATCGGCGCTGTTATGGGAGGCACCTCCATCGCGGTGCTCACTTACATCGGCTTCGACGGCATCTCCACACTTTCGGAAGAAGTGGAAAATCCCCGGCGCAACATTCTTCTCGCCACTGTGTTGACGTGCCTGGTGATTGGCATTCTATCCGCTATGGAATGCTACGCCGGGCAACTGGTATGGCCGGCGTCGCAGCCGTTTCCGAACTCAGACACGGCGTTTGTGGACGTTGCCAAGCGCACGCTTGTTCCGCTGGGCTGGATAACGGGAGTTACGTTGATTGTTGCCAACTTCGGTTCCGGCATGGCCGCGCAATTCGGGGCTGCCCGCCTTCTCTACGGAATGGGACGCAGCAAAGCACTGCCCGCGAAGTTCTTCGGAGCGGTGGAACCGAAACGCGGCATCCCGCGGAACAATGTCATTTTCGTCGGTGTAATCGCGCTGGTCGGCGCATTTCTGATCCCCTACGGTCTGGGGGCCGAGATGCTGAACTTCGGCGCGTTGATCGCGTTCATGGGCGTCAACGCATCCGTCATCATGCACTATTACGTGCGGGCCAAGGAAAAGAAGGCGTTGACCAACTTCATCCTGCCGCTGCTCGGATTTCTGGTGTGCCTGCTGCTGTGGCTAAATCTGAGCCGTCCCGCACAACTCCTGGGCGGGATCTGGATGCTGGTGGGGATCGCTTTCGGAGCCTGGAAGACGCGTGGATTCCGCGGCAATCTGATCGATTTCGAACTGCCTCCCGAGTAAGCTGTTGTTCGGTTATTCAGTTCTTCGGTTCGTTATGCCTCTGCCATTGATTCGCACTGAGCGGCTGATAATGCGCTCTTGGACTGAGGACGATGTCGATGCACTGCACCAGCTTTGGATCGATCCGGATGTTCGCCGCTACCTCTGTGACGACATCGCGATTACCCGCGAGCGAGCGGCTGGAGCGGTTCGCGCGCATTTTGAAAGCGTCGCAACTCGCGGAATTGGCTACTGGGCTTTGCACCCCGCCGACGAAGAGCCGCTGGTGGGATTCTGTGGCTTCCGAGGTATCGAAGAGACGCCCGAGATCGAAATCGTGCACGGACTTCTGCCCGCCTATTGGGGACGCGGATTGGCCACTGAAGCTGCGCGAGCCGCGCTCAACTACCTATGGGAAACGGCCCATACCCGCGTATACGCCCGCACGGATTCGCCGAATGAAAAATCCATCGCGGTGCTACGCAGGTTGGGTTTTCGTCAGGTCGACTCGCCCAGCCCCATGCTTACGTATCTGCTGGCACGACCCCACGATTGGAAGAAAGCTTGAAAACCACCACGCCGGCAGCCAACGTCAACAGACCGAATCCCACATAAATCCAGCCGGACGTCGCGAAGATGTACATCCAGCCCAGCAGCGCGATCACGCTCGGAATCGGATACAGCCACATACGGAATGGCCGAGGGATCTCAGGCTTGTGCCGGCGTATGTAATCCAGCGCGATGATCTGTCCGATGAACTGAACCAGAATCCGCGAAGTCAGCAGCGCTGTAATCACCTGATCCAATGGCCACAGACTCGCGACTATGGAGAGCGCGCCCATCACCAGCAGCGAAACATAGGGAAATCTTCCCTTGGGATGCAGCTTCGAGAAGCTCTTAAAAAAATGCCCGTTGATGGCTGCCGCGTAGGGGATGCGGCTATAGCCCAGCAGCAGTGCGAACAGTGAGGCGAAGGCGGTCCAAAGAACTAGCGCCGTCACCAATCCGGCGGCCTTGACGCCGTAGAGTTTTTCAATAAAATCTGCCGCGATGAATTTTGAATGCATCGCGTCGCGCCAGGGGATTACGGAGATGATACTAAGCGTCGTGAGCAGGTAAATGCTGGAGATCCCGATCACAGAGTAAATGATGGAGCGCGGGATTACGCGCTCGGGATTCCGCACCTCGCCGCCCACGTAGCAGATGTCGTAATAACCCAGCAGATCGTACATTGCGATCAGCATCGCCGAGCCGAATCCGGCGAAGAAGCCGGTGGAAAAAGTAAATGCGCCGGGTGGAAAATCGAAAGCCAGTTTCGAATTGAAGTTGAGGAACCCGCTGACGATCACCCACAGCACGGTCACCAGCATTCCCACACAGAGCACCACCGCCATTTTGCCGATCGCCGTGATGCCGCGGTAGAGCAGCACGATCACCAGCACTCCCACTGCTACGCTTACCAGGCGCGTGCCGGCTACACCCATGTCGTGCCAGAAATATCCGACGTACTGCGCAAAGCCGATGTAACCTGAGGCGATCTCGAGCGGTCCGCTAAAAATAAATTGCCAGATGAACAGGAACGGCAGAATCTCACCCAGCCTGGTTTTCTGAAAAGCCGCGCGCAGGTATAAATAAGTCCCGCCGGTTCCGGGCATCGCGGCGGCCAGCTCGCTCCATACCAATCCGTCACAAAGGGCGAGAATCGCTCCCAGCACCCAGCCCAGCATGCATTGCGGTCCGCCCATGGCCGCGATGATCAGCGGGATGGTGACGAAAATGCCGACGCCCACCATGTTGCTCATGTTGAGCGCGGTGGCTTGCATCAAGCCGATGCCGCGGACCAGCCCTTGGCCCTCTGTATTTTGTCCGCTCATTTATGAGGATTGAATTCCGAGTTGGCGGATAGAATCGTCCAGCGCGTCGACAAAAGCATCCGCTTCCGGCTCTCGCATCGGCGTGGAAAGGCATCCGAAAACACCGCGCGGGGACATGATCATGCCGCGTTGGAGCATTTCGTGACAGAGCGCGCCGTAAGCCGGGTTGGTGCGGGAGAAACCGCGCAGCGAGCGATAGTCCACCAGCTCTCCGCTGGTCAGATGCGCGACGAACATGGACGCGCGCCCGCACACTTGGCCAACCAGGCCGCGGTCGCGTAACATGCGTGTCAGCCGATCGCGGATGTAATCGCCTAGACCATTCAAGCGTTCAAAAGCTTCGGGCGTCATCTGGCGCATGGTTTCCAGTCCCGCCGTCATGGTGACCGGATTCGCGTTGAAGGTGCCTCCATGATGGACTTTGAGGCTGCCGGTGTGATCGAAAACCGACATCACCCGGCGCGGCCCGCCGACAGCTCCCACCGGAAATCCGCCACCAATGATTTTGCCGAAGCTTGCAAGATCGGGTTCAATGCCGAAAGCGTGCGCCGCCCCGTGATAGGAAATTCGGAAGTTGAGGACCTCATCAGAAACCAGCAGTATCCCATGGCGCGCGGTCTCCTCGCGCAGGAATTCCAGAAATCCTGGACGCGGCTGAATCATGCCGATGCCGAGCGGCATGGGGTCAACCAAAATCGCGGCAAGATCGTTCCTGTGGCGCTCGATCAGCTCGCGGCACGCTTCCAAGCGATTCCATGGAAGAATCACCACGTCCGCAGCTACGCTCGGCGGCGTGCCCGGCTCCGTGACCGAACGTGGCGCATCGGCGTCGCCCCACTCATCGGCCGCCGGACCTTCGCTGACTTCCACGTAATCGTAGATTCCGTGATAGGCGCCCTCGAACTTCGCGATTTTGTGGCGGCCTGTGAAAGCACGCGCCGCTTTGACTGCCAACATCACCGCTTCGCTGCCGGAGTTGCAGAAGCGGATTTGATCCACGTAAGGAATCCGCGCGGCCAATAATTCGGCCAGCTCCACGTCTTCCTGTGCAGGCATGGTAAAAGCCGTGCCCAGCGCGACGCGCCGCTGGACAGCTTCGGTCACTCGTGGATCCGCGTGGCCCAGGATGAGCGAGGTGTAGTTGTTCAGGAAATCGATGCGCTCGTCGCCGTCAACGTCCGTCACCCGGCATCCGCTGCCGCTCGCGGCATAGATCGGATAGGGCGCCATGGCGATGGAGTGGCGCGTGTTGCCGCCGGGCATCACCGCCGATGCACGTTTATAAAGCTCACGCGAGCGCGAATGCGCCGAGCGATAAGACGTGGCCAGCTTGGCTGAAAGGGTAGAGTCTGGCGGATGGTGCATGCTGAGAAAAGAATACCGCAGGTTCGCAGGCGAAAGCGCCGGCGCCACTTTTCTAGCGTCTATCTTCCAGCGTGATCGAAGTGCCACCCACCGCACTGGTCTGGATGGGCGCAAAGCCTTGTTCCCGCATATGGTCGGCCGCTGAGATCAGCTCCGCGGTTGTGGAGTAAAGATTCGAGATTAGAGCTGCTCCCCTCTGAACCGGCGACGCGGTGCACACCTTCGTCTCTAAACCTGGAACAAAGAAGCCGTAGAGCTCCAAGGTGGTGGCAGGAACCACTTCGATACAACGGCCGTTCCGGGCGATCTCCGCTACCGCGTGCGCCGCGGCCGGCCAATTCTCTTTTGAGCCGGTTTGCATGCTCACATCTTTCTGCAGCGCCGCTCCGGCGAGGATCGCCATCGCCGCAATGGCCACGCCCCTGTTCTTTCGAAATAGCTCCAGGACACCCAGCGCCGCCAGGATCACCAATCCGGGTAGTGCAAACAGAATTTGGCGGGATGCGAAGAAGTAATTCGAAAAAGCATCGCCTGCCAGAGCGCCGCACAGCGGGAACAAAATTGAAGCTAAGAGCAGCCCTTGAAAATCGGGCCGCGCGAGGAATCCAAAGACAGCCAGGAAAATGAGCGCAGCGGAGCATAAGAAGCCGTCGCCCGAGATGCCCTTCGTGACGTCCAGTAACAGCCCGAGCGTCCAGTGAAATGCCGGAATACCGTGTTCCTGAATTCCCGCTGCCCATTTTCGCGTTTCCAGAAGATACCAGGGCACGAATGCGGCAAGTGCGATCAGCATCAAGACCGGTCCCAGCGCCGCTCGCTTCCAATTCCCGGCCTTCGCATTCGTCACGGCAGCCCAGAAGATCACCCCGCCAACGGTCAAAATTCCATATGGTTGCGTGTAGAGAGCGGCGACAATTGCCAGAACGCATAGGGCAGCCGTTGGAACGCTGGGGCGTGCCGATAGCTTCAGAAACGCCACGACAGCCAATAAACCGAAAGCGAGCGCTTCTGAATAGGGCCGTCCTTCGGTGGCATAACGAAACTGCAGCGGAATCACCATAAACAAAACCGTTGCCAGAACGGTCACGTCCGGCATTTTGATCTCGCGGCATATTCGCATCAATGCCCAACACGAAGCGATGCTAAACACTACCGAAGGAAACCTGGCCCACAACGGGGACGCCCCGCCGGCCAGCACGAAAGGCCGTTGCGTCAAATAACCTAAGGGAGCTGCACCGGGGTTGCGGCTGCCCATGCTTTGCATGAAAGCATCCACGTTGTGGGAACTCGTAGCGATCAACTGCAGCACTTCATCGAGCCACAGCGGCCGCAGCTCCGCGCACACGAGCGCCGCCAGCGCGTAGCAGGCGAACAAACCATAGAACCAGGCGCGCCGCTTGAATATCACTGAACTTCACGCAGTCGGCGTTCCAGGAACAGACGCTCGCTCGGATTAGTGACCAGCGCGAGCGCTCTGCCATAGCTTTTCCGAGCTTCCTCGGATGAACCCGCCCGCCGCAGAAAATCCGCGCGCGCCGAATGGAACAGGTGGTAGTTGTCAAGATCGCCTTCGGCATCCAGCGCATCGATGAGGACTAGCGCCGCCCGGGGACCCTCCACCATCGCGACAGCCACAGCGCGATTCAGCGACACAATCGGCGACGGCTGCATTCGCTCCAAAACATCGTAGAGCTGCAGGATTCGCGGCCAATCCGTATCCGCGGCCTTCAAAGCCCGGCAATGTTCAGACGCAATGGCAGCTTGCACGGCATACGGACCCGGCTGTCGCATAGCCTCCTCAACCAACGGCATGGCCTCAGCAATCTGCCGATGATTCCAGCGGCTGCGATCTTGGTCTTCCAGAATCACCAGATCTCCGGCCGCATTCAACCGTGCATCGCGGCGCGCATCGTGAAGCAGCATCAGCGCAATCAGGCCAGTCACTTCAGCGGGCGCGGGCGATATCAGCGTTCGTACCAGCCGGCCCAGGCGGATGGCCTCCGCGCACAGATCGGTCCGCACCAGCGATCCGCCGCGCGTACTCGCGTAGCCTTCATTGAAGACCAGATAGATTACCGTGAGAACCGCGCCCAGCCGGTCCGGCATATCGTTGTTGCCGGGAACGCTATAGGGAATCCGCGCATCGCGAATCTTGCTCTTGGCACGGACCAGACGCTGCGCCATGGTGGTGGGCGCCACCAGGAATGCTCGCGCGATCTCATCGGTCTCGAGACCACCCAATGTTCGCAGTGTGAGCGCTACCTGAGATTCGGGCGCGAGTGCTGGATGGCAGCAGGTGAAGATCAGGCGAAGACGGTCGTCCGGAATTTCGTCTGTATCGTAATCCGGCTCCTCAAGAGCCTCGGTCATTCCTGCGAGAGCCGCAATTTTTTCCTGGAATCGCGCGCGCCGGCGGATCAGGTCGATGGCTTTGTGCCGGGCGGTCTGGATGATCCAGGCGCGCGGAAACTCAGGGACGCCCGCGCCGCGCCATTGGTCCACCGCAGCCGCAAATGCTTCCTGCACAGCTTCTTCCGCCACTTCGAAATCGCCCACCAGGCGGATCAGAGTGGCCACGATGCGGCCCCAATCCGACCCATATAGCGCCTCAATAGCCTGATCCGAATCCAAGGGCATGCTCCGATGGTAGAAAATTGTTTAACAGGTTGTCGATTCGAGCGCCAGCCGTTCGACTAACCAATGGAGAACCACCATGAAATACATGATGCTGATTTATCTTGACGAGAACGCCCCGAGCCAGGCCCAGCGGGAGGAGTGTTACAAAGAATCCGCGGAATACGCGCGCGAGCTCGCCCGAAACGGGAAATGTCTCGCCACCGCACCGCTCTACCCAACCTCCACCGCCACCAGCATTCGCATGCGCGATGGCAAGCGGCTGGTCACCGATGGCCCATTCGCGGAAACTCGCGAACAACTGGGCGGCTACTACATAATAAACGCCGATGACCTGGATGAGGCCATTAGCATCGCCTCCCAGATTCCAGCCGGGCGCTGGGGCACTGTCGAAATCCGGCCCGTAATAGAAATTCCCGGCGCATTTCACGATTCTGGCGCTCAGCCTGTCGATCTGGCGCATTCTCGTTCGACTTAGTGGCAGGAGACCAAAACCTTGCAACTCACCACAGATGAAGAATTTGCGTATCCACCAACGTCTGCGAGGTTAAGGAGTTCACAATGACGACGGCGATGCCACAACTTGATGCTCCGCGCTTTGAAAACGGCCAGGCCATGCTGATCGCAGGACTGCGCGGCCACTTCACCACCGCAACTTGGGCAGGCATTTTCGCGCAGTGGGAACGGATGGTATCTCATGGCAAGGTTCCAGGCGCAGTAGGACCGGTGCACTATGGACTGTGCTTCCTTAGTCCCGACGGCATCGACTACCTGTGTGGCGTGGAGGTAGAGGCAGTCTCGGGACTCCCCGCTGAATTCACTCGCACTAACATTCCGGCGCAGAAATACGCCGTTTTCGTCCATCACGAACATGCGTCGAAATTGTACGACACCATGGAAGCTATCTGGCAATGGTTCCCGGGCTCCCATTACGAAATCGCGCAGCCGGTGAACGGTGCCCCGAATTTCTTTGAACGCTACGGACCAGAGTTCAGTCCCGTAACTGGCAAAGGCGATATCGAAGTGTGGATACCGGTCAAATCGTGAGCACTGCAGCTTTCTCCCCAGCGCGGCTTCGACGCATGCACGACGTGATGGCCGGCTACGTCGATCGCGGCGAGATACCGGGGATGGTCACGTTAGTGAGCCGGCGCGGTGACGTGCAAGTGGATGCGCTCGGCGTGCAGTCCACCGGTGGCGATCCGGTGCGCCGCGACACAATCTTTCGGATCGCTTCCATGAGTAAGCCGGTTACCGCCGCTGCAGCAATGATCCTGGTGGAGGAATGCAAGCTGCGATTGGATGAACCGGTGGATCGGCTGCTGCCCGAACTGGCAAATCGTAATGTGCTGAAGCGCTCTGACGGCCCGCTGGATGAAACTGTTCCTGCGGTACGTCCCATCACCCTGCGCGACCTGCTCACTTTTCGCTGGGGCTTCGGACTAATGCTCGGTCCGCCCGACACGCCGATCCTCCAAGCCATGAAGGATCTGCAGATCGGCATGGGACCGCCTAGCCCCGCGACGCCCGCCCCAGACGAATGGATCCGCCGCTTGGGCACGCTGCCGCTGATGCACCAACCGGGCGAGCGATGGTTGTACCATACCGGGTCCGACGTGCTGAGCGTCCTGATCGCGCGCGCCTCCGGCCAGCCGCTCGAGACGTTCTTGCGCGAACGCATCTTCGAACCGCTGGGCATGCGGGACACCGGATTCAGCGTTCCCGCTGCCCAGCTACACCGCCTGGCCGCCAGCTATTTCGGCAATCCCCAAACCGGGAAGCTCGAAGTGTATGACCAGCCCGAGACTGGTCAATGGAATAAGCCGCCAGTGTTTCCATCGGGCGCCGGCGGTCTGGTTTCCACAGTGGACGACTACCATGCGTTCGCGCAGATGCTGCTGGAAAAAGGCCAGCACGGCGGCGTTCGCATCCTATCGCGGCCAACGGTGGAAGTGATGACCACGGATCAACTCACGCCCGAACAGAAAGCCGTGTCCGGTCTCACGCCTGGCTATTTCGATAGCCACGGCTGGGGTTTTGGCGTATCCGTTGTCACCAAGCGCGTCGATTTGTCCGGACCAATCGGCAAATTCGGATGGGACGGCGGCTTGGGAACATCCTGGTATTCCGATCCGCAAGAAGATATGGTTACAATACTTCTGACCCAGCGGGCGTGGACTTCCCCGAGTCCACCGAACGTTTGTCTCGACTTTTGGACTTCGGCATACCAGGCGATCGACGACACTGAGAAAGGGAACACATGAGCAAAGTACGAGTATTGGTGGGGACGCGCAAAGGCGCATTTATTCTGACGTCGGACGGCAAGCGCGAAAGCTGGAATGTCAGCGGTCCGCATTTTTCGGGCTGGGAGGTGTATCACCTCAAAGGATCGCCCGTCGATCCGAATCGCCTGTATGCGTCGCAATCCAGCGCCTGGTCGGGCCAAGTGATCCAGCGCTCGAACGATGGCGGCGACACTTGGGCGCCGGTGGGCAACAAATTCGTTTACGAGGGCGTCGCGGGAACGCATCAATGGTACGACGGTACGCCGCACCCTTGGGAGTTCAAACGCGTCTGGCATTTGGAACCATCGCTCACAGATCCCGACACCGTCTACGCCGGCGTGGAAGACGCGGCATTTTTCAAGTCGACCGATGGTGGCCAGAACTGGCAGGAACTCCCCGGACTGCGTGGTCACGGCTCGGGACCGCGCTGGCAACCCGGCGCCGGCGGCATGTGCCTGCACACAATCATGCCGGATCCAACCAATCCCGACCGAATCTTCATCGCGATTTCGGCTGCCGGAGCGTTTCGTACCGACGACTCCGGCCAAACCTGGCAACCGATCAACAAAGGACTCTACTCCCAATACATCCCAGAACCAACGGCCGATGTGGGCCACTGCGTTCATCACATGGCGTTTCACAAATCGCGTCCCAATGTTCTCTTCATGCAAAAGCATTGGGATGTAATGCGCTCGGATGACGCCGGCGATTCCTGGCACGAGGTCAGCGGTAATTTGCCGACAGACTTCGGATTCGTGATCGACGTGAACTCGAACGAGCCCGACACCATCTACGTGGTCCCCATCAAGAGCGATGCCGAGCATTTTCCTCCCGAAGGTAAGCTGCGCGTTTATCGCAGCCGCACCGGCGGCAACGAGTGGGAAGCGCTGACCAACGGACTGCCGCAGAGCAATTGCTACGTCAACGTGTTCCGCGACGCCATGGCTGTGGATTCGCTCGACAAGTGCGGCGTGTACTTCGGTACAACCGGCGGCCAGGTGTACGCGTCATCGGATGCCGGCGACAACTGGGCGCCAATCGTCCGGGATCTTCCCGCCGTACTTTCCGTCGAGGTGCAGACGCTGGAATGATCCGTGTATATTTACCAGGACATCTTCGAACGCTCGCCAACATCAATGGCGAAGTAGAGATCGAGATTCAAGGCCCGGTCACACAGCGCTCGGTGCTGGACGCGCTGGAGCTGCGCTATCCGGCGTTGCAGGGAACCATCCGCGATCACGTATCGGGAAAGCGCCGGTCGTTTCTCAGATTCTTCGCGTGCCAGGAAGATCTGTCCCACGAATCCCCGGACGCGCCATTGCCCGATGCAGTGGTCTCCGGCGCCGAGCCGTTTTTGGTGGTAGGGGCAATCGCCGGTGGGTAAGCGTGACGCCCTGAGCAGCCG
>JBEKJJ010000245.1:0-11563 GCA_050011295.1 Bryobacteraceae bacterium
CGTGGATTGAAGTTTGCATCCAGCGAGACGCCCACTACGTCGCCGCTGTCGTTAATTCCGATAGCGGTGCTGTTTGCGTCCCCCGGAAGCGTTCCGAGGTCCTGCATGCCGGTTGCTTTGGTCCAGAGGAAGCCATGAAAGTTCATGTCGCCGCGCAGGCCTGAAATGCCAACCACCTCGCCTTGGTTATTGATGTTGAATGCGAGATTTCCGAACCCCTTTGCCGTTCCGCCCAGGTTGCCGAGGTCAGTCACCGTGCCTGTTTCCCAAAGCAAGGCATGCAGAGGCTGGAGACTGATCAAGTTATTCGTGCTGAAGGTGGAGCATGTACCTGATGCGCCGACAACTTGGCCGTTGTCGTTGATCGCTTCGGCAACTCCCTCCGGGTCCCCTGTGAATGTTGGGAGTTGCTGGATCTCGCCCTGTTGCCAGATGGCAGGCTCAAACTGGAACTTTTGAGGGGCTGGGCAGTTCGGGTCCAGCGTGGCGTTCTCCGCGAACCCGGCGACAACGCCTCGACGGTTGACCTGGTT
Organism: Bryobacteraceae bacterium; assembly: GCA_050011295.1. Classification (GTDB taxonomy): domain Bacteria; phylum Acidobacteriota; class Terriglobia; order Bryobacterales; family Bryobacteraceae; genus Palsa-89. The sequence continues at coordinate 534 of JBEKJJ010000245.1, forward strand.
GGCCGTGCCGTTGTTGCCCCCGAGAGTCGGCAGTGGAACCATCACGCCGTATTGCCAGAGAGAAGGTAGACAGGTAGTACCGGTGGAAGGAAGTCGCAGAGCCTTGAGGCCGCAAAAGTCTTCGCCATTCGGATCTACGGTAGAAGTTTGGGCTAGACCCACGGCCTGGCCTCTCTCGTTGGCGCTAAAGGCGATGCTATTCTGCCCCCCTAGTCCCGGCGTGCCGATGTCGCCCTTCAGTCCCGCGTACCAGAGGGCGGAGTGCTCCGCGCCGCCGGAAACGGCCGCGGTGCCGGCGATCAAGCCATTGTTGGTAATGAAGTACGGTTGGCCAAGCGGGCCCAGAGCGCCGAGGTCAGTGACCGTATAACGTGGTGTCTGGGCTATTGCAAAACCAGCGAGCAAGCTGCTCGCGATAGTCGAAGCTAAAATCAATCTCATATGTGCCTCCATTCAGGTAGGCGCAGGATGCTTTCGGAAACTATCATGCAGGGGCTGCGGGGTATAATTCAGCCCATAGGCGATGGAGAAGGCGGCTCATCGTAGCGATGCGGCTTTGGGCGACGTAAGCAAACTGCTGATGGCCTGGACCGGCGGTGAGCAGAGCGCGCTCGACAAGCTGACTCCCATCGTTTACCACGAGCTGCGCCGTCTGGCACGCCGCTACATGAAAGGCGAGCGCCCTGGGCATAGCCTTCAAACCACCGCGCTGGTCAACGAAGCCTACCTGCGCTTGGTGGATTACAAACGCATGCAATGGCAGAATCGCGCGCATTTCTTCGCGGTCTCGGCCCAGGTGATGCGGCGCATTTTGGTGGAGCACGCGCGGCGCCACAACCTGAAACGCGGGGGCGACATGCAACATGTCTCACTCGACGAAGCCGCCCAGGTGGGCGGGGCCCGGTCCACGGATCTGGTGGCCCTGGATGACGCTATGAACGAGCTCGCACACTTGGATCCGCGCAAAGTGCAAGTCGTGGAAATGCGTTTTTTTGGCGGGCTCAGCGTGGAAGAAACGGCCGAAGTGCTCAAGGTATCACCCATTACAGTGATGCGCGACTGGAATACGGCCAAGGCTTGGCTTTATCGTGAACTGACGGGCGCGAACTGACCGGCGCGACAGCCCATGAATGCCGATCGATGGAAACAAGTCGATAGCCTGCTGCAGGCGGTGCTGGAGCGTCCGCCCGAGGAGCGCGAGGCCTTTTTGCGGCACGCATCCGCGGGGGACCAAGCGCTGGAGCGCGAAGTCCGTTCTCTGCTGGCATCACAACAGCAGGCTGGAAGTTTCCTGGAGAGTCCGGCGATGGAAGTGGCCACGTGGGCGCTCGAGGGGCTGTCGCACGAAGGGAACGATCTTCCGATCGGCGCTACCGTCTCCCATTACCGCCTGGGCGGAAAACTGGGTGGCGGCGGGATGGGTGTGGTGTACAAGGCTGAGGATCTCGAGCTGGGCCGCTTTGTGGCCTTGAAATTCCTGCCCGACGAATTGGCCCAGGACGCGCAGTCATTGGAACGCTTTCGCCGCGAGGCGCGGGCGGCTTCGTCTCTCAACCACCCCAACATCTGCACCATCCACGAGATCGGCAGAGCCGGCGAACTGTCCTTCATCGTGATGGAATTCCTGGATGGAACTACGCTGAAGCATCGCATCGCTTCTGCGACCGGAGGCCGCTCGCTAGAGATCGAAACTCTGGTTTCGTTAGCCATCGAAATCGCCGACGCATTGGAGGCCGCTCATTCGGCCGGGATCATCCATCGCGATATCAAACCCGCGAACATCTTCGTCACCAAACGCGGTCACGCCAAGGTTCTCGACTTTGGATTGGCGAAAGTCAGTTCCGTCATGGACCATCGCGCAGACGCGCGCGGAACGGCGGGACCGATGCTCACCCTCGAAGACCAACTGACCAGTCCTGGAGGCATCCTGGGGACGGTGTCGTACATGTCGCCTGAACAAGTCCGCGCGAAACCCTTGGATCAGCGCACGGATCTATTCTCGTTCGGCGTAGTGCTGTATGAAATGGCCACGGGCCAGTTGCCCTTTCGTGGGGAAAACTCAACTACCATTTTCGACTGCATCCTCAACCGCGCTCCGACGCCCGCTGTGCGGCTGAACCCCGAGTTGCCCGCCGAGCTGGAGCGCATTATCGATAAGTGCCTGGAAAAGGATCGCGAGCTCCGCTACCAGCACGCTTCGGAAATTCGCGCTGACCTCAAGCGTTTGAAGCGGGACTCGGATTCGGGGCGCGTCCACAGTAGTACGACCACGCTAGGCTCAACTGCCGTCGCAAAACGCCCGAAGGTAATTGTTTCCGCGGTCGCGGCTGTGCTGGCCGTCTCCGCAGCAGCTTACTTCTATTTTCACCGCACGCCAAAACTAACTGACAAGGACACCATCGTCCTGGCCGATTTCACAAATACGACGGGCGACCCCGTGTTTGACGGCACGCTTCGTCAAGGGTTGGCGGTACAGCTTGGGCAGTCGCCTTTTCTCAGCTTGGTCTCCGACGAACGTATCCAGAAAGAGCTGCGCCTAATGGTCCAGCCGGCGGATGCGAGGCTGACTCCTGATCTCGCGCAGCAAGTCTGCGAGCGAACCAGCAGTGCCGCAGCGCTGGAAGGATCCATCGCACGCCTCGGAACCCAATACGTTCTGGGATTAACCGCTAAGAACTGCCGCACCGGAGACGTACTCGATCAGGAGCAGGTGCAAGCGGCCAAAAAAGAAGATGTTCTGAAAGCTCTGAGCCAAATTGCGACTAAATTCAGAACGCGGGTCGGCGAATCGCTCACCGCAGTCGAAATGCACGACACTCCGCTCCCCGAGGCCACAACGCCTTCGCTGGACGCCTTGAAAGCCTATAGCGCGGCCTGGAAGGTAGTCGCCACGAAAGGCGATGTCGCCGCTGTGCCCTTTTTCAGGCGCGCCATTGGGATCGACCCCAAGTTCGCGATGGCGCATGCGGCGCTGGGCCGAATGTACGGCGGTAGTGAAGAGCCTGCTCTCTCTAGGGAGAGCACCAGCGAAGCCTATCAGTTGCGCGACCGCGTCAGTGACGCAGAGAAGTTCTTTATCACGGCTAACTACCATCTGCAGGTGACAGGCAATTTGGAAAAGGCGCAACAGACCTGTGAGGAGTGGGCCCAAACTTATCCTCGCGATATCCAGCCCCACAATCTCTTAGCGCGGATTGTCTACCAGCCCCTCGGTAAGTATGACAAGGCGGTGGAGGAAGCCAAGAAAGCCATCGAGCTCAATCCGGACTTTGCCATCGGGTATAACGTTCTTGCTTGCAGCTACGAATACCTTGACCGCCTCCCTGAAGCCGAGGACACCCTGCAGCGAGCCTCCCAGCACAAACTGGAAATCCCTTATCTTTTGTTTGATCGATACGATATCGCTTTCCTAAAAGGTGACCAGGCAGGAATGAAACGGGAAGTGGCGCTGGGTAAGAGAAAATCCGAAGCGGAAGACGATATTTCCAACCGCGAGGCTTTGGTCTTGGGATACTCTGGTCACTTGCAACGGGCAAGAAGAATGTCACAGGTCGCAGAGGACTTGGCTCAACAGTCGGGCCAACGGGAAAAGGTGGCTCTCTTCGAAACCGCGGCAGCACTGCGGGAAGCCTTTTTCGGGAACGGGCCGGCCGCAAGGCGTAGCGTGATGGCGGCACTTGAGCTTTCCAAGGAGCTGTATGTGGAGTACGGCGCGGCCTTTGCACTGGCCCTTTCGGGAGATTCTTCCCGGTCTCTAGCACTCGCCACTGATCTGGAGAGACGCTTCGGAGAGGATACGTCCGTAAGATTCAGTTACCTGCCGGCCCTTCGCGCCCGTCTCGCGTTGAACCATGGCGAGCCTTCAAAGGCTATCGAACTGCTACAAATAGCCGCTCCCTACGAGCTGGGCGAGCCGCGCAGCGCCATACACGGTAATTTCGGGGCCCTATATCCGGTGTACGTGCGTGGGCTCGCTTATTTGGCCGCTCGACAAAGCGCCCAAGCCGCCGCGGAATTTCAGAAGATTCTAAATCATCGCGGAATCGTGGCCAGCGATCCCATTGGAGCACTGGCGCACTTGCAACTGGGCCGAGCGCTGGCAATGTCGGGAGACAAAGCCAAGGCGAAAGCCGCTTACCAGGATTTCCTCACGCTCTGGAAAGACGCCGACCCCGACCTCCCGATTCTCAAGCAAGCCAAAGCGGAATACGTGCTACTCCTCGCGCAAAGCCGCTAATGGATCGAGCATCGCCGCACGCCGCGCCGGCAGGAAGCTCGCTACCAGCGCCACCGCCAGTAACACCGCGCTCGCGCTGGCAATGGTAGCCGGATCGTTCGGCGCCAGTCCAAAGAGCTGGCTCGACACGTAACGTCCGCAGGCCAGCGCCGCTGGAATTCCGGCCATCAATCCCAATCCAACAACTAGCACGGATTCGCGCAGCACCATTCCGAGCACGGCGCTTGGTTGTGCGCCCAGCGCCATCCGAATCCCGATTTCGTTGGTGCGCCGTGCCACTGAATACGCCATCACGCCATAAAGCCCGACGGAAGCCAGCAGCAACGCCAGCGCGCCGAAGAAACTCGCGAGTTTGGCCAGCAGTTTTTCCTGCCCGAGCGAACGGTCCACCGCTTCGCTCAACGTCATTACATCCCACACCGCAAGATTCGGATCCACGGCATGAATCACCGCCCGAATCTGCGATATCAGCGCTTCGGGCTTTCCGGACACGCGCACTACCAGATCGCTGAAGGTGTCGGGAATCTTGCCCTGTTCCAAGTCGATGAAGAACATCCCTCGCGGCTTATCGCGTAAACTCTGGTTCTTGGCGTCTTTCACCACCCCCACGATTTCGAGATCGGGCCTTTTATCCCCTTCCATCGCAACGTGGCGCCCGATGGGTGAAACGCCCGGGTAAAGAGCTCGCGCTAGTGTCTCATTCACCACCAACGCCGCTGGCGATTGCGGCGTATCCTGCGGCCCAAACCCGCGGCCCATCACCACCGGCATTCCCAACGCACGGAGATATTCCGAGCCCACTTGATTTCCGTCGGCCGGCTTGCCATTGGCTGCCAGGAGCTGCACTCCCTCCGGCCATAGCCGGACCACCCAACGGCCTTCGTTGAAGTTCGACGACGACGAAAAGCTGGCGGCCTGCACGCCGGGTAATCCGCGCAGCCGCTCTTCCAACTGGCGATGCATCTTCTCCACAGCCGGACCTTTGAAATTGCTGGCGTCGCTATCCAAATTCAACAGGACGACACGCGCGGCGTCGAATCCAGGACCGGTCTGTTCCAGCTTCTGCAAGGTCCGGACGAACAGTCCGGCTCCGATCATCAGGAACAACGCCAGCGCCACCTGCCCGGCCACTAACAATTGCCCCAACCGGCTGCGTGTTTGCGATCGCGCTGTTCCTTTACCCTCTCTCAGCGACGGCGCCAGGTCGAGATGTGTCATTCGTAGCGCCGGTGCCAAGCCAAACAGCACTCCAGTTACGAGCGACAGACCGAATGTGAACAGCAGCACCCGCGCGTTCGGCCCCACCTGAATGGGCAACGGATCAGGACCGGCCTGCACCAGCGTCAGCAGCAATTGGCCGCCCCACCAGGCGATCAGCACGCCCAGCGCTCCACCCAAAAGCGAAAGCATCAAGCTCTCGGCCAGGAACTGGCTAGTCAGCCTGCGCCGACTTGCACCCAGCGCCAGCCGCACCGCAATCTCCCGTTGCCGACCGGTAGCCTGCGCCAGCAGCAGATTCGCGATGTTCACGCAAGCGATCAGCAGCACGGCGCCCACCAGGACCATCAGGATCTTGAGCGGATCTGAAAACTGCCAGCGCAGACCCGAGATTCCGTTGGCGGCCGGGTGCAGCTCAATGCGGGCCTTTTTCATATTCTCGATCTGTTCGGCGGATGGCGACGCTCCCGCCACTTGGTGCATCCACTGCTGATACACCACGTTCGCATTCGCTTGCGCCGTCCGAGGGTTAACGCCGGGTTTCAATCGCCCCGTAAGCCACAAGGATTGCGTCAATGTGCCGCGAGGATCGCCGAGCCAAGGCTGCACTTGCGCCTGCATTGACAGCGGAATCCAGAAATCCGGCGATTCTTCCACCACCGTACCCGAGAACTCCCGCGCCGCCACGCCGATAACGGTGAGCGCCGTTCCATTGAATGTGACGGCCCGTCCCAATACGCCCGCGTCTTTCGAAAATCGCCGCTGCCAGAAACGGTAGCTCATCACGATCACGGGATTCCCGCCTGGCTTCTGGTCGTCCGACTCCGCCAGCACGCGTCCCAGTGCCGGGCCAACCCCCAGAAGCGCGAAATAATTGCCGGACACCAGACGAATATGCATCGGTTCCAGTTCGGCGTTCGCACCGGCAAATCGCGCATGCACGTTCTCGGGCATGCTTTCCAATGCGGCGATACCGGAGAAGACATCGTTCTTCTCGCGCACGGTTTTGAGGAAAGGCTCGGAGTACAGCTCCGAACTGCGCTGCGGAAAATCGTCCATCACTCCGGACGTCCGGCCCGACCCGAAAAGCATCAATTGTTCCGGATGCTTCACAGGCAGGCTGCGCAGCATCAGCGCGTCCATCAGGCTGAAGATGGAGGTATTGGCCCCAATCCCGAGCGCCAGCGACAACAGCGCCACCGCCGTAAATCCGGGACGTTGGCGCCAGAGGCGCAGGGCAAATCGAAAATCCTGAGTAACGCTCGGCATGGTCAAGTGATTTCCGCAACTCGACTTCCACCGTAAGTCCTTATGCTGGCGTGCCGGTCGGACAGTCGCTGTCCGTTTTCGGGAAACACCGTATCGCCCCGGCACATGTTATGCTGGCCCAGACATGAATCCCAAAGAGGTTCTCGAGTTCGCCAAGCAAAAAGAAGTCCGTCAATTCGACTTGCGCTTTACGGATCTGCCCGGCTTGTCACAGCACGTCTCCTATCCCATCAGCCAGCTCGACGAAGATTCTTTCGAAGCCGGCTTCGGCATTGACGGCTCCAGCATTCGCGGCTGGGCCGCCATCAATGAGAGCGACATGCTTCTCATTCCCGACCCGTCTACCGCGCACATCGATCCATTCGGCGAAATTCGAACTCTTGTGATGACCAGCGACGTGATCGACCCCATCACTCGCCAGCACTACGAGCGAGATCCGCGCTGGATCGCTCGCAAAGCCGAAATGTATTTGAAGAACAGCGGCCTCGCCGACACGGCCTATTTCGGCGCCGAAGCCGAGTTCTTCATCTTCGATAATGTGCGCTTCGATCAAGATCAGCATTCGGGCTACTACTTCATCGATGCCGAAGAGGGCCGCTGGAATTCCGGCCGCGCCGAGAACAACCTGGGCTACCGGCCGCGCTACAAGGAAGGCTATTTCCCGGTCCCGCCCACCGATCATTATCAAGACCTGCGCGCCGAAATGGTGGAAACCATGATCCGCTGCGGCCTCCATATCGAGTGCCACCATCATGAAGTGGCAACCGGCGGCCAATGCGAGATCGATCAACGCTTCGACACGCTGGTGAAATCAGCGGACAACATGATGCTGTACAAATACGTCATCCGCAATGTCGCGTATCAATACGGCAAAACCGTAACGTTCATGCCCAAGCCACTCTATGGCGATAACGGCAGCGGCATGCATACCCATCAGAGTTTGTGGAAAGATTCAAAGCCGCTGTTCGCCGGCGACATGTACGCTGGCCTCAGCCAACTGGCGCTCTGGTACATCGGCGGTCTGTTGAAGCACGCCCGAGCGCTCTCCGCCATCATCGCGCCCACTACTAATAGCTACAAGCGCCTGGTGCCGGGCTATGAGGCTCCCGTGAATCTCGCGTATTCGCGGCGTAATCGCTCGGCCGCCGTGCGAATTCCGATGTATTCCGCCAGTCCCAAAGCCAAGCGCGTGGAGTTCCGGCCGCCGGATCCATCCTCGAATCCCTACATGGCGTTCGCCGCGATGCTGATGGCCGGAATCGATGGGATCTTGAACAAAACCGATCCGGGCGAGCCGCTGGACAAAGACATCTACGATCTTTCACCGGAAGAAATGAAGCAGGTGCCCTCCATGCCCGCCTCGCTCGAAGAAGCGCTGGGATGCCTGGAGGACGATCACTCGTTCCTGCTGAAGGGCGACGTCTTCACCGAAGAGCTGATCGAAACATTTATCAACTACAAGCGCCGCAACGAGGCCGACGCCATCCGGCTGCGCCCGCACCCGTACGAGTTCGCGCTGTACTACGACATTTAGCGTCGCATCATTCGTGCCGTAGCGCAACCATCGGGTCCACTCGGGCCGCGCGACGCGAAGGCAGGTACGTAGCCGCCACCGCGACCACCAACAAAACCACCGCGCCTACTAAAAATGATGCCGGATCCCTCACTGCTACTCCATAAAGGAACGCAGACAGCAATCGAGTAGTCGCGATGGCCAACACCAGTCCTACAGTGCATCCCAGCGCCGCCAGCAACAGTCCCTGTTTGAGAAAATGCGTCATCACTTCGCGCGGTTGTGCGCCGACCGCCATGCGAATTCCGATTTCCCGAGTCCGCCGCCCTACCACAAATGCCAGCACACCATAGAGTCCGATTCCGCTCAGCAGCAACGCCAAACCGCCCGCGCAAAATAGGACGCTCTTGGCCATCCGGACATTCGTGAACACGCCCCGAACCTGCGCCATCATCGGCATCGCTTCCGTGATCGGCACGTTCGGGTCGACGCTGGCGATGGCCGCCTTGATGCGCCCCAGCTCCTTTTCTGGATTGCCTGCCACGCGGATGCACATGCGCGAATCCGTGGACCCTGCGTCCTGCCAATAAGAGACAAATGCCATCGGCACCGTAGACTGCTCCACGCTGCGCACCTCCGAATCTTTTACCACCCCAACCACCCGATAGGCCTTGTTTTCAAGAACAATGGCGCGGTCCAACGCCGACTCGCCCGGCCAGAGTTCCCCCGCCAGGCTTTCACTGACGATTGTTACCGGTGCGGATGCAATGCGATCGTGATCGTCGAAATCGCGGCCCTGAATGAAAGGAATACCAAGGGTGTCAAAGTATCGTGGTGCGATTTCCTGGCAGCGAACCGTTCGCGCTACGGGCAGCGACATCCGAAGTCCTTCACCTCCAGCCCACGCGAATCCAGCGCCGCTCCTGAGACTTGCCGAGATCACGCCCGGCAGCGATTCCAGCCTTTGTACCACTTCTAGTTGAAACGCTTGCGCCCGTTCCGGAGTATAGCCAACCAACCGGGGCCGCAATCGCAACAGCGCGACATGCTGTGGATGGAAAGCCTGGCCCTCTTCGATATTCGCTACGCTACGCGCCAGCAATCCAGCCCCCACCAACAGCGCGAGCGATAGCGCCATTTGACACGTGACCAGCACGTTGCGGCCACGCTGCGATGCGCCGGAATCAGCCTCGCTCTTCAACACCGGCGCGGTATCTTGCCGCGCGGCTTGGAACGCAGGCAGCATGCCGAACAGGATTCCAGTAACGAGCGAAACGCCGGCGGCGTAAAGTACAGTTCCGAGATCGAGACTGATGTCAAACCACTGTGCGTACCCTTCGGAGTCGGTGGTATAAAAACCAATTAGCATTTGGTTCGTCCACAGCGATAGCATCAGCCCTAGCGCGCCGCCCACGACGGCGAGTGACACAGATTCAGTCAACAATTGCTGCAGAATGCGGCCACGCGGGGCGCCCAGCGACAGCCGCATTGCAAGCTCCTTCGCCCGTGTGGTGCCCCGGGCCATCAGCAAACCGGCCAGGTTGACGCAGGCAATGAGCAATAAGGCGAGCGCTGTCACCGAGAGCAGTCGCGCCACGCGCCGCTTATCTCCTGCTCCGAGTTGTGCCCCGATCGCTGATGTTGCCCATGCACCCTCACTCACATCCATTCCGCGATGAGCCGCCGCGAATTGCCCAGCCAACGCAGCCATCTCCGCGCTCGCCTGCTGCGCCGTTTTGCCAGGCGCCAACCGGCCCAAAATGCTCAGCGTGGTGCAGTCGTCCTGGATGGCGTCGCACGAGCGGTAACCGGTTCGCAACATCATCGCTGGGATCCAAATCTCGTTGGGCGAGGCCCCCACCTGGACGCCGCGAAAATCCCGCGGCGCAACGCCGATTATCTGGAACACCCTGCTATTGATGCGCATGGTCTTTCCAACCACCGCTTGATCGGCTCCGAACCAATTGCGCCACAAGCCATAGCCGATCACCGCGACTGCATCGCGATCGGGCACCGCATCTTCCTGCGTAGTAAAGAACCGGCCCAGGGATGGTGCCACGCCGAGTGTTGGAAAATAGTTGGCTGACACAACAGCGCCTTGCACCTCGCCCGCCTGGCCGTTCGCAGTCACGTAAAGCGGCGCGGCGGAGTAATGTGTGACGAGTTGGTCTATGGTGGTGGCATGGTCGCGCAGGTTTGCGTATTCGGAATATGAAAACTCGCGATGGTTTTTATTCCGATCAGTGCCGAAAATTCGAACCAGCCGGCTCGCGTCCTTCACCGGCAATTCCTTCAGGAACAGGGCATCAATGAAGCTGAACACCGTGACGTTCGCTGCAATGCCGAGGGTGATGGTGATGACCGCGACGAACGTAAAACCGGGGGTCCGGCGGAACATCCGCAGCGCGAATCGAAGGTCCTGATTGAGCCGGGAGAACATAGTGAAAAGCATACCAATTAAGAATTCTCGAAAGGATAATTCGCCTTGCGGCATACATCGGTATGCGCATACTAATCTTGGCGTCTCTCGCAGCTCACCTTAGTTTACCCCTGCCTACGCCGGAACCCGACGAGCTCAACCGGCTCGATGATTGCATCCAGCGCCGCTTCCTGGCCCGGACCACCTTCGGCATGGGGCGTGTTCTCCCCGATCAGTTTCACGGCGTCCGGCAATTCCGCCCGGAGAACGCCGACGAGCAGGCGGTTGTGAACCAACTCCGGGAAAAAGGGTACCAAGTAGCTCTCTATTTGGCCGGACGAAATGTCCTGACCGATCCCTCCCGAAACCCGCTG
>JBEKJJ010000246.1:0-11544 GCA_050011295.1 Bryobacteraceae bacterium
GCATAGTTCGAAGCGGCGACGTGCTTCACCTGTTCGGCGAACGTGCGTACACCTTTGTAGCCGCCGCCTGGAATGTTCAAGCTCTCCGGAGAGAAGTTGAATTTATCTTCCGGCATGGCCTCGGCGACATCCAAAATCTGCTTTTCAACGCCGCTGATCTCGCGGTCCACGGCGGAAGCTATGGTTAACGGAGGCGCGCTCTGGCCTAACGCGGCAGCGGCAAACATCGATACAGTCAATAGCAATTTCATAGATCGTTCCTCACCACTTGCCCATCCTTCATCACGAATCGAACTCGCTCCAGTTCGCCAATGTCGGCGATGGGATCTCCAGCAACGGCGACGAGATCGGCAAACTTCCCGGGCTCAACCGCACCCACGCGGTCCTGCCACCCCAACATTTCCGCGGCGTTGGTGGTAACCGCGCGAAGGATATCAAGCGGCGGCATGCCGGCCTTGCGCAAAGCAGCAAACATGGTTGCGGTAGCTTGGCCGCGAGTTTTTCCCGGATAGAACCAGCACATGTCCGATCCGGCCGCAAATTTCACTCCCGACTTCAATACCCTCTGAACCCGTGCCGCGGCCCGCTCGCGCGCCCGGTCGTCTCCGGCGATAAGCGCGGATCGAACGGCGGGAGACATCACTATGCTTGCCTCGTGAATCTTCGTATCCAGGCCGTCATACCAGGTTGGCGTCAGGTCCAGAAAGATGCCCTTGTCGCGCATCATCTTGAGTTGCTCGTCGGTAACGCCGTTGCCATGCTCGATGGAGTCTGCGCCCGCATCTATCGCCATTTGAATGCTGGTTGTGGTGCTGGCGTGGACGGCAACTCTCAAGTGCTGGCGATGCGCCTCGTCGACGATGGCCGCTGCTTCGGCCGGTGTGATGTCGTCCTCGATCGTAACCTTGATGAGGTCGACATTGTAGTAAATGTCCGCACGCACCGCCCTTCGCGCTCCGTCAGGGCTGTCTACATCCAGAAATTCCTGATGCACGATGGACTCGGCAAGAGCGGGATTGAGACTGTGGATATACGAACCCGGCGAAGTAAGTTTACGTCCGGCGGCCAGAATTCTCGGCCCGGGGACGCGGCCTTTGTTGATCGCGTCCCGCAGCGCAACATCTCCATCAATGCCGGAATGTCCGAGATTACGCACAGTGGTGAAACCACTCTGCAAGTCTTCGCGTGCCAATTGCGCGCCCAGCAGCACGCGTTCACTCGGCGACATTGCGGCGATCGCAAGCAACAGCCCCGGAACAAAATCTCCGTTGTCCCGCCGCGTACTCTCGGCTTCCGCGGGTACAACTACGTCGAGTAGCAGGTGCGTATGGCTGTCGATCAGCCCGGGCAACAAAGTTGAGCTGCCCAGATCAATGGTCTTGACGCCGGCCGGCGCATCCGCTGCGAGTTGCGCAGGCGAACCAACTTCCTTGATCTTGCCGTCTTCAATAAGCACGGCCGCGGGCGAAAGCACGTTCCCCGTCCGTGGATCGAGCAGCCGGCCCGCTTTTACCAAAGTCATGGGAACGGACGATTGAGCGGCTATTGGCCCGATTGAAAACAGAGCGCAGGAAAACACCGACGCCAGCGTTACCAGTTTGCGCATTCATGCCTCGCGCAGCGCAAGCATCGGATCTACCTTTGTCGCGCGCCGCCCAGGGAGGTAGCTGGCCAGCAGTGCGACCGCCAGCAAAACCAGAGGCACGGCCAAGAAAATCGCGGGATCGTGGGGACGAACGCCGTACAGCAAACCTGCCATCAGCGAGGAGGCCGATGCCGACAGTGTCACCCCCGCCGCCACTCCAACGCCAGCCAGGATAGCGCCTTTTCGCATGACCAATCGGAGAATGTCGCTCCGCGTAGCTCCCAGCGCCATCCGAAGACCGATCTCGCGTGACCTTTGGCCCACCATATACGCCAGCACGCCATAAATTCCGATTGCCGCCAATAGCAGCGCGACTCCGGCAAATGCGCCCACCAACTGGGCAGAGAAACGCCGCGAGGCGAGCGACCTGTCTAATAATTCGTTCATCGAAGCGACGTCATAGACGGGTAACTTCGGATCCACGCTAGCCACTTCACGGCGAATCTCCGGCTCCAAAGCGCTCTTCGCGAGAGGCGTCCGCAACGCAATGCAGAAGTCCCGGAAGACGTAGCCCGGCGACACATCCCATTCCTGATACATCGGTACGTAGACGTGAGGAACTCCATCCATGTCCAGCCCATCCTGTTTGATGTCCTTCACCACGCCCACAACCTTCATCCATGCGCCCTGTCCCATCCGAATCCGCCGGCCCAGCGGATCGCGGCCCGTCCAATAGCGGCGCGCCGTGGATTCATCGATAATCGCGACACGCGGTCTTTCGTCTTCATCAGCTTCAGTAAAAAAACGCCCGCGCACCAGCGGAGCCTGCATCACCTTGAAGTAATCGGGATTCACCAGGATGTCCCTCGCCCGCAAGTCGTCTCCGGAATTGGAGGGTCGATCTTCGAAACCCAGGGTGAACGCAAACCCATTGACGGAGGCCGGCAGATTGGAAGTAAATCCGGCCAGCTCCACCCCCGGGATTGCATTCATGCGGCGGCCTAACTCGCGATAGAAAGTGGCTTGCTTGGCCAGCGTGCGATATGGATCGTTCTTCGGATCATTGGGAAACGGCAGATTCACGCTGGCGGTTACAACCTGCGTCGGATTAAATCCTGGATTCTCCTTGAGAAGATCCTCGAACGTCCGCACCAGCAATCCGGCTCCGACCATCAGAACCACCGCCAGCGCCAGTTCCGACACGATCAGGGCGTCCCGCAACCGGCCGGTCTTGACGCTGTAGCCCGAGCCACCGGCGCCTTCCGGCATTCCCGAAGACAATGCGAACCGCGTTGCGTGCAGCGCCGGAGCAAGTCCGAACAGCAGTCCCGTCAGAAGCGAAATCAGTAGCGCGAACGCCAGCACCTCCCAGTCGATGTTCACCTCACTGAGCCGGGGAATGCTGGGCGGAACAAAGTGCAAGATGAATTGCAAAGTGCCGAAGGCCGTCGCAATTCCAGCAGCCCCTCCAATCGACGATAGAAGCACCGATTCGGTCAGCATCTGCCCGATAATTCGCTCCCGGCTCGCGCCCAGAGCCGATCGCACAGCCATCTCCTGTTGCCGCCCCGAGGCGCGCGCCAAAAGCAGATTGGCAATGTTCAGCGACACAATGAGAGAAATTAGGGTGACCGCGCCGAATAGCACCAGCAGCATCGGCCTCACTTTCCCGACTAGATCTTCCTGCAGTGGTCGAATTTCGATCGTCCACCGGGCTTGCGCAGGATAATCCGCGGGGAAATCGCGGCGAATTTGAGCAGCCATGGCCGTGAGCCGCGCCTGTGCTTGCTTGAGCGCGATGCCTCGCTTCAGGCGCCCCAGCGACCCAGGGAAGGACCGCGCGCTGCGCACTGGCTCGGGATCCGAAGCGGCCCTGAATCCGGAGGCCAGCCATACCTCCACGTCCTGGGATTGCGATCGGCCGGGATGACGAAACCCCGGCGGGAGCACGCCGACTATCTCATAAGGATCGTTATCCAGGCGGATCGTGCGGCCGAGAATGTTCGGATCCCCGCCAAACTTGAGCCGCCAAAGGCTGTCGCTGATGACGACCGACGGCGCGTACCCCGCCGTATCGTCCTGCGGACCAAACAGCCTTCCAATTTGCGGAGTCACGCCCAGCATGGAAAAGTAGTTGAAGTTGGCGGTGACCATCTCGAGACGCTGCACCTCCGCGCCGCCGGTTAAATCGATGCTTCCGCGCTCGGCGCCGGTCACGTTCTCGAATACACCCGACCTTCTGAGATCCTCCAGTTCGGGCACGGAGTATAAAACGCCGTGCAAGCCGGTTCCGGGGTTATTAAAGTAGATTCTCACCAAGCGGCCGGGTTCGGGAAACGGAAGAGCGCGCAGCAGCACCGCATTCACGATGCTGAAAATCGCCGTGTTGGCCCCGACGCCCAGCGCGAGCGTCAGAACGGCCACCATCGTAAAAGTGGGCTTCTGGCGCAGCACGCGCCAGCCGTAACGAATATCCTGACTTAAAGTTTCGAGTAGCTGCACGCCGCGCGCGTCGCGGCATTCCTCCTTAACCTGATCCATTCCGCCAAAAAACAAGCGAGCGCGGCGCACGGCTTCGGCATGTGTCAGCCCGGAACGAATGTGCTTCTCGACCTGCTTTTCGAAGTGAAAGCGGAGCTCGTCATCGAGTTCCGCTTCTACTCTATTGCGGCGAAGCAAGGAACGGAGCCGAAAGACGATATCGCTGAGCATGCTTCCACTCCTAAGCGGTTCCCAGCACCTGAGCCATGGCAGCCGTCAGCTTTACCCAGGCGTCTTTCTCGGCTTCCAGTTGTTGGCGTCCGCTCTTGGTGAGCTCGTAATACTTGGCCCGCCGGTTATTTTCCGAAACGCCCCAATGGGCTTTGATCCAGCCGCGCCGCTCCAGACGGTGGAGGGCGGGATACAGCGAGCCCTGCTGAATGCACAACACGTCGCTTGAAATCTGCTGCACGCGCTCGGATATGGCCCAGCCATGCTGAGGTTCGAGGACGAGGGTCTGCAGAATGAGCAGGTCCAAAGTGCCTTGCGGAAGTTCGATACGGTGATTAGCGGACATGTCTTCCCTTTCGCTTCTACAGGAAGGATACATCATCTCTTGTCGAAGCGCAAGAGGAGTCGCCGATTTAAGTTTCAGAATGTTGGAGAATTTTATGCTGGCTCGTCGCGCTGCCATCCGTGCTTCGCAGCTTGCGAAAAACAATCGTGGATAGGACGGTTATAGCGCCCAGAACGAAGAACGCGGAGTGGATGCCGTGAATCATCTGCGCCGCGCTGGAATGAAAGCGGTCAGGGATGAAGAATCCGGTAACCAGCGACGCCCAGGCAACCCCGAAACTCATGGACAGCTGCTGCATGGTGCTGGCGATGGAGCTTGCGCCGCTGGCCTGCTGCTCGTTGACGTCGGCATAAACCAGTGTGTTCATGCTGGTATATTGCAGCGAGCTGAAGAATCCGAAGCAGAACGCCAGGGCCACAATCACCCAGACCCGAGTGCCGGTTCCGATGACCGCGAACAGAGCAATCAGCACACCGAGGATCACGGTGTTCGAAATCAGTACCGCACGATAGCCGAAGCGGGTCAGAATCCGCGGCATAGTCATCTTCAAACTCATGGCGGCGATGGCCTGCGGCATAATGAGCAGGCCCGATTGAATGGGAGTAAATCCCAGGCCAACCTGGTAGAGCAGCGGAAGGATGAACGGGATGCCTCCGATTCCAAGTCGAGTGAAGAAGCTGCCGCTCACCGCCGCGGCGAAGGTGCGAATGCGAAACAGCGTCAGATTCAGCAACGGAAACGGAGCCTTCGTGGCATGCAGCCCATAGCCGGTGAGCAGCAGAATGGACGCAGCCAGTAGTCCCAGGATCGCGGCCGCGCCCAGCGTATGTTCCCCAAAAACCTCCAGTACATAAGACAGCAGCGCGATGCCGGAGCCGAACAGGATGAGGCCGGTAAAATCCAAAGGATTCGATTTTTCACGGTAGTCCGGCAGATGCAGATAAACCAGGAACAGCCCAATGAGGCCGATGGGAAGATTCACGAAAAAAATTACTCGCCAATGCAAATATCCAACGATCAGCCCACCGGCGATGGGTCCCAGCATTGGACCAATCAAGCCAGGGATTGCCACGAAGCTCATGGCGCGGATCAGCTCGGATTTTGCGAAGGTCCGCACTATGGTCAACCGTCCCACGGGCACCATCATGGCTCCTCCGCAACCCTGCAGGACGCGGCACGCCACCAAAGCATGGATGTTGGTGGATATTCCACAAAGGAACGATCCGAACGTGAACAGTCCGATGGCCGATGCGAAAACGCGGCGCGTTCCGAAGCGGTCCGCCATCCAACCGCTGATTGGAATGAAGACCGCCAGGCTCAATGTGTAGCTGGAGAGCACTGCCTTCATGCTGAGCGGCGCCACCTTGAGAGCCGCCGCGATGGTGGGCACTGCCGTATTGAGAATGGTGGTGTCGAGCGACTCCATGAAGAACGCGACTGCGACCAACCACGGTAACAATCGCTTGCTGGATACGCTTGCTTCCATTGATCAGCAGCTATTTCTCCGCCAACCAAGCCAGGAACAATCCGTCGGGAGCCACGTCCTCCCAGTAGGAGATTTCGCGGCTCGAAACTTTGCTGCAATGATTTTGCAAGATCCGCTCCAATTGTTTCCGATCGAACCACTTCTCCCAGCTTGGAGTTTTGAGCCGGCCCCACTGCGCGGCATTCTTGTCGATAATAGCGATCCGGCCGCCCGGTTTCACCACACGACACATTTCCGAGACGGCCGCATCAATGTCCACAGCATGCTCCAGTGATTCCGTCGCGTAGGCGCAGTCGAAGCTTTCCGCAAGGAACGGCAAAGCCGTCATGGATCCCGCGCAGACATGCACCTCCGAAGGGACACACCGCAACATAGCTTCCGCCAGATCGAAGCCGACCAGATTTGACCGCGGATAGCGCTCCTGAAGCACGCGCGCAAAGCGGCCCTTCCCGCAGCCCACGTCCAACACCCGCCGGCCGTTCAGTTCGCCAAAATATTCCATCAGCAATTGGACATGGTAGATGCGTGGATCGATGGTGGAAGGAAAATGCTCCTCGTCCGCGGCCGCGTGGTTGAAATGCTGAATGATTTCGGGAAGCGGAGGCGGCTTCGCTCCAGGAACCAGCCGCCTCCAGAAAGCTGGCATCAGGCTCGCGTCAGGAAAATCGGCAGCCCGGTTTTGTTGGCGTAATTGGGCCGGTAGCGTTCCGTGTTGTACATGCTGGCGATGTCGACATGGCGTGGGCCGAGCGCCGGGTCGGGCATTGCGGCCATGGTGTAACAGCCGTTCACCAATGCGGCCATCAGCCCGCTCTGGTTAGCCAGTACGGATTCCAACGCCATGGTCCCGAACGTGGATGCGATCAACTTGTCCACGAAATCCGGAGCGCCGCTGCGCAGATCGTAGGTCAAGTCGCTCACGATGGTTTCTTCAGTGCTGCGCTTCTTGATCTCATCGCTCAGCGCCTCCGCCACGTTTTCTTTCTTGCGATGCCCGTAGGCATCCGCTTCCCCATACTCACGCACCTGGTAACCTTCCCACTCCGCGCCTTCGGAAAGAATCACCAGGCAGTAGTTGCTGGGGTTGTGCTTCTTGTCGGTGATGAGAAGCTGGATGAGCTTTTCCAGATTCACTTTGTGTTCGGGAATGCAGCAACGAATGGAGGCGACGTAGGCGGTGTAGAGGGACGTGAACCCCGCGTCGCGTCCGAACACGCGGAAAATCCCGATGCGTTCGTGCGAGCCTACCGTGGTTCGCTGGCGGTTGATGGCATCCGTGGCGCGGGTGATGGCGGTGGAGAAACCAATGCAGTATTCCGTGTTCCGGACGTCATTGTCCATGGTCTTCGGAACCGCAATCACTTTGACGCCGAGCGCGTGCAGCTTGGCCGCATAGCTGAGCGTGTCGTCGCCGCCGATGGCAATCAGGGACTCGAGGCCGAGCTTGTCCAGATTCGCGAGCACCTGCTTGCTGATGTCGTAAACAGTCGACGTTTTACCACCCTTGGTGACTTGCTTGCTTGGAAAATCCTTGCCCTTCAGAAAATCCGGAAGCTCGGGCATTTTGGAGGGATTGGTCCGGCTACTGTGCAGCACAGTGCCGCCGTAACGGTCGATTGTGCGAGTGTTCTCGCGGGTGAGCGGCAGCACGTAACGAGCTTTGCTCTCCGGGTCATCCAGATTTACGTCCGTCAGACCTTCCCATCCACGGCGAATCCCGAAAACTTCGCAGCAGTTTTCGGTAGCCCGATAGGTGACTTCCTTGATCACCGAGTTGAGGCCGGGAACGTCGCCGCCTCCGGTGAGTATTCCAATGCGCTTAATTGCCATGAATCTCCATTTTACCCTCTCTAACCGAACCGCGAGCGTGAGCGACCGGTTGTAGTTCACTCTGGTTCGAACGTTCGAAGCTCGAAGGACCGTTTGACAATATCGCGCGCTTCGGATAATCCTGAGACGGCGCCTGCGCCGATAGCCTGCACCAAAATGTTCCCGGCTGCCGTAGCCTCAGTGGGACCGGCGATGACCGTCCGGCCAGTAGCGTTGGCCGCGAGTTGGTTGAGTAGCTGGTTGCGCGATCCGCCTCCGACGATGTGAACACGGATAATCGGCCGATTGAGCAGCGCCTCGAGATTGGCGAGCACCTTGCGATAGGTAGCCGCCAGGCTTTCGAGAATCAAACGCGTCATTCCGCCTGGTTGATCGGGCGCTTCGCCGCCCCGCGCACGGCAGTCTTCCAGGATTCGCTGCGGCATGCGGCCGGGTTCTGCGAAGGCATCGGGATCGATCAGCGTTCCGGCGCGCGGCGCCGCAGCCGCGAGCTTCGAGAGCTCTTCATAGCTGTATTCGCGACCGTGGAGTGACCACGCGCGCCGGCATTCCTGCAGCAGCCACAGGCCGGCGATATTCTTGAGCAAGCGAATTTTGTTTCCGGCACCCACTTCGTTGGTGAAATTGAGCGCGAGCGACTGCTCATTGATGATAGGCGCATCCACTTCCGCCCCCATCAGCGACCACGTGCCGGAGCTGATATAGCACCAGCCTTCGCCTTCCGCCGGAACAGCCGCCACCGCGGAAGCTGTGTCGTGACACGCTGTGGCATAAACCGGGACGTTCGGCGATAGCCCACTGGATTCCGCAATCTCCGGCAGCAGCGTCCCGAGCCAGGTACCGGGCGAAACGATCTCTGGGAGTATGCGCTCAGGCAAATCGAGTCTTCGAAACAATTCGCTAGCCCATTGTTTCTTGACCGGATTGTAGAACTGTGACGTGCTCGCGATGCTCACTTCCGCGCGCATTTCCCCCGTCAGCCAGTAATTGAACAGATCCGGCATGAACAACAGCTTCGCGGCCGCATGGAGTGCGGGAGCCCCGCTAAGCCGCATTGCGTGGAGCTGGTACAGCGAGTTGATCGCCATGAACTGGATGCCGGTTTCAGCGAAAATCTCCTGGCGCGGAACCACGGCGAAAGTTTTCTCGAGCATCCCGCTGGTACGTGCGTCGCGATAATGACGCGGATTATCCACTAACGCGCCATCCGCGCCCAGCAGTGCGAAATCAACGCCCCAAGTATCGATTCCGACACCAGCCAGATGGAGCTTCCGCTCCCGGCCGCAGATAGAAAGCGCGTGCCGGATTTCGTGGAACAGCCGCAGCGTATCCCAATAAAGGCCGGTCGGCAGGCGCACAGGCGTGTTCGGAAAGCGATGCAGTTCTTCGAGCGTGAGCCGGCCGCCCTCGATCGTGCCGAGCATGGCGCGCCCGGTTTCAGCCCCAAGATCGATAGCCAGAAAACGGCTCATGCAGCCTGGCCTGCGCTAGCCATGGAATTCGACGGCCAGTTTTCCCACGCCGTCGCGATATTCGGCCAGCATCTGGAACGCCTCAGGCGCCTGATCGAGCGAAACGCGATGCGTCACGATGGATTCCGGAATAGCGCCGGCAGCTAGCAGCGCGATAGCCGGCTCCGATCGATGATTCGACCGCTTCACCGGCTGAAAACGAATTTCCTTGGCCTGCAGGCTGTAAAGATCCACGCCTACAGGAACATGATTCGGGATGCCGATCAGCACGAACGTTCCGCCCAGCCGTGTAATAGCGAGTGCGGTGTTGATGGTTTCGGCAGCGCCAGCAGCGTCGATCGCGATATCCACGCCGCGGCCGCGCGTCTTGTCAAGCACCGCCTCGCGAAGTTGGCCGATAGGCACCGCCGAAGTAGCACCTTGATCCAGCGCCATCTGGATTCGATGCGGCAGCTTATCAGCCACCAGCACCTGTGTCGCGCCAGCTTTGCGCGCTACCGCCGCGGCCAGCAGACCCATCGGCCCAGCGCCCAGCACCGCGACGCTATCGCCCGCGCGGATCTCCACCATCTCCAGCATGTGCATGATCACGGCCACCGGTTCAATGAGCGAAGCCTGCGTGTAACTGAAGCTTTCCGGAACCAGCGTGGCATTGTGAGCCGGGATGGTCGCGTATTCCCTCAGCAGGCCAGGCAATTGCGGCGAACCCATGAACAATCCGCGGACGCAATTGTTGTGATGCCCGCCCAGGCAATACTCGCAGCGCCCGCAACTGACCGTCGGCTCGATGGACACGCGATCGCCCGGCTTCAAACCCGTGACACCCGATCCGATGACCGCAACTTCGCCCGCCGGTTCATGCCCCAGGATCTGCGGATACGACGCGGGATAGCCGTAAATGTTGCCATCCGTGTACCAATGCATGTCGCTGCCGCAGATCCCGACCGAGCGGAGTTTGAGCAAAATCTCTCCGGGGCCGGGATCGGGAGCAAGCGGAGTTTCGACAACTTCGAGTGTGTGAGGCGCTACCAGTTGAACGGATTTCAATCCACTACTTTAGCCGAAATCACCAGGATGAGGGCGCTGTCCGCGCCTTCGATGCCGCTGGTCTTGCCAATCACGACCTTCTTGCCTTCGGGCACGTCGACGTCGGTGTGAATACTTGCACCGCTCCAGCGCACTTCGCCTTTGGTGTTGATTCCAACCGGAGCGTTGATATCCAAGCGAAGGTTATCGAACCGCACGAGACGCGCAGTCTCACCTTTATCCACGCGAACCTTGTTGAACTCAAAATGATAGCTGATCTTGACTCCTTCCGGAGCTGGTGAGCTTGGCTCAACGGACCCGCTGTTCTCCCCGCGCTCCCCGCTGCGGGCTCGCAGCACAAAACTGTCCAAAAGCCGAAAGCTCTTGTAAGAGAGCAGACCTTTGAGCTGCGCGACAACTGGTTCAAGTTCGGCAGGAATAGGATTGTGGCTGTCAGCGTGCGCCGAAGCTACCACCATGTACGCATCAATCTCCACGTTACTCTGGGCAACGGGTGGTACATCCAGTTGCTTGATGATCTCTTCGAAAGCGGCGACAGTCTCCTTGGGACCGCTCAGGACCAAGTGATCGTTATCGCTGGCGCTGATCACCATGCCGTTGGTCGGCGCCAGCTCTTGTAAGGTATGTGAAATCCCGTTCCGATTTCCATTCTTGATCGTGACGACCTTCTGCACCGGCCCTTGCGCCAGAAGCGCTCCAGTGCACACCAACGCAATCAACATCGTAGAAAACAGCTTTTTCATAATGAGTCTCCTTTTTGATCTACCAGCCAGATGATGATCACGTTCGGGTCGTCAGTCAGCATCTTGACAACAGCAAGTGGTTCCCTCTTCCGGACCGGCCCCGCTTGCGCGAGCGACCGGCCCGAACTCTTATGGTGGACGCGCTGCGAAACAGGCTGCACCAGCGGCCACTCAATCTTGGGCGGATCTTTCTTGGCAACCAGAGCCTCTGGTCTTTGCGCGCTCGGCAAAAGATACGCCACGCACAGTATCGCCACGCATGCCGCCGCAGCCACGGCCGACCACGTCCACCACACAGCCCGCCGCTTCTTCGCCTGAATCTC
>JBEKJJ010000247.1:0-11507 GCA_050011295.1 Bryobacteraceae bacterium
ACGTCCGTAAAGGTCGTGCCAAGCGAGGCCAGCGTATGGGCATCGCTGCCCCCCACCACGGCTTTTCGCCAATCGCGCGCCAACAAGGCAGCGGTCGAATTATTGATTCCGGGTATCTGTCCATTCAACGTCTCCAGGGCTGGAAAGAGTTCTTGAAAAAGTTGAAAATCGAGATCCGTGCGCCGGCCGGTTAAGCTCGAAAACACGTGGTTGATGCTGAAGAAAAGTTTGCGTTCGTCGAGATAAGCGGCCAGCGCCGGAACATCTTTGCGGCGGCGCTGCAGCTCAATGTGGTCGCGCTCTTCGATGCCGTATACGCCGGTATGGATCTCGGTGCCGCTCGGCGTGATGCAGGTCACTTCCTCACTCAGGAAAAAATCGGGATAGCGCCGAAGTTCCTCGGCCGCATCAATCGAATCATGATCCGTGACCGTCACCAGGTCCATGCCGCGCCGTTTCAGGGTCCGATAAACGGCTTCCGGCTCGCTATAACATTCGCGGCAAATTCGGCTCATTATGGGGATGTTGCACATGCCCGAGTGCCGCGTGTGAACGTGCAAATCGCACCGCATGCCTCCTTTGTAGCCCGGGTCGGGTTACAAATCGGTGACTTGTGGAAAAAACATTCGTGACAGTTCGTGTTTTTGTTGCTTAGTCATGGCGCCGGTTCCTCAAAGCGGTCCTTTAACTTCCAATTCGGGGCCGACAGGATCAGCATGTGCGCGGCGCGCCAAGAGTGGATTTCACGAACGCCAAGTTGCCAAGCCAATCTTACATTGACGTTACAGCCCGATGAACAAGGGGTTTAACCGATGAACCGAACAACCGAATAACCGAACAACCAAAGAGGTGATGAGCCTCAAAGGCTCATCACCTCTTTGAACTTCTGCGCTTGCCTCCGCGACATTTCCACCTCAATGCCGCCCTTCAGCCTAACCAAAAAGCCGCCATTGGCCCAAGCATCCATCGCCTCAATAAACTTAAGATTCAAAATATGCTTCCGACTCGCCCGAAAGAACATCGCCGCATCCAGCCGGTCTTCCAAGTAGTTCAACGACCGCAGCACCAGCGGCCGATGCCCACCGAAATAGAGCCGCGTGTAATTTCCCTCGGATTCCAACAGCACGATATCGCGCAAGGCCACGAACCAGCAGCGCTCGCCGTCCTTGACGAAAATCTGCTGATCACCGGCAACGGCCGTCTTCGGCTTTACACCGCCAACTTTCGCCAGCGCCGCTGCCAGACGCTCCGGCGCCACCGGCTTCAAAAGATAATCCAGCGCGTTCACTTCGAACGCCTTCAGCGCGTAGTCATCGTATGCAGTGGTGAAGATGACCAGCGGCACGCGATCCAACTGCTCCAGCAGCTCGAATCCGTTGGCGCCGGGCATTTGAATATCCAAAAATAAAAGCTCCGGCTCCACGCGGCCGATCTGGCTCAACGCATCCTCGGCGTCGCGGGCCTCGCCCACAATTTCCACTTCCGGATGTTTTTCGAGCAACCGCCGCAGCTCCGCCCGGGCCAGCCGCTCGTCATCGATTATTAACGCCTTCATGCCGGACTTTTTACCAGCGGAATAGACACCTCCGCGATTACAAACTCCGCGTCCTGATTCCGCAATACCAGCGAGGCCGCGTCACCATACAAAAGATGTAGCCGCTGCCGGATATTCTCGAGGCCCATTCGCGTGGACCCGGTGGTCTCCGCCAGTTGCCCGCTGTTCTGCACCCTAATCTTTAACGCGCCGCTCTGCATCTCGGATGCAACCCGGATCTCGCCGCCCTGCGCCAACCGCGCCACGCCGTGCTTCACTCCATTCTCCACCAAGGTTTGAAGCAGCATGGGTGGAATCCGGGTATCCAGCGAATTCGGGTCCATGTCGATCTTGATGCGCAGCCGTTCCTCCAACCGGATCGCTTCCAATTTCAAATACGCCGTGACCGCTTCCAGTTCCGTCTCGAGCGAAACCGCTTCCGTTTTGCCCGACTGCAGCGAGTAGCGCAGCATGCTGGCCAATTCCGTCACCATGCTCTGCGCGCGCGGCGGGTCTTCAATGATCAACGCGCGCAGGCTATTCAGGCAATTGAAAATGAAATGCGGATTCACTTGCGCCAGCAAAACTCGCAGCTGAGCGTCCTTCGCAATCACGGCCAGCCGCAACATTTCCACTTCAGATGTTTTATAGCTCTCGAAGTAGTGGACGCCGAAGTAAATCACCGCCCACAGGAAAATGGTTACGCTCCAAATGAAGATGGCCGGGAAGACCCAACCAAATCCGCTGGCGCGAAGTGCCGCCATGCCGAATACCAGCGGCCAACCCGCCGTCACCAGCGCCGTAATCACCACACCCACCACGACGCTCGCCACGAACACCCGTGGCAACATCTGGAACGGTGAAAGCGTCAGCCAGTTCCGCCGCTTGATCCAGGCACGAAAGATGTGCGAGCAAAGAATGGCGCTGCCCGCGCCCCACGCGGCAATGGCGGCCGAGCGCGAGACCGGAAGACTCGCCAAGCGTGAGAAGGCGAAGTTCACCAAACCATGCGCCGACCATCCTAGAACTTGGCAGAGCCAGTAAACTTGTGACCGTTTCATCTACTTGTCACGCAGCAGGAAAGCATCTGTCGCGGCGAAGAAGCCTTCCGGATCGTCCAGCATAACAAAGTGCCGCGCCTTGTCATTCAACACCAGTTGAAAGTTTTTCAACTTCGCGTATTGATCGCGAAAGTTCTTTTCCACCTGTTCTCGCGTCGCGTACTGCTTGAGGCCGATCCAGGTTCCAATCACGATGCTCCGCGAAGTGATTTTATCTAAATCGTCCCGCAAATCGGTGGTCATCATATCGTACATGGCGTTGCCTTCCGCAACCCGGTCCGAAATTTTGCTCCAACCCAAGATCATTTCGTAATCCTCGGGTTTGGTGACCATGGCTTTGATGGAAGCCTGGGACTGCTTCTCAGTCTCTTCAGTCGGAGGGCCGCCGAACATCTTGCGCATGCTCTCCGCCATGGGCTTCACGCTTTCGGCGGTGGCGCCCGGTTGAAACACAGCGGCCAGAAACGGTAACGAATCTACAATCACTAGTGGTCCCACCAAGTCCGGCTCATTTTCAGCCAGCCACAGCGCCATAAAGCCGCCCAAACTGTGGCCCACGATCACCGGCTTATCCATTTTGTTTTTCCGGATGTAAACTGCCAGATCCTTGCGCACGGTTTCGAGAAATGGCGCTTCGATGCGTGGCTCGCCCGCGAAACCGGCCAGCGTCAGGACGTGGCATTCGTACCTGTCTTTGTAGCGCGCCACGGTGGAATCCCAAGTCTTCCCGGAAGAGGCGAATCCGGGAATGAGAATCATCGGCTTGCCTTTTCCGACGATGTCTACATGGAAGGAGGGCGCAGGCGTTTGCGCGAACGCCGCAGCGCCGATTAGAAAGAGAGTGAGTTTAATCATGGGAGCACTGTAAGCCCCACAGCGCGAATCCAGTGGGAAAACGGTTGAACGGCGGAAAGCCAGGATGACCGGTCAGCAGGTTGACAAGGCTGTTACTTGTTCGATCATGCTGCCCACCAGGATGCGCTGGCCGCGGCTTTCGCCGGGCGCAATCCGATGAATGGCGCTGCCGTTCGAGTAAATGATGGCGCCGTCTCGGGCGATATCAAATGACAAGACGCTCGAAGCGAGCACGTCCGTGGCACCTTCGGATGACCGCCGCACCAGTTGCCACGATGCAGGCACCAGATTGGGCGCGTCCGTATCGCCCAGACCGTTTTCGCGCGCGGCTCGATCGGCATCGATCAGATTTCCCCACACCAGCATTTGTTTAAGATCAGGCTGGCGCTGCATTGCGCCTTTGGATGTCGCAAGCGGCTTGCCCGTGTAGCGCATCGAAAAGAAATTGAAGAACTGGAAAATCGCGAATCCCATGCGGAACGGGAACAGCGCCGTGTCCTTGAGCGCAGATACCGGGCTCCCTTTACGCTGCAGGCTCTCGTGGGGACGGCGGATATAATATAGCGCGCCTTCCTCATTCCGCTGCGGTCCCAGCAGATCGTGCCCAGGCTCTTCGACGAGGCATTCCATCTCTCCTGAGTCCAGATCAAGTTGCTGGACAGCGAAGGGCCCGAGGCCGCAGAAGCGTCCATTGCCATCGCGTCCCAAGCCCGCGCTCTGGAATACCAGGCGGCGTTGCGGACCCGGCACCCAGCGCGGCGCAATATCGAAAGAGTCCCCATCGGTGGCTTCAGAGAAATCCGTGCCTTCCACCTGCATTACAGCCAGATTCGACGTAAAGTTGTTCCGGAAAATGGACGCCGCGATAGTGGAACCACCAGGGTCCAGCGCGATGTGCCTCACGCGGAAATCTGCGGTGTGAAAAAGCCGTTGCTCCACACCTTGGGCATCCACGCGGAAGATGCCACTCACGTCTTCGGTCTCGAGCGAATAAAGCAGCTCACCGGGCTCGCGTCCGCTGGCGACGCTGGTGATCGCGATTCGAAACTCGCCTGGATCGCGCCCT
Source organism: Bryobacteraceae bacterium (assembly GCA_050011295.1). Classification (GTDB taxonomy): domain Bacteria; phylum Acidobacteriota; class Terriglobia; order Bryobacterales; family Bryobacteraceae; genus Palsa-89. The sequence continues at coordinate 4,517 of JBEKJJ010000247.1, forward strand.
TGTTGCGGCCACAGAGCGCCAGTCATGAATTGCGCGCCGCGCCCCTGCGTTTTCCAGGCATGCCGATGCTGGATCTGGGCCGCGCGTTCCCGAAGCGAGCGTCCAAACGCGCTCTCGATCGTTCCGGCGCCCTTGTCGCGCCGCAAATGCAGCTTGCCTTGCGCGAGATAAGCCAGGTGTTGATCGGGCATCGCCACTCCGAAATTCCAGTGTGCGGCAGAAAGCCGATCTTTCGACTAAGCAGTTATCCCGAGATTGGTTAAGCAAATGAACTGACGTGGTGCAGGCGCTTTCGCCCAATGCCACTTAGTTTTTGTGCCACCCCGATAAAGTGTTGAATCCATTGTGGCGCACGCACTCTTGCGTGCCGCGTCGGCACTCCTGCCGACGCCTGGCTTGCCCGTTGGCGAGGGCTACGGCGAAACATCGGGCGGTTCCTCAAAAAACATAAGTCCTTTAAAATGTTTGAGGCATCAAAAACTAAGTGGCATTGGGCGCTTTCGCCTGCCAACTGACTCAGTGGTTCTCCGCCGGCGCCCCGGAAACTTGTGCGCACGCCAAAACGGCGGCGCCAATCAACACGAGTGCGGCGCGATATATTGGATTCCTGCCCGTGATGGCGACGCGGGCGCCTTCCTTGAGAAACTCGCGCGCGGCTTCGAGTCACTCCTGCCGGAGCGCGACCACCGGATTCACGGCTGATGCGCGCCGTGCCGGGAAATAACTGGCCGCGACCGCCACCAGAGCAATCGCGATCGCGGCTATCGCCAGTGTCCATAGATCATTCGGTCCCACGCCAAACAAAAATGTCCCGGCGGAACGCCCGGCAGCCAACGACAAAACGATCCCGGCGCTCAAACCAGCACCAAGAAACACCGCGGTTTCGCGAAATATGAGCGCGATCACTTCCCACCGATCGGCACCCAGCGCAATGCGGATCCCGATTTCGCTCGTCCGCCGCGCTACCGTATACGAAATGACGCCGTAGAGTCCCACCGCGGTCAGCAGCACGGCGAGCGCGCCGAACAGGCCAGCGAGCGTAGCCATCAGCCGCTCCCGCAACAGAGATTCCTGAATCCACCCTTCTAAGAAGTGGAATGAATATTGGATGTTCAGGCTGATTCCCGCTACCGTGTTTCGCACCGAAGAAACAAGCGCGTTGGGGCTGGCGCCTGACCGGATCAGGAAGCGGCCGCCCGACCTCTTGAGGGCAGCGTCACTCAACGGCGTGAACGCCACGGGCCGGAAGTCCTCACGCATATCGTGGTATTTCGCATTTCTCACCACGCCGACAATCTCGTAAGCCAGCTCAGGAAAATAGGGAGTTGCCTCAATCCAGAATCGCCTGCCGATCACGTTCGCGCCGCCGCCGAAATCGCGCGCGAATTTCTCATTGACCACAGCCACGCTCGCAAACGACGCGAGATCATGAGCGTCCAACTCGCGGCCGGCAACAAGCGGCGTTTCGAGCGTATGAAAATAACCGGCGCCGATCATGCTGCGCCAGACCACCACTCCGTGGCTCGAATCCTGGCCGTCCATCCACATTCGATTGTTCCAATCGGCGCCGTTCACTGGGACAACGGTTGCTTCAGCAGCTGACTCGACACCTGGAATGGCGCGTAAGCGTTCGAGGATCTCCTGCCGGAAGGATAGGGCGCGTCCAGGTGGAAGATGCATGCCAAAGAAATCTATATCGGCGATAAGAATCCCGCGCGGCTGAAATCCCGGATCAAGCGTAACCAAATTCCGCAGGCTTCGGACAAATAGGAGAGCGCCCACCAACAGCACCATTGAGAAGGCGATTTGCGAGGCCGCGAAAACGCGACGTTGGCTCAGGCCTTCGGGGCCGGCAGTCATTCCTCGGCTTCCCGACTTCAAGGCGATGCCAAACCCGGCTCCGGCGGCGCGCTGCGCGGGAGCCAACGCAAACAGAAGGCAGGTGAGAATCGCGAGCGAAGCCGTAAAGGCAAAGATCCGCCAATCCAGGTGCAGATCTACAAATATGGGATCGTCGGCGGTGAGCAGGAACGAAACCAAAAATCGGCTCAGCACTTGTGCGGCCAGCAGGCCCAAACTCGCGCCGGCGACGGCCAGCAGCAGCCCTTCGGTCATCAATTGCTGGATCAGTCGCCAACGCGATGCACCCACCGCCAGCCGGACCGCTATCTCGCGCTGTCTGGCGCTGGCGCGCGCCAGCATCAAGTTCGCGAGATTTGCGCAAGCAATCAACAACACGAATCCGGCGATCGCCATCAGCAAACCGAGGGGCTCTGAATACTGGTCGCGCAGGCGCGAAATGCCGCCGCCCGCTGGAATCGCCAGCAGCTTCATCGCGAGGTAGGGCTTCACGCTCACGGGCGGGTAATCCACGGGAAGCGACGCTTCAAAAATTCCCGGCGAAATCGATCGGAAGTACGCGGCTGCTTGCTCTATCGATACGCCAGGTTTTAGACGCCCCATCACTGTCAGCCACCAGGTTGTTCCTGAATCCAGCCGCGGGTCATTTCCTTGGAAGCTGGGTATGGAGCAGATCGGCAGGGCAATGTCGAACGTCCGGCCTACTTCCAGGCCGAAGAAGCTGGGCGGTGTCACGCCGATCACTTGAATGCGATTTTCGCCGATCGCGATTTTCCTGCCGATAGCCGATGCATCGCCCCCGAGCTCCCGCCGCCAGAATCCGTAGCTGACCACTGCGGGTGGCACCTGGCCGCAGCCCCGCTGATCATCCGCGAGGGTAAAGACGCGGCCGAGGATCGGCTGGACACCCAGTACGCGAAAGAAATCGCCACTCACCCACAACCCGGCGGCGGCACGGAACTCACCATTCGTCGACAGATTAAAGGCCTCGTCGGCCCAGGCGAACATTCCCTGGAATACATTCTGACGCACGCGAATCTGCTCCCACAAAGGATTGGTCAGCGCGTTGTCGCGCAGCCACGATCCACGGGCGTGGGTCATATCGTCAATGCGAAGCTCCACCAATTCCTGTGGCGACTTCACGGGAAGCGTACGCAGGGAAATCGCGTCGAGCAATTGAAAGATGGCTGAATTGGCTCCAGCGCCCAGCGCGATCGATACGATTGCGACGACCGCGAAACCAGGATTGAGACGAAGCAAGCGCAGTGCGTAGCGGGTATCGTGCCACAGCGCGTCGAGCATCTTTCAATTATTGCTGAAGAGCCCGTGAAGAAGGCGCAGGATGCCATCCCGATGTCACTTAGTTTTTGGTCCCGCTCAGCAAAATATCGAATCCATTTGTGGCGCACGCACTCTTGCGTGCCGCGTCGGCACTCCTGCCGACGCCTGGCTTGCCCGTTGGCGAGGCTTTGGCAAAATCTACCGCCGCCCTGTTAACACCACAAGCCCTTTAAAATGTTTGTGCCATCAAAAACCAAGTGACATTGGGATGCCATCCTGCCCTACATTATTCGTACCGTAGCGCCACCGTCGGATCAATCCCCGCCGCCCGCCGCGCAGGAATGTAGCACGCCGCGAATGCCACACCGGCCAAAATAGCGCCCACCGCGATCAGCGTCCCAGGGTCGCGCGGCGAAATGCCAAACAGCAACGTGCTGAGCAGCCGCGTGAGCGCGAGAGAACCGGCGGCGCCTAGCACGAGGCCAGCAAACGCCAGAGTCATGCCATGGCGAATCACCAACCCGAGCAATCCACTCTGGCTTGCCCCCAATGCCGCGCGAATGCCCAGCTCGTGGGTTCGCTGCGTCACAGAGTAACTGATTACGCCATAAATTCCTACCGCCGAAAGCAGCAGAGCCAGCGCGGCGAAAGTTGCCAACAGCATGGTCTGCAGACGATCGTTCGCCACGGTCCCGAACTTGATCTGATCCAGGGTTCGCAAATCGGCCAGCGGCTGGTTCTTATCCACCTCGTGGACCGCCGCGCTAATCGCAGTAGTGAGCAGAGTTGGATCGCCCGATGCGCTCAAAACCATATTCACATCGTTGGTCGGGCTCTGGTCGTACGTAACGTAAACGCCCGGGCTCTTGGTATCTCCCAGGTCGCCGGTCTGTTCGTCGCCGACGATGCCCACTACCTCCCACGCAATTTCCGGACCGAGCCCGGGTTGACCGTACAGCAGCTCCTGAATGAGAATTCGTTTGCCGATGGGATCTTCGCCCTTGAAGTACCGTTTCGCCATGCTCTCGTTGATCATCAGAACCGGTGGAGCGCCAGGACGATCCCGGTCCGTCAATGTGCGGCCGCGCAGCAGAGGAATCTCGAGCGTCCGGAAATACGAAACACTAATTCGTTTGTAGAAACACGCCGTGCGATGCGCCATATCCACCGCTTCGTGTCCCGCGACAAGGAACGGCATTCCATCGCCCCAGCCCTGCATGGGCAGCGCATTGGTGAAGGCCACATCGCGTACGCCGGGCACCGCGCCCACGCGTTCCCTGATTTGCTGCAAGTATTGCAACAATTGAGCCGGCTGAGCGAATCTGGCGCGCGGGACCGGAATCCCGGCGGTGATGACGTTGTTGCTATTGAAACCCGTATCGTTTTGCTGGAGCCGATAAAAACTCCCGATCAACAATCCCGCGCCACTCAGCAGAATAAAGGCCAGCGCCACCTCGCTCACGATCAGCGCACTGCGAAGCCGCGCGCGTCCGCTTCCGCTGGTGGACGAGCGTCCGCCTTCCTTCATGGAAGCCGCCAGATCCACGCGCGTAGCGTGCAACGCGGGCGCCAGTCCGAAAAGAATCGCTGTGAAAATGGAAATCGCGAGCGTGAACGAAAGGATGTTGAGGTCGATGCTGATGTCGGATTCAGACGGTAGATATCCAGCAGGGATTAGCACCTTGAGACCGCGCATCATGCCGTAACCCAGCGCCAATCCGAATGATCCTCCGGCTAAAGCTACAACCAAGTTTTCCGCCAGTAACTGTTGGATCAGCCGCCAGCGTCCGGCTCCAAGCGCAGCTCGCACCGCGATCTCACGTTCGCGAGCCGCTCCACGTGCCAGCGTAAGATTCGCAAGATTCGCGCAGCCGATCAGCAGAATCGCGCCCACCGCGGCCAACAGAACATACAGCGAGCTGCGAAGCTGCCGCCCCACCAGTTGATCCTCGAATCGCTCCACCGTGACGCCCCAGCCCTTGTTCGATTGCGGATACGCATCCGCGATCCTTGCCCCGATGGTGTTCATCTCGGCTTGCGCTTTCTCCAGCGTGACCCCGGGCTTGAGGCGTGCGTACGACAAAAGCCAGTGATAGTCGCGCGTCATGTCGCGCGGTTCGAAAGCCAAGGGCGTCCAAAGCTGGGCGTAGGACCGATCGAAAGGTCCGTGCGCCGGAAGCACACCGATAACGGTGCATGGTTTGCCATTCAACGTAAGCGTTCGGCCCAGAATGTTGGGATCGGCACCGAAACGCGACTGCCACAGCCGATGGCTCAAGATCACTACTTGAGATTTTCCCGATTGATCCTCGTCCGACGCGAAGGTGCGCCCCAGCGCCGCGCGCACTTTGAAAATATCGAAGTAAGGCGCCGAAACGCCGGTAGCCGCCAACTCCACCGGTTCGCCCGCGCCCGTCAGCGTGACCGAGCCCCCGAATCGGACTGCGGCCATCGCCTCGAAGACGTTGTTTTGTTTCTTCCAGTCCAGAAAATTGAGCGTGGAAATGCCGTTCCGATAGCCCTCCGGCGGTTTCTCCCAAACCAGCACAATGCTGTGCGGGTCCTCATAAGGAAGGGGTTTCAGTAACACTCCGTTCACAAAACTGAAGATGGCGGTGTTGGCTCCAATGCCGAGCGCTAGTGTAAGGAGCGCAACAGTTGTAAACCCCGGAGATCGTAACAGAGTGCGGATGGCATAACGCATATATTTGTATCCTTTAGACTTCGCACCGGCATGGGCGGTTAGGCGCAGCTACCCATCCATACCGCAACAAGTAGGAAAGGTTACAACGAGCCACTAATCCTCAAGGAGTGTACGGCCGATACCTTAGTACGGAGGGCATATGAAGTGCCTCTATTGTGACCGCCACTTGGGGTTCTTCCGTAGTGGTAAAGGTGCTTTTTGTACGGAACTGCATGAGGAGCTTTATCGCGGCGCCGCACAGCGCCGGCTGGAGGCGCCCTATGCATCGTCAGCCGGGACGCCGGATGAGACAGTGCAAGCGGAAGATCTCGCGCAGCTGCTTAAAGCTACGCAGACTGACCGCGGAGTCAGTGTCGAGGCGCCCGTGGAAATCGCCATGTCTGCCGATTCGCTGCAGGCGGTCGCGGTTGTGAATAAGGGTGCGGCCGACTCCGTGAACGCCTCAAGTGCTAGCGCGTTCTCCGACGGCGCCTCCGTCAGCAATCCACCGCCTGCATATCCACACGCCGGCGTTCGCACGGAAGAAGCACGCCCGCTTTCCGATGCTTCCTCACCTCTTGGATTTCCATTTACGGCTGCGCCGGCCCCAACCCCGGAAGAAACGGAGCGCCGAAGCGAACCTCGTGTGAAAGCCATCCAGATGGTCAAGCTAGCCACCCTGCGCGATCCGGAGCGTGAGTCGACATGCGCTCTGGTGAACAAATCCGACGCCGGCATTCAGTTCACCGCCGATGCCGATTTTGCGATTGGAGAAATCCTTATCGCCGATCTTCCGGACCAACTGGTTTTAGCCGAAGTGAAACATTCGGAGTCGAAGGACGGCCGGTATGCGATTGGCGCCGAGCGAGTGCAGACCCTTGCCAAAGAGAAGGCGCCCACGCCAAACTCGGGAGCGGACCGCGCCGAGTTTCTAATCAAGACACTCTGCGAACGCGTACGAACCGGATTCGCGGATGAACCGGGTCAACGCCAACAGGCTCTGGACAGAGTCGCAAAAATACTCGAGATCTGGCAGCGTACGAAATCCCACCGCGCAGCGGAACCCACTGTCGAGCAAACCGGCGACGTCGATCAGCCCGCTGTTCCAGCAGAGGAACAGCACTCTAGCGGCGCCGGCCGCACATTCGCAGCCGTGGCCGCGAGCTT
>JBEKJJ010000248.1:0-11491 GCA_050011295.1 Bryobacteraceae bacterium
TCGCAGATTTCGCCTAGCGTGGCGTAGGAGCGGACTGCGTCCAGGATGTACGGCATGGTGTTGTCGCGGCCTTCGGCGGCGCGTTTTAGGGCGTCGAGCGAGGCTGCTACTTTTTCGTTGGAGCGGCGGGCTTTGAGATCTGCGAGTTTTGCCAGTTGATGCTGTTGGGATGATTCGCCGATGTGGAGAAGCTCGATGGGCGGCTCGTTTTGTTCGACGAAAGCGTTCACGCCTACGATTTTTTGCTCGCCGGTTTCGATCGCGTGTTGATATTCGTAACTGGCGTTGGCGATCTCGGTTTGGGGGAATCCGCGCTCGATGGCGGGGATCATGCCGCCCATTTCGTCGATGCGGCGAATGTAATCGTTGGCGCGTTTTTCCATTTCGGAGGTGAGGCTTTCGACGAAGTAGCTTCCGCCTAGCGGATCGGGAATCTCCGGAACGCCGCTTTCATACGCGATCACTTGTTGGGTACGGAGAGCGATGGTCACGGCGTGCTCGCTCGGCAACGCGTAAGCTTCGTCGAGGGAATTGGTGTGCAGCGATTGCGTTCCGCCTAGCACGGCGGCCAGCGCTTGCACGGTTGTTCGAACGATGTTGTTATATGGCTGTTGCCAGGTGAGCGAGCAGCCGGCGGTTTGCGCGTGCGTGCGCAGCTTCCAGCTTTTTTCGTCCTTCGCGCCAAACCGATCGCGCATCACTTCGGCCCAGATCTTGCGAGCCGCGCGGTATTTCGCGATCTCTTCGAAGAAATCGTTATGAGCGTTGAAGAAAAAGCTGAGGCGCGGAGCGAAGCTGTCCACGGGAAGGCCGCGCTCGAGCGCCCAGTCGACGTATTCGATGCCGTCGCGCAGAGTGAATGCCAGCTCCTGCACGGCTGTCGATCCGGCTTCGCGAATATGATATCCACTGATGGAAATCGGATTGAAACGCGGGACGCGCTGGGTGGAGTATTCAATGACATCGGTCACCAGGCGCATGGAGGGGCGCGGCGGGAAAATATATTCCTTCTGCGCGATGTATTCCTTGAGAATGTCGTTCTGCAGAGTACCCGACATGCGCGGCCAATCTACGCCTTGCTTCTCGCCGACCGCGAGATACATGGCCCACAGGATGGGCGCGGGCGAATTGATGGTCATGGAAACGGTGACGTCGCCGAGGGGGATGCCGCTGAACAGGATCTCCATGTCCTCGAGCGAACAGATGGAGACGCCGCACTTGCCCACTTCGCCTTCCGATGTCGCGTGATCGGCGTCGTAGCCCATGAGCGTGGGTAGGTCGAAAGCGACGGAGAGTCCGGTCTGGCCCTGACTCAATAGATAAAGATAGCGGCGATTAGTTTCCTCCGGCGTCGCGAATCCGGAGAACTGGCGCATGGTCCAGAGCCGGCCGCGGTACATGTCTCGATGAATGCCGCGGGTGTAGGGAAACTCGCCGGGTGCGGAGAGTTGGAGACCTTGGGTATGCGCGGGCGTGTAGACCGGTTCGATGGGGATACCACTAAGAGACGTGACGTCGCTGGTTAGCTTGGCCATTGATTTTATTGTAGGCGTCGCGTTGCTCCGCCGGGGCTGGGGGCTGGGGGCTTGGGCTGGGGACTTGGGGCCTGGCGCGTGCCGCGATCGGGCGCATTTCGGATTCGCTCCAGGAACGGGCGCTTGGCTTGGGCGTTCTCGTCGCTATTGATTTCATTGTAGGGGGGTAGGCGTGCGGGGCTGTGGTAGTGAGTTTTATCATGCGCGAGCCGCCGTGTTTGCGGGTGAAGTTCAGGGTGAAGTTCAGGGTGATGTTATGCGAGGCCAGGTGGTTTTTGTGGCGCCGGAGGTGGTGGGACAGGGCGGGCGCGGTGACGGTGGTGACGGCGATTTCGTGGAGGAGGTCGGTGGCTGTGCCGGCCCATCGAGGGGACGTCTTCAGAAGCTTGGCGATGGAGTCGATGATTGGCGTGGTGGGAGTTTGGTGCATGGCGTCGAGGATGGCTGGTTTGCTTTCGGGGAGGGCGGCGATGGCCCATTGGGCGGCGTCGGGGCGGCGTCGGGGAGGCGTTGAACGGGGAGCTGCTCGGGCTTTGCGCGTAGGGCGAGCGCTGTCGCGTCACATAGGGCGGCTAGGAGGGTTGGGCGGATGGTTTCGAATCCTTGCCAGAGTGCGGCTTCGGTGCGGCGGGTGGTTGTAGTAAGCGGCGCGAGGCGGATGGTTAGTGTTCGGTCGGCGAGGGACTCGTCCGGGTTCCAGCCTGGGGCGGCGGCGATGAGGATGGGGCGGTGAATTTCCTGGACGGTTGGTTCGCGGCCGTCCCCTTTTTCGCGTTGGCGGATGGCGGCGCCGGTTGCTAGGCGACAGAGTGTGGCAGAAATGTTCGGACGCAGGGGGCCGGTGTGATCGAAGGCCAGCACCCAGTTGAGGGTGGCGAGGGCGAGAAGATCCGGCTCGGAGACAGGGAGGGAGAAGAGGGGTGCGGCGCTGGGGTCGATCAATGCTCGGAGCATGCGGGCGGCGGTGGATTTTCCGCTGGATGGCGGGCCTTCGAGAACCAGGATGGGGTGAGGGCCTTGCGGGCGGAGAGCGGATAGGAGCCAGACCAACGCGCGGTGAGAGTCCGCAGTGCTGAGGTTTAGTAGATGCTGCAGGGTGCACAGGAGTTGGTGGCTGGTGTCTGGTTGCTGGTGGGGACTTGGGAGTTCGAGGTTGCCGCGGCTGTGGAGGAAGGGGGCCGCGGGGTCGGTCGAGATTTGCCAACCGTCGAGGGTGATTTCGACAATTTCGCCGTGGGGGTTGGCGAGATCGAGGAGGATGGCGTCAGCGTGGTGGGGATTGCCACGGGCGGCGACGTGGCGTTCGACGGAGAGGCTGGTGCCACTGCAGTTGGCCCGGGCGGCGAGCGTGCCGATGGTTTGGCGGAGGGCGTAGGGACTGGGCGGCTGGTGGTGATCGCGATAGAAGCTGGCGATAAGCCAGTCGCGAATGCGAGGCGAGTAAACTGAGCAGACCTGTTGGCTGAATGCATCGAGCGGGAGGCTGAGGAAGGCTTGGCCGGTGGAGGAGACGAAGGGCGTGGCGGTGGCGGCGTAGTTGAGGAGGATGTCGACTTGGGGATGCATGCCTGATTTGTTGGTAGCAGATGGATTTTGGGCTGAGAGGGGTGTTTGGTGGTAAGTGGTTGGGATCAGGTGGGATGTTTTTTTGATTGGGAGGGGAACGCGTCTGTATATGAATTGCATATACTGTTAAGGAGGCGATGTTTGAGTGGGATCGGAATAATCTCCGCAAGATTCGGGCTCACAGGATCAGGCGCGAGGAGGCCGAGGAGGCGCTGACGAACGAGCCGATTCCGATCCATCGACAAGAGATGGCGGGCGAGGACCGCTTCGTGTATTACGGCGAGACGGACGATGGTCGGCTGCCGGCGGTAATCGTTACCGAGCGGGGTGATCGGCTTCGAGTGGTGACCGCCTATGATTGGATGCGGGGCAGCGACGCGACTCCTTTGGGAGGCGGCTAGAAGGAGAGTGATGATGGAAATACCGAAGTTTAGGACCGAAAGTGACGAGGCAGAATGGTGGGCTAGCACGGCAGGGCGAAGCTATGTAAAGCGGAAATCGCGCGCGCAGCATGCGGAAGGGGTCAGGGTGACGGGATCGCCCTTAGTCGCTGAGTTGAGCAGAAAGAGGAAGAGTACGCAGATTGCAATCCGGTTGCCGGAGACGGATATCGCACAAGCTCGAAAAATCGCCGAGCGAAAAGGAATCGGCTACCAGACATTGCTGAAGATGCTGGTGCATGAAGGTTTGGAGCGGGAGGGCCGGCGCGGGTGAGTTGGGCGGAGGTGAGAGGCGCGTTGTTAGCGCTTGGGGAAAGAGTGCTGAGCCAAAATTATTTGTCAGTCGCTACGTGAAACGAGATCTTGTGAAGGTGGCACCTGTACTCTGTCTTGCGAATACCTCCATAAACCCCCGGTTCGCCCCACTTTGACAGATGTACGAGTTGCTTGCTGGAGTCCCCAGCAGAGGGGGCTGAATGGGTGATCCGGTTCGTCGGATTTCCAAAACACCTTACCGTCAAAACTCAATGTTTTTGCAATATTGTCCAGGCTCTCACTAAGCCTGATTTGGTCTTTCAATTCCTGGTTCTGGCTTTGAAGCGTTATCGCCTGCTGTTGGATATCGATCAGCCTGCCTTGAAGATTCGCCACTTCGCTGCTGATCTTCATTGCGAGTTGTGCGTCGTTGGCGTTCTGGATTAGCTTGAGAATCGTCTTCGCGCTGGCGAGGGCTGCAGCAATTCCGGCCGGGTCGAACATGACGCCACCGATTCTATCACTTGATAGGCTTGGACCAGCCCAGCATGAATTACCGCAGATTCCTTTCGCTCCCGGTTTTGCCGCATTCGCCAATGCAGGGAGCTGGAGCAGTTTCATTCGGGGCTTCTGATCTGAGGGAGTTCCAATGGCCCGCTCGCACACCAAAGGTGATGAAGACGCTGAATTTCGACTTCTGGTGTACATGTTATACCTACATTGGTATAAAGCGGTGGTGGGTTAGTTCAGCTCTCGTGGCCTCCAAGATTGCGCGGTTGGCAACCACGCGCAGGATGGCATCCTGCCCCACTGCTTGCCTAACTCTGCTGAGCGGCCGTGGCTTGCTTGGCCAGTTGAGCGCGGATGGCTTTCCCCTGTTCCCGGGCCAAGGCGGAACGCTTGCGGCCGTCCGGCGTCGCGTCGATCAGTTTTTCCAGGTTCAAGGCGAAGCGAGGGCCGATCATTGCGCGGATTTCACCCAGAATTGGTTCGACCTTGGAGAAAGTGCCGACGTGTTCGGCATTGCAATCATCGAAGAGCTCCAGGCTGATGGCTCCATTGTTCACCAGCGCGGCAGCCATGTCCCAATAAGTTACGACCATGCGTAGATGGCCGCTGTGGGGGCTGAATAAGGCGCTTTGGAAATCCGCTAGCGATTCCGGATTGAAGTCGCGGAAATACCAGTCGCGCGCCTGGCGCATGGTTTCTTCACGGCGCAGTGTGTACAGTTCGAGAATGAGACCGGCTTCTTCTTGTTTCGACATGGGAAAGCTCCTTGATGTAAATAACGGGCGCTGACGAAGCGCCGCTGTCTCCGAGTCTAGCAGACCCAAATTTCAGTCCGGGGTCTGCGCTATCCTCAAGACGGACGAGGCGGTACATGAATTTCCGGAAGGCGCTTTGGCGATTGGGTGTCGGCGTTGCCCTGACCGGAGCCGCGCTTTTTGCCACGCTGGGTAGTTCGCCACCCGGCTTTCGCGTTTATCCCAGCCTGGAACCTTACGACGATGTCGCGCTGCCGCCGGACTATCAAGAAAAGACCGAGTGGATTTTCGCCCGGTTGATGTATCCGGAGCATCCCAACGCGCTCTTCAAAATGCGCTACCGCTACGGCGGCGCCGTGGATTGGCGCGATGGCGGCACCAGTTGGACGCAGGATTATCCGCGCGCGGACCGTCACTTCGCCCTAGCGCTACGCCGGCTGACGCGCATCAAGGCGCGGTCTGTGGAAGAGCCCGTGAATTTGGACGACGGCGACGACGTTTTCGATTGGCCCTGGCTCTGTGCCGGCGAGATGGGCGATTGGAAGTTGACCAACTCGCAGGCGAAAAAGCTGCGCGAGTATCTGCTGCGCGGCGGATTCCTGATGCTGGACGATTTTTGGGGTCCGGAGGAGTGGGGCCGCTTCATGGAAAGCATGCGGCTGGTTTTTCCCGACCGGCCTATTGTGGAGATCGAAGACAAGGATTCAATTTTCCACACGGTTTATGATCTCGATGACCGCTATCAGATTATGGGCCAGTGGGCGCTGCATGGCCGCATGACCTACCGCAGCGACGGCACGGTGGCGCAGTGGCGCGGCATCTATGACGATCATGGCCACATCATGGTGGCGATGTCGTTCAACTCCGATATCGGCGATTCGTGGGAGTGGGCCGACGATCCGCGGTATCCGGAGAAGTTTTCGGCGTTGGGGATCCGGATTGGTGTGAATTATGTGGTGTATTCGATGACCCACTAGCCCCCAGTCCCTAGTCCCCAGCCCCCCGTTTTGGTAACATCCCAGCATGCGAGAAGCGGTGATTGTGGATGCGGTTCGGACCCCGGTGGGGCGGCGGGATGGCTCACTCAAGGGGTGGCATCCGGTGGATTTGCTGGCTCACACGTTGCAAGCGTTAGTGCAGCGGAGCAAGTTCGATCCCGCGCTGGTGGATGATGTCATCGCGGGGTGCGTGGGGCAAGTGGGTGAGCAAGCCTTCAATGTCGCGCGGAATGCGGTGCTGGCCGCTGGATTCCCGGAGTCGGTGCCCGGCACCACAGTGGATCGCCAGTGCGGATCCAGTCAGCAAGCCGCGCATTTCGCCGCGCAGGGCGTACTGGCCGGAAGCTACGACATCGCCATCGCCTGCGGAGTGGAGTGCATGTCGCGCGTCCCCATGGGATCGAACGGCGCGGGCCCTGGCCAACCTTTTGGTCCGCGCGTTTTGCGGCGCTACAACAATAAGGTTTTTCATCAGGGCATTGGCGCGGAGATGATGGCGGAGCGTTGGAAAGTCAGCCGCACGGAGCTGGACGAATTCAGCCTGGAAAGCCACCGGCGTGCGGCGCGTGCCACTGAGGAAGGCCGCTTCTGTAACGAGATTGTGCCGGTTCCCGTCGAAACTGAAAATGGTCCCGCACATATGACCCGCGATGAAGGGATCCGGGCAAACTCGACTTTGGAAAAGATGGCGACGTTGAAGGCTGCATTCAAACCGGACGGCGTGATCACGGCGGGGAATTCGTCGCAGATCAGCGATGGCGCGGCTGCGGTGTTGATCATGGAGCGGGCGACGGCGGAGCGGCTGGGATTGCATCCGCTCGCTCGATTTGTGGCGTTTGCGATGGCGGCCGAAGATCCAGTGATCATGTTATCGGCGCCGATTCCGGCTACGCGGAAGATTCTGGATCGCGCGGGGCTGACTATTTCCGATATCGACCGCGTGGAGATCAACGAAGCGTTCGCCAGCGTGGTGCTGGCTTGGCAACGCGAAACCGGCGCGGATCTCGAGAAAGTGAACGTCAACGGTGGCGCGGTAGCGCTGGGGCATCCGCTGGGAGCGAGCGGCGCGCGTTTGATGACTACGCTGGTGCATGAGCTACAAAGATCGGGCGGACGCTACGGTCTCCAAACCATGTGTGAAGGCGGGGGCATGGCCAACGCAACACTAATTGAGCGTGTGTAATGCGGTCTTTTTCCTTCGCGGCGCTGTTGTGTGCTTTGGCGCCTTTTCGCGCGGCGGGGCAGGCGCCTGAGCTCGCGGCCGGAACATTCCTTGTTTCGAGCCGGGACCTGAGCGATCCGAACTTCTCAGAAACTGTGGTTCTGCTGCTGCGCTACGACGACGAACAAGGCGCGATGGGACTGATAATCAACCGGCGCACTGATCTTCCGCTATCGCGCGTGTTTGAGGATTTGAAGCCAGCCAAGGGACGCACGGACCTGGCGTACATGGGCGGTCCAGTGGAGCCGGGGAATGTTCTGGCTTTGATCAAATCGTCCACCAAGATTGAAGATGCAGAACGCGTGTTCAAGAACGTTTATCTGATATCCGACAAGGACGTTTTGGAAAAGACGCTTGCGGACAAAGCGGAGCTGGACGTGTTTCACGTGTATCTTGGTTATGCCGGATGGGGACCGGGGCAGTTGGAGCACGAAATGGAAGTGGGCGCCTGGCACATCTTGCCGGCCGATGCCGCGAGTGTATTCGATGCGGATCCGGATTCGGTGTGGCCGCGCTTGATCCGTCGGACGGAGCTGCGCATTGCGGAGCTGGGACTGGGGACTTGGGGCTGGGGGCTACCGGCCGGCGACTAGTGGCCGTGTTTCGAGCGCGTCAACTAGGGAAGCAACGCGCGCCGAACTGCGGCGGGTTCACGCGCGATTACTGTCAAGAAGGCTCTCGCCGGTCCGCTGGGGACGCGCCGCCCGTGTTCCCAATGTTCCAAAGTCCTTTTGCTCAAACCGAATAATTTAGCAAACTCGCCCTGAGAGAGTGCTATCTTCTCCCGGATCGCCTTGACATCGATGTCGTGTGGGACGTGTACCTCACAGCCGTGGCTTTTCTGGCTCTTGGCAAACGCGAGGGCCTGCTTCGCGCTTTCGATCATTCGTTGCCCAGCCGTTGGTTTCCGCTTGTTCATCTCGACTCCCTTCCAGACTTGTATGTCATCGCTATGTCCGCCAGCACCGTCCTTAAGTCCGTCCCGGCGAAGGATGTTATGACTCGGTAGCCGCCGCTTTTTCCCTTGCCCTTTCCACTAAACCTGACCTTTCGTGCACCGCCTGTTCCTTCCACCACGTCGCCCGCCGCCGGGTTGGCCGCAATCCATGTTCACGATGGCCAACCGCTCCCCATCGGACAGTCCCAGCGCCCGAGCATCGCCGAGGAATGCTGGTATCTCGACGACGGTCTGCACAACCATAGTATACTCCACTGGAGTATAGGCGGGGAATTAGTAGCCGGCGGCTGGTTCGTAGACGCGGACGTAGTCGATCAGCATATCCTGCGGGAAAATCGTTGAGCTGTCGGGGGAGCCTGGCCAATCGCCGCCTACTGCTACGTTCAGCAATAGGAAAAACGGCTTGTTGAACTTCCACTCAGCGCCTTTCGGGAGCGACGCCAGATTGGCCTTGAAGTACGAGTGGCCGTCGAAAAGAAACTCCGCGCTGTCCTTGGTTCTTACCAAGGCGTAAACGTGAAAGTCGTCAGAGAGATTCTCTCCGGCGGGGAGCTTATATGGGCCGGTGAGCGAGTGGCCGTCGGAATAGCCAGGCCCGTGCAGGCTGGCGTGCTGGATTCCAGGCTCCTTACCGATGTTTTCCATGATGTCGATCTCGCCGCAATCGGGCCAACCAACCTTCCGGATGTCAGTGCCCATCGCCCAGAAAGCCGGCCAGATGCCTTGGCCGTGAGGGAGCTTGATGCGCGCTTCCATCTTCCCGTATGTCGCGGAGAATTTGCCGAGGGTCTTGAGACGGCCTGAGATGTAGTTGCCGGACGCGTCTTTGAGGGCGCGAATCACCAGATGACCTTGGCCGTCCTGATGAACATTTTCGACGGAGTTCGAGTAGGCTTCGAGTTCATGATTTCCCCAGCCATCGCCACCGTGGCCGATATCGTAAGCCCATTTGGAGGGGTCCGGCGCGGTGTTGGCGCGGCCGTCGAATTCATCTGACCAAACGAGCTTCCAGCTCGCGGGGCTGGGGGCTGGGGACTGGGGGCTGGCGGCTACAGCGGCGATGAGGATGATCAGCGGGATACGGTGCATTCATTCGCAGCGTAGCGCATTCACCGGGTCCACACGAGTGGCGCGGAGAGCGGGAATGTAGCTGGCTAGCAGCGACACGGCCGTCAACAGAAATGCTACGGAGCAAAATGTCCAGGCATCGCGCGTGGTGACGCCGTAGAGCAGCGTGGCGAGGTACCGAGTCAGGCCGAGCGCGAGTCCGACGCCGATCGCGACGCCCGCGATGGTCAGGCGGAATGCGTGGCCCACTACCATGTTCAGCACGTGACCACGCCGCGCGCCCAACGCCATGCGAATGCCGATCTCCTGTGTGCGTTGCGTCACCAGGTACGACATCACGCCGTAGATTCCGATGGCAGCCAGCAGCAGCGCCACACCTGCAAACGAAGACAGCAGGATGGAGTTGAAGCGCTGGGTGGAAACCAAGCCCTCGATTTCGTGGGTCATGGTGGTGAAGGTGAGCGGGATGTTCTTGTCGATGGCGCGAACTTGATCGCGCACTTCAGCGACGAGCGTCGGCGGATCTCCGACACCGCGCACCAGTAGCGTGTTGGCAACACTGTGGGGGTCTGCCGATTCCGGGCTGTAAACTTCGGGACGCGGGAGTTGTGCCAGTCCTTGGTTTTTGACATCCGCAGCCACGCCTATGATCGTGCCGCCGCTCACTCGTTTGCCGACCGGGTTTTCGTTAGGAAAGAACCGTCGAACCAACGCCTCATTCACAATAACGACGTTAGCGGTTGCATCCACCTCTTGGCTCGAAAACCGGCGGCCGCTCCGCAACGGGATTCCGAGCACCGCAAAATAAGTGCCGCTGACTGCGCGTATGCCGACTTCATAACCGGCTTCATTGAACCCATGCTTCGGCGTGCCTTCGATGTTGAACGGCATGGCGCCCGCGTTCGTCAAAGGAAGCGCATCGGTGAGCGCCGCCGAGAGGACGCCGGGAAGATTTGCGACGCTCTCGCGCAGGTTTCGAAGCAGCGCCCGTTGAGCCGCTGGAGTGTATTTGGTTTCGCTGAGGGGAATTTGCGTGGTGAGTACGTGCTCGGCCGCGAGCCCGGTATTGACGTGCTGTAATCGCCAAAGCGTTTGGATCAGGAGGCTGGCGCCCACTAGCAGCACCAAGGAGAGTGCGATTTCACCGACCACCAGTAGATTCCGCAATCCACGATGGCTGGCCGATGCGGCGCGTCCGCCCTGTTTCAAGGCTTCGCTCAAATCCACGCCCGTGGATCCTAACGAAGGGGCCAAGCCGAATAGCAGGCTGATGCCGAACGAGGTCAGCAAGCAAAACACCAGCACGCGTAGATCGATGCTGACATCGTCGATGCGGGGAATGGATGGCGCAAAATGAACAACGGATTTCAGCGTGACGGCTGCGAGCAGCAATCCCAGTAAGCCGCCAGCCAAACCGAGCAGCGCATTCTCGGTCAGGAGCTGGCGAACCAGGCGCGCCCTTCCCGCTCCCATGGCCGCGCGCACTGCCATTTCCCGCTGTCTGGATGCGGAACGTGCCAGCAGCAGATTAGCGACGTTCGCGCAAGCAATCAGCAGCACGAAGGCTACCGCGCCGAGCAATGCTTCGAGGGCCAGGCGCACGTCACCCACTTGTTGCTCCAGGAGCGGGATCATGCTGACGTTCATCTCCGGCCCATAGAAACTGGGGTGTTCCTTCTTGATTTGGTCGAGCATCGCCCCGATCTCGGATCGAGCCTGCGAGATTGTGACGCCATCCTTCAGGCGCGCGACCACCGGCATGACCAGGATCGCGTCGCGCTTGGCCTGTTCGGCCTCGTCTAAGGCCAGCGGGACCAAGGCTTCGATGCGCGACTGCGGGAAACGGAATCCTGGCGCGAGCACGCCAATCACGGTGTGGGGAACGCCATCGAGTGTTAGTGATTTTCCGAGGATGTCGTGCACGCCACCGAAGCGCCGCTGCCACAGGCCGTAGGTCAGAAGGATCACCTTTGGGCCGCCGGGCTGGTCCTCCGAGGGCATAAAGGCGCGCCCGAGCATGGGCTGAACGCGGAAGGTCCGGAAGAAACTCTGTGTCACGCTAGCGCACTTCAGGACGGTGGGTTCGCCCTCGCCTGTCAATGTTGGATTTGCATTGTCGTACGCTGCCATCTCATCGAAGACGTGGTTTCGCGCGCGCCATTCAACATAGTCGGGCGCCATCGC
>JBEKJJ010000249.1:0-11470 GCA_050011295.1 Bryobacteraceae bacterium
TCGATGTCGCGCGCGAGATCCGGCGGCGTGGTTCGCACGGTGCTCTGTTTCTCGCCGAGCGCAGCTTGGAGTTCGCCCAGTTTTCCTTGCTGCTCACCGAGCGCACCCTGACGAACGCCCAGCTCTTGCTGTGGTTCGAAGAGCTTGTGCGCAGCTTTCAGAATTCCAGCGTCCCGGATCACATAGGCCTTGCCATCTCGCCGGAACCAGATATATTCGTCGCCGATTTGATACTTAAACGACAAAGCCCGTTCGAAGTCGCGGTTCGAGCCACTCATTGTTGTGATATCGCCGGAGACGATGACGTAACTATCTTGCGATTTGTTAGCTGGCTGAGCCATGGCCACCGGCTGAAAAGTTCCGCACAGATACAACAGTGGGACGGACGTTGCGGCTAGGGCCGCCAACACCGGCCACCGCACTGGTGTCGAGAGCTTGTGGTCTTCAGCGAGTATCCGATCGATGCGGCGTCCCGCACGCGCCCCGCGCGCCATGGCCACGCCTTGCCATCGGATTCGCCCGCGCTGGTTTTGAAGCGCTTCGAAAAATCCCAGCAGGACCTCGGCGTAATGCGTCCGATCCGCCGTTGCACGGATCGCTGAATCGTCACTGGCCTGCTCGGTCAATTCCCGCAAATGTTTATCCAGCCACCAAGCGAGTGGGCTAAACCAAAACAGGCAACGATAGAGCGATGCCGCGAGCAGCGTGCCGTAGTCGCCCCGTTGCACATGCGATAGCTCATGCGCCAACACGGCCTCCGTCGTAGCGTCCGGCCATTCGCGCCAGCAATCTGGCAGGATAATGGATGGCCGCGTCCAACCCAGAGTAATCGGCACGGCTAAAGCGCTGGACTCCGCGAGCATCGGGAGCCGTGCGATGCCAGCTTCGTAGCTACGTACGTTCAGAATCGCCAGGAGCCGAGCATCGTTCACCGGCCGCGCGGTCCGCTGCAGGCGCCGAGTGACTATCAGTCCAAAAGCGAGCCGGCCGAGAAGGCCAACCGCGACGGCCAGGTAAATATCCATCCCAGCGGTACGCCAATTGAACTGTGCGCGCGGAGCTTCTGTGGACATTTCAGCGCGGTAGGTCCGAAGGGTCTCAACCGGCAATGTGATCACCTTTTGATTCGCCGCGCGATCCGGCAAATGGACCGCAAGCGGCGGTAGAAAGGGGACAGCCAACGGCAGCAGCAGCGCGCCATACAGCACACAGGTCCACGCCGCCAGCCGCGTCGAGACATCCCGCACCCGCCCAAGCTGCAACACCAAACCAATTACGCCCGCAAACGCAATAGAACGAATTGTCGACTCCACCAATAGAGAAATCATCGAGTCCTCGCTTTTTTAGACGCAATTTTCTGTGCCAGGTGCTTGAGCTGTTTCGGATCCAGCACCTCGTGATCCACCATCCCCACCAGCAGCTGCTCCACCGATCCGCCGCACAATTTGTCGATAATCTGTTTCACGGCGCGGGCCGCCACGGTCTGCTGCGGCTCCACGGGACGGTACAAATATGTCCGCCCGTCCACTTCGTGCCGCAGGTACCCTTTCATTTCGAGCCGCCGCAAGAGCGTTCGAATGGTGGAATCCTTCAGGGGATGCCGAGGCGCCAGGCCCTCGCGGCAGGCCTCAGCAGTGGTGGGGCCATGGGCCCAGACAAAATCCATCACCACTTGTTCCAGTTCGCTGATGTTTTTGGGCTTCATCGTGCGCGGCTACTTGCTGTAACGTTACAGAGTGTAACACATAGGCGGAAATTAAAGCAAGAGTTTTTCGCGAAGGGAAGATTGAATACGCTAAACTGGAACCTACGGCCATGCTATCCATTGTGATCCCGATTCACAACGAAGAGCCGTCTATTCTTCCGCTTTACGACCGGCTTACGGCCATCCTCGAGCCGCTTCAGAAACAGTACGAGATCATTGTCGTGGATGACGCCTCCACCGACCGGAGCTTCGATCTTCTTGCCAACCTTGTGGAAACCGATCAACGCCTGAAAGTGATCCGATTGCGGCGGAATTTCGGTCAGACCGCGGCTCTTTCCGCGGGCTTCGATGAAGCGCAGGGCAGTGTCATCGTTTCATTGGATGGCGACCTGCAGCACGCGCCCGAAGATATCCCGGCGCTGCTGGCCAAGATTGACGAGGGCTTCGATATCGCGAGCGGCTGGCGGAAAGATCGCGTGGACAACGCGCTGACGCGCAAGATTCCATCACGGATCGCGAATTGGCTGATGGCCAAGGTTTCAGGCGTTGAGCTCCGCGACTTTGGCACAACTTTCAAAGCCTACCGGGCCGAAGTGCTCAAAGAAATAAACCTGTACGGCGAGTTGCACCGCTTCATTCCGGCACTTGCCAGTTTTTACGGCGCGCGCATCGCCGAAGTCCCCATTCGCAACACGCCTCGGCTGGCGGGCGGTTCGCATTATGGACTCGGCCGGACCTTTAATGTATTGTTCGATATTTTAACCATCAAATTCCTGCTGAAATATTTCACGCGGCCGATGCACTTTTTCGGCCGGCTGGGTCTGGCCGGATTCACTCTGGGATCGCTGATTCTAGGAGTGCTGGGGATTCAAAAACTGTGGGGCTGGGAGCATGACATGCTGGCTGAGCATGGTCCACTGATGGTGCTGGGAGGCCTGCTATTGCTGGGCGGTCTTATGATGTTCAGCACGGGACTGCTGGGTGAGGTGCTGATGCGGACCTATTTTGAAAGCCAAGGCCGCAGGATTTATGCAGTCCGCGAGATTCGCTGCCGGCGTGAGCCAGTGGCGCCCGCGTAACCGCGTGGGGCAAGCCTCCGGCTTGCCCAGTCGACTAGCCGGAGGCTTGTCCTACACCGACCCGGCAAAATCACTGCTCGCGATCTTCCGCCGCCAATAATTCTCAAACAATCCCTTCATAGCTTCCCCCATACCGCTATGTTCAAACACCACCGCCGTCCAGGTAGGCCGCGTGATCACCGGATCCAGCAGCGCCACCAACCCGCATTGCCCGTCAAACACCGCTAGCTTCATGGGAAGCGACTCAGCCTGTCCGATCTCCACGCCCGCCGTGGCGTAATCCTCCAACCGCTGCCGATGCGCGTCATCCAGGGTTCCCGACTCAATCAGCAACCGACACGCCACACCGCGCTGCCGCGCCTGCTTCACCAGTTGTTCGTCCAGCGGATCGACGGCGTAGGGTGGACGTGAAAATTCCAGGTATTCGGTCCGGACATCGGAAAGCATCTTGCGGTATTGCACGGCGGTCTGTTCGGTGTCGCTGACAATCCGCAGGTAGTCCAGCGTGCCGCGCTCCCCGCGCCCTTCCGAATATGCGGCCGCCAGGTCAGTCACCAGCCCGTCAGCCATCCGGGTTTGATCGGTCAATTCGCGTTGCAGCGTCTGGACGCGCCGCACCAGGTAGCTAGGCACCGCCAGGCTCGGTTCCACGGCTGAGAAGAGCTTGGTCTTTTCCTGCACTACCTGGGCAAAGCCTTTTTCCACTAGGCTATCCAGCACTTCATAGATTTTCTGCCGGGGAACATGCGCGCGCGCGGCCAGTTCCAGCGCCTTGAAGCGTGGATGTCCTATCAAAACAAGATACGAACGTGCCTCGTATGCATTCAGGCCCAGTTGCTGCAACCTGCGCCAGAACCGCTGAAAATCGGTCTCCGGAAGATCGGTGGTCATCCTTCGGCTTCGAGCATACCAAATGGCCGGAGTGATTTGCTGTTAGAATCGCGGGTAGACCTTCCCGTTATGCAAGACTTACCTGTCACTCTCGGCGCTCTTAAGAAAAGCAACTTTTCCGAACAACGGCTGTCCGGCCGCAGCGTCAAAGACGAACTGCGTCAGAACCTCATCTGCAAATTGCAGCGAGGTGACGATCTATTTCCGGGCGTGGTTGGCTACGAAGAAACCGTCATCCCGCAGATTGTCAACGCCGTCTTATCGAAGCACAATTTCATTCTGCTGGGCCTGCGTGGCCAGGCCAAAACAAAAATCATCCGCATGCTGACTGCGTTGCTGGATGAACGCCTGCCCTATATCGCGGGCTGCGAGATCCGCGACAATCCGTATCAACCCATCTGCCGCCGATGCCGCGACTTGGTGGAGGAGCAGGGTGACGCGACACCCATCGCCTGGCTTGACCGCGATCATCGCTACGTGGAGAAGCTGGCCACTCCCGACGTCACCATCGCCGACATGATCGGCGATATCGATCCTATTAAGGCCGCGCGCAGCGGCCACGATCTTTCCAACGAATTGACCGTACATTACGGCCTGATGCCGCGCGCCAACCGCGGTATTTTCGCCATCAACGAACTGCCCGATCTGGCCGGCAAGATCCAGGTGGGGCTGTTCAACATCATGCAGGAAGGCGACGTCCAGATCAAAGGCTACCCCGTGCGGCTGCCTCTCGACATCATGCTGGTCTTCACCGCCAATCCGGAAGATTACACCGCGCGCGGCAAGATCATCACTCCGTTGAAGGACCGCATCGGCAGCGAGATTCGCACCCATTATCCAATCACTGTCGATCACGGCCTCTCTATCACTCGGCAGGAATCCTGGACGGACCGCAATTCGCCCGCACGCCTCGAAGTTCCCAATTACATTCGCGAGATCGTCGAACAACTGGCCTTTCTGGCGCGCGAAGACAAAAAGGTAGACAAACGCTCGGGCGTCTCGCAGCGGTTGCCAATTTCGGTGCTAGAAAACGTGGTCTCGAATGCCGAGCGACGGGCGCTGAGGGCAGGGGAGACGGTGGCCGTTCCGCGTGTCCTGGATATTTACTCGGCCTTGCCTTCCATTACAGGCAAGCTGGAGCTGGAATACGAAGGCGAACTGAAGGGCGGGGACAATGTCGCCCGGGAGCTGATCAAACTGGCCGTCGGAAAAGTGTACACCAGCCATTTCGACGGCGTAAATGTTGCGCAGATCGTGCAATGGTTCGAACTGGGCGGCTCACTGAAATTGGATGAGACGTTGGATTCGAGCGCGATGGCGCAACAGCTTGGGAATATCCAGGGGTTAATGGAAAAGACCGGCGCTTTGGGCCTGGGCCCGAGCGAGCCGGACGCATTGCGCGCCTCAGCCGCCGAGTTCATCCTGGAAGGCCTCTACGCGCATCGGCGCATCAGCCGCAACGAGGAAATTGGTTTCACCGCAGGCGAGCGCAAGCGCGAAGCCGCGGCAGGCGAGCGGGAAGAGGGTCGGACGCGCCCGCCCAGACGACAGTTTAATTAGATGGCCGCGAATGAACGCGAATGAACGCAAATCCGGAAATGAGTTATTCGCGTTTATTTGCGTTCATTCGCGGCCCAAAAGGGTTTTCCGCACATGAAGTGGATCAGTTATTCCAAATACACCGGTGACGACTTCGGGCTCAGCGCCGAAGACCTGCTGAAGGCGCTCTCGGACTTTTTTCTCCAGAGCGGCTTTCAGAACCAGTACATGGGCTTCAGCGAGTGGAACCAGCACACACTCGAAGATTTGAAGAACGCTATTCAGCGGGCGCTCGAGCAGGGCGAGATGTTCGATCCTAGCCAGGCCGAGCGCATCCAGGAAGCGCTTCAGAGTATGTCGCCGGAACAGATGGACCAAATGCTGGACCGCCTGGTGCAGAAGCTGGTGGACGAAGGTTATATCAGCACCGACCAGCAGCAGGCCAATGAAGCGGGGCAAGCCGGATCCGGCAATGCCGACCGTAAGTTGAACGTCGAGATCACTGACAAATCCGTCGATTTTCTTGGATTCAAGACGCTCAAAGATCTCTTAGGGTCGCTAGGGAAATCGAGTTTCGGCGCGCACGACACGCGCGACTTGGCCACGGGCGTCGAAACCAGCGGCGCGGCGAAGCTTTACGAGTTCGGTGACACTTTCAATCTGGATATCAGCCAGACGCTGTTTTCAGCCATCCAGCGCGAAGGGCTGAAGGTTCCCATTCAGCTGGAATACTCCGACCTGCACGTTCACCAATCCGAATATCAAAGCTCCTGCGCCACAGTGTTGATGCTGGATTGCAGCCACAGCATGATTCTTTATGGCGAGGATCGCTTCACGCCCGCGAAAAAAGTGGCGCTCGCGTTGGCGCATCTGATCCGCACGCAATATCCGGGCGATAGCCTGCGCTGCGTGCTCTTCCACGATTCGGCCGAGGAGCTGCGCCTGGGTGATCTGGCGCGTGTCCAAGTTGGTCCGTATTACACCAACACGCGGGACGGCCTCATCCTGGCACAGCGTCTGCTGAACCAGGAGAAGAAGGACATGAAGCAGATCATCATGATCACCGACGGCAAACCTTCGGCGCTCACGCTCGAAGACGGACGCATGTACCGCAATGCCTTTGGCCTTGACCCGCTGGTGATCAGCCGGACGCTCGAGGAAGTCAGCCGCTGCAAGAAGCAGGGCATCCTGATCAATACCTTCATGCTGGCCAGCGACTTCGGCCTGGTGAACTTTGTGCAGAAGGTCACCGAGCTATGCCGTGGCAAGGCCTACTTCACAACGCCGTATAATCTGGGTCAATACCTGTTGATGGATTATATGAACCGGAAGACGCGAACGGTACATTAATCCGACAGCAAGGCTCCCAAAAAGCTTAATCTCCAAAGATGGAAGGAACATTCTAAATCGAGTCTCGCTGCCTTTGGATACTCGTCCGTCGACAAGTTTATCGATGACGTACGAGGGCGATGATCACCGCCAACAGCGCGTCGCAAAGTTAGTCGCGTGTGGCGGACCTATCGCAAACAGCGCGGCCAGCGAACACGAATTGTGGCTGACTTTCTGTTTGGCGCTCACGCCCAAGCACAGGCCACCAGGCTGCTATCGAGGGACCGAGGCTTTTATAAAAGCCTTTTTGCATCCCTGAACGTGACCGGACCTCAATCCGCATAAAGGAACTTCGGATAGCGCGTCACTGGCAGCGCCGATCGCTTCACTGCCACGCAGTAAGTCTGTTCGCTGCGCATCGATGTGTTGTATCCATGCTCTTCGAGAAAGTTCCAAATCGGCAAATTCATTGACAGTTCAGCAATCGGTTCGGTAAACAGGCTCTCAATCTCGTAGCCTGCAGCCTGCAACAAATCGCGGAGTTCGAACGCCGTATACTCGCGCACGTGGGGCGGATCGGTGGGCGCGTCGGTTGTAGGGATCTGATACTGAGAATAAAGCTGCGGATTGTCATATCCGTGCAGGGCGCGCGCCACGCTGGTGAGACTCGCGACATTCGGAGTGGTGATAATCAACCGTCCACCTTCTTCAAGAACCCGCCGGCACTCCAAAAGGAAGTGCATCGGATCGCGCAGCAAGTGCTCAATCATTTCGCAGGCCAGCGCGGTCTCGAAGGTGTCATCGTCGTATGGAAACCGATCGCGCTCAGCGTCGAACAAATCAATGGTGAATTGGAACGGCTGACCGCCCACGCTAGCGGACCCGAGACGTGTTTCGCCCAAAAAGCCATGATACGCGCCGCGCACTTCGCGATATCCCTTCAACCGTTTGAGAAATGGCGTGAGCTGCATATAGCAGCCCAGCTCGAGTATCCGTCCGCTGGTTCTAGGGCTCGGCGTCAGCGTGAGCGTGCGGGCCAGCCGGGGCAGATGTTTCTTGAAGTATTGCCGCGCTGCCTGGTCCGGCAGATCCAGCGATTGAAGTTCCCGTGCGGCGGCGTCCAGATCCGCGGGGCGCGCCAGGACCGGCATCGGAACATCTCGAGCCACACTGGACTCATAGCGTCGGCTCAGATACGTGTTCACGCGCCTCAGTGCCGCGCGGATCGCCCGCAGATAAAACGGCACCGATGCGGCGTTGTTGCTCAATTCGCCGATATTACCAGTTGCACGGTATTGCTGGTATTTCCACCGATGCTGATCACCAACGGTGCGACACCGGTGACCGTCGCCGGAACCTTCACATTGATTTGCGCAGTCCCGGGATAGAGCGGGGCCAAGCCGGCGAATTCCACCTCGGCCGCGACACCGCCGATGGTCGCCGACACCGGTAATGTGGCCGAGATGGTTTCGCCGGCGGACGGCGCTGCTCCGTCATCCACCGGAGCTGAGATCGGCCCTAGTCCAGTGAGGAACACCGAAATTACGGTACCGCCCGAAGCGGGGGAAGCTTCCGAATTGGCGGAGCCATCGTCATCCAACGCCGCAGCGTCACCTGACGCATTCGCGAACACTCCCGGAGCAGCTTGCCGAATCGTGACCGTGAAAGGCGCTGAGCTTACGCCGCCGCTCCGCACTACCACTGTCGCCTGGCCGGACGAAACCTCGTACGGTATCTGGGCATTGATCTGGTTCGCGGATACGAAGAGAAGCGGCGCAACTACGCCGTTGACGGTCACCGACGTATCGATCAGCGAAAGAGGCAACGGCGTGGAGGTTGCCTGGGAAGTTGCGGGCGAGAGGTGCGAGCCGAACAATGAAATCAGCGCCCCGGTAGAGATCGCGTCCGTCGCGTAGCTAGCCGCATTTGCGACCGCCGAGATCACGGGCGGATTGGACGCCAGTTCTCCATAAACAGCGACACCCGTGGTGCCCCCGGCATATACTTTTCCATCGGCAATAGACGGCACGGAGAATTCCGTATTGCTGGGAAGTACATCCGCGGGTTGAGCATTGCTATCGAAGAGCAGGTTCAGATTCGACGCATCGTATGCCTGCAGCTTACCGGCGTTATCACTCGCAACCACCCACACAATTCCGTTTTGAGTGCCATTGGAGGATATGCTCGGCGTCGCGCCAGGATAGCCATGCGTATCTGGAGTCTGAGCCCAAGGCGAAGAAGCCAGCGAAGCCCCACCGACTTTGAATGCGAGAATCGGTGAATCCTTCGGACCAATATAAATGGACCCGTTGAAGTAAGCAGCCATGCCGAAGGTCTGCTCCGAGTTGAGAACGGGCAGGGACGCCAGTGCGGCGGAATCGGTACCCACCTGCGCGCCACCCAAGACGTCGCGGTCCAGCAGGTACATTCGCCCCTCTTTACCCGATACGAAGAGAAGATGCGGATGCGCTGTGGTGCCGATGTCATCCGGCAGCAAGAGCGCTCCGCTAGATCCTAAGTCCTGATCGGCTTCGTCCATCTGCAGCCTGTTGAAAGGCGTGAAAAGTTCGTCGAGCGAAAGTTGCGGAGCCGGCGTTAGCCGCAGAACGGATTCATCCAACCTGGCGGCCGCCTGATTTCCGTCGGCGTCTGCGTTCGCCGAAACCACATAAATGTTGCCATCGGCATCCGCGGACGGGCCGGCGCCTCCATTCCAAAACGATGCGCCGCTATCCGCCGGTGTGGAGTTGAAAGCGGCAACCTGATTGAGTGACATGGCATCATGCGCCAGGATGTAGCCGTGGTAGGTGCCGTGATCGCAATGTCCGGACCAGGGCGAGTAGATAAAACCGCCCGAAAGCAAAAGCGCGGCCCGTTGTTTTTGCGCGAGCGGGACGAATCCGGAAGCTTGAATTTCAACCGGGCTACCCGGCCACTCCACTCCGCTGGTTACATCCAAGCTGTGCAGCCTGTAAACGAACTGGTTACCGGATTCCTTGGTTACGGTGATCAGATAAATGGTCCCGGATATCGGGTCGATTACGGGCGTGCCGGTAATGCCGAGCTCAGGGATTACCGTGCAGCCAACATCCGTTTGCGATACTGTTGTCGCGCCGAGCGACGCCTCCAGAAAACTCACTTGCCAGAGCGGTGTGGACCCGGACGCCGATTCGTCATCTGCGTCGAACGCGTAAAGACTATCGTGCGATGTGGCTATGTACAGAACGTTGCGGAATCCTTTGCCGGCAATCTTAACGCGAGGCAGGTATAGCGGTTGCGCATATACTGCCCCATCCACGGGCAGAAAATAACGCTTTCCGAACAGCCCAGCCTTCACATTCGCGGGCGCCAGCAGCGTCTCGTTTGGAGACAAGCCGGTACGCGCGTTGTCGTTGTGATAGGTAACGACGCTCGGTTGTGCCGCAAGCGTGCAGGCGCCAAAAACGATGGCGAGAATCCGAAGCACCAAGTTCAGCAGTATAACGCACAACGGTAAACACGTTTGTAACAGTTGGTAAGCTGCTCGCAACCAACTGATTTCTAGGGGCTATAGACGAAATACGGATAGCGGTCTACCGGCAGATCCGCCCCCTTCCTGGCCAGGCACCAGGATTGTTCCCCGCGGTTCTCAGTGCTGTATCCGTTCTCGGCCAGCAGCCTCAGCAGCGGCTGGTGCGAGGCATATTCTTCGATGAACGTAGTGAACAACTGGACAATCTCAAACCCGGCCGCCTTCACGAATTCGCCGAGTTCATAAGCCGTATATTCGCGTACGTGGCCGATCTCAGGCTCAACGTTCGGGAGCGGGCGCTTGTACAAAAAGAATATCTGGGGATTGTCACGGCCATCCAACGTCTTCGCGACGCTGGTGATACTGCCGACGTTGGGGGTGGTCACCAGCAAAAACCCGCCGTCGGAAAGCACGCGCCGCGCTTCCAATAGCAGGTGCATCGGGTCGTAAGTGAGATGCTCGATGATCTCGGCCGCGATCACCAGATCAAAATGTTCATCGGGATAGGGAAACCGGTCGCGCTCCGCGTCAAAACAATCTACATAGCAGGAAAATTCCCCACCAGCGAATGTCAACGTTTTCTGGTCGGTTCTTCCTAACGTGCCGTAGTATGCGCCGCGTACTTCGCGATAGCCGCACGGCCGCTCCAGCAACGGCGTAATTTGCATGTAGCATCCGAGCTCCAGAACGCGACCTGTATTTTGCGGTGGAGGAACCAGCGCTAACGTTCGCGCCAATCGCGGAATGTGTTTTTCCAGGTACGTCTGAGCTGCTTGATCAGGCATTTGAAGACCGCGTAAAGCTTGTTCAGCCGCCGCGAGACGGCTCGGATCGAATGGCTCCGCAGGCATTGGGATGGGAGGTGGCGCAGGCGCTTCCGCCTGCGGGGTTAAGTGCAGGCGCCGAAGCAGATTCTGAAATGCGGCCATCATTTCCAGACTAACAGCAAGATCACAGCTAACACGCACGTAAGCAATGTCAGAATTACACCCACGCGATTTTCCATTGGGGTTTCAAATTGAAAATGCATGGTATGAGCCCCGATGGGCGCCGAAACCAGCATGAAACCGAATGGGTCTTGCTCCACGTGCAACGGGTTCCCATCGGAATAGACGTGCCATGCCAAATCGAATGTTTCCTGTAGCAAGACCGCTTGCCCCGGCGAAGCCAACACCTCCACGTCGAAGCTCTCAAAGCCTCGCCTTACAACCGCCGGCTGGGAATCCGGACCGTAATCCACCGCCGATACATAGCGGGACAGGGTCTCCATATCGTCTCCGGTACGAGGAGGACCAATTGCCGACAGCGCGGCTCGATCCACTACTCGCGCGATCCCCGGATACCGGCGCGGTACACGGTAGATGATCACGCCTTTGTGATCGTCGTAAACCTCCGGCAGCGCCCCTTGAAACTTTT
>JBEKJJ010000250.1:0-11438 GCA_050011295.1 Bryobacteraceae bacterium
CAAACCGGCCCGACCACTACCTCATTCCTGCATTGGTCAACACCGTGATTGAGGGAGGGAACGGGACCACTGTTCGTGTTCGCCGTTACGATCCCACCAAACCCACAAAAGGATGGCGCAGCGCATGGCGCAAGCTCACTGAGAAAGCCGGCCTCAAGGGACTCAGGGGCCACGATCTACGACACAGCTGGGTAACCAGCCATGCCGAGATCGGAACGCCCCAATCCGTGCTCGAAGCGCAAGCCGGGCATCTGTCGAAACGAATGTCGGACCACTATAAGCACATCAGCGAGAAGGCCGCGCGCAAGGCGTCAGAAGCACTGTCCCGCGTTAAGGCAGAGCAGAGGGCGGAAGCCAGGGCGAAGATGCGGGAGCAAGCCAGAGTAGACACGGGCTTAGTCGATGCCGACGCCATACCGACTAATGCCACCAGTGTCCAACTAGCGGTGGTTCAATAGATGCCTCGAATAGCCGTAAAACGATCGATAGCAACACCGTTCCGTACAAGTTTCCGTACATCCTTCCAGAAGGCCTTGCAGACTGGCCACATCTGTCTGATTCAATTGGTCGGGGCGGGGCGATTTGAACGCCCGACCCCCTGCGCCCAAGGCAGGTGCGCTACCAGGCTGCGCTACGCCCCGACATGTGAAGCTTCCTTGATTTTAAACTACTTGCGTATCGAACATCCATTCCAAAACCCGCTCTCAGCCTCAAAACGTATCAAAACTGTATCAAAACTTCGCTGCTCGTTGGCCTGCCGGTTGATCTTTTCCAAAGCCTCGCGCTTCATTTGCAGCTACATTTGCGAGTACTTCTTGAAAACCTTCGCGTCGCGGGCGATCTGATCAAACGTATGGAGAAGGACCTCGTCACCAACCTGGAATGGGTTGCCGTGGAGCATCACAACACCGAGCACCCTCACGTTAATGTCGTGGTGCGAGACGTAAGAAGCGATGGTGCCGCCGAGAGCCTGTGCACCAAACAGCTCGGGTATCGAACGGAAATCGATGCGGCAGAGGCGAAACGGCGCGAAATATCGGAGTCGAGATTCACGTCGCTCGACCGCAGGATCCTGCGGGAAGCGTCGAATCCCAGCGCAGATTTCGGACCACGGTATTTTACGGTTATTCGGAATCCTACCGAGGCCGGTTTGAGCGAGACCTCGCGCCTTGCGGTCCTTCACCGAATGGGTCTGGCGGAATCGACCGGCGGAGGAAGCTGGCTTGTGCGGCGCGATTCTGAGCAGGTGCTTCGAGCGATGCAACGGACGGCCGATCGGCAGAAGACTCTCGCGGTACACGGAGTATTGTCGTCCGATGACCGGCTACCGATGACGACGCTTGACGTTCGCGATCTCACAGCCATCGACGGCAGGATCTTGGTCACGGCGAAGAGGAAGCTACTGGGCGCAGCTACCTGATGCTGGAGGGTACGGATGGGAAGGTTTACCACTTCTACCGCACACCAGAGATGGAGGAGCTCCGCAGTCAGCGAGAGCTGCAAACCAATTCGTTCATTCGGCTCCGCAAGTTCTCCACGGTCCGGGGCGGACCAGGACATTGGCTGTTCGGAAGCCGTCTTGCGCAACAAGGCCCACCTTCGCGAGACGGCACTGGGAATAATTCGACGAGGGGTTTACCCTCAGGATGGCGGCTGGAATGGATGGCTCGGACGCTATCCGAAAGCCCTGGTTGACGCCGCATTCGCACTCGAACAGCGGCAAGCGAACGAACGTCAACGACGCAAGAGCCGCGACGTTGGCCGCTAGGGCACTCAACTAGAGCGTGATTTCAGAATCAATAGCCGAGTGCATCGGGCTGGTTACGCCACTCTCGGGCTCGCCTCTGGACTAGTCGCACGCAGCGCATGATGGCACAGATCACCGCGACAAGAAACTCACGGCGATGAAAGGTCATAGTCCGCCAACCGCTCCATCGACCGCTACTTGCCGGAGAGTTGTTTCAAGTAAGCGATGACTTCGGTGCGCTCATCGGCCTTGACAAGTTGGAAGGCCATATCGGTGTCCGGAACGAATTGGTCGGGGCCAGATAGCCATTTGTCGAGCGTAGTCGCATCCCAAGTGATATGAGCCGCCTTAAGTGCATCCGAATACTTGAAGGACGGCACGGTGCCCGAGGCGCGGCCATAGACACCTCGTAGGCGAGGCCCTTCCTTGTCTTTATCGAGCGCGTGGCATCCGGAACAACGTTTTTCGAAAAGCTGCTTTCCGAGGTCGCCAACCTCGGCTTGACTCAACCTGGGCAGCGCCACAAAAGTGAACAGCGCTGCCCACAAGGCCAAGCAACTTGTCATCGCGAGGAGCACGCGATAGCCTGCATGCTCCTTATTCGGTCGTTCTGGCTGTCCATTGGTCTTCACTGGAATTCACCTGCGCGGGGACTGCCAACAGTGGCGTTGTCCGCCGCAGCGGCATCGGCGAGAGTCGAATCCACCACGGCCAGACTATGTTTCTTGACCACGTATTGGACGTTGGTGATACCCAGCGTACTCCGTAGCCGCTCCGCGGGAACTTTCATGGGACCGGGGGCCGGCGCTGAGCCCGGAGCGGGTTGCGGAAACGCAGTAGACATGGCGGTGTGAAAGGTGACCTTTCCTTCCACCTTCTGCATCACTTGGTGTATATGGCCGTTGAGCACTGTTACAGAACCGAATCGTTTGGCGTAACTGAGCGCTTGCTCGCTGTCCTGGGTTCCCCAACCCCAGTCGGGATAAACGGCCCACAGTGGAATATGCGCGAACAGGACGATGGGCGTGCTGGCAGACTTGGCTCTCAGGTCGTCTTCGAGCCATTCGAGCTGGTCCGGACCGAGCTTGCCTAAGCCCTCCAGGGTTCCGACATTCACCAGTCCTACGAAATGGACACCCTTCTGATCGAAGCTGTACCAGCCTCGGCCTTTGCTTCCTTTGCCGTAGCGTTCCAAATATTGTTTTCCGTCGTCCACGGCAATGTCATGCTCGCCAGGAACATAGAAAATCTGTTTCTTGGAACCTGTGAGTATCCCTTCCGCGCTGTCGAATTCAGCGGCCTTGGCCGTATGGCTGATATCACCGGTGTGGATGATGAACTCGGGCGACTGCGGAAGAGCGTTGATCTTATCGATCGTAGCTTGAAGCGTACCGGCGACATCGGTATTCGCCGGCTTGTTGAAACCGATGTGGCTGTCGCTGATCTGGACGAAGTTCAGATCGCCCTTGGAACTGCCAGCCATCTTCTGGCCGAAAGCCTGTGAGCTGAGAACGCCGCCGCTGACGCTCCATAGGACGCCAGTGCCGGCCCAGGCCATGCACTCGAGAAATCCGCGACGGTTGACGCCGTCATTGTTGTGGTCATGAATGATCAATTTGGACAAGGGTCACTGCCTTTCTGGTTACTTCGTGCTGCTTCTACTCCCTTGTACTGGGAACCCTCGGCAATTATTCCCGGCGGAAGAAGTTTTTGTCTCCGGGCTGTTTGGAATAAACAGGCGGTCCATGGAGTCGTGCAGGTGTAGTGTTGCCTACGAAGGAGAAGAGTGTGAAAAAGTTGCTTCAAGTGGTTCTGATTGGCGGCACGGGACTGCTCGTCCTCGCTTCGGTGTTCGTTCATCCTTTTGGGGCCGTGAAGGCGCGTACCGCAAATACACCTCTGCTGGCCGGCGCTTCCGCCGATCCCTCGGTAGTCCGGATCATGGAAAGGTCGTGCCAGAGCTGCCACTCGGAGCGAACGGACTGGCCCTGGTACAGCTATGTCGCGCCCATGTCCTGGCTCATAGAGAATGACGTGCACAACGGCCGGAGCCACATGAATCTTTCCCACTGGGACGAGTACACCCTTGACAAGCAGCAGGAGCTCCTGACTGAACTATCGGCAATGATTCGAAGCCGGCAAATGCCCCTTCCGCGCTACCTCCAACTGCACCCCGGCGCTAAGCTTTCGGACGCAGAAATCGACCAGATTTACCAATGGGCGCGCGGCGAGCGCCGGCGCTTAAAGTCGATAGCCCACGGTTTGCCGAAGATTCAAGATTGAACAGCGCTCAGGCTGCGGAGAGATCATGTTACCAACCCCCCTCAGCGCAGTTTTGGGCTTTTGCTTCGTTCTGTTCGGCGCCGCGGCCGTCTGGTTGATGTTCGAGTCTTCAAGGCGCACCCACAATCCGCCCGCGCGCGATCGTATTATTCAAGCCCACCGCATGGCCGGATATCTCTTCATCGCACTGTTCTGCATAATGACCTGGTTCATGATTGCGAGAAACAAAGATGCGCCAGACGACATGCCCCTGCGGTCGATGCTCCACATCCTGATCGCCATGGTGCTGGCGCCATTGCTACTTGTCAAAGTCCTAATTGCTCGCTACTACAAGAGCTTCACTACAGCCCTGGTTCCCTTGGGAGTAACAATCTTCACGCTCGGATTCGTCCTAATCGCTTTGACCGCCGGACCTTTCCTGCTTCGACGGGCGGCCGTAAAGGACGTATCGTTGCAAACCATTCAGATGGGAGCGGCCAGAATCGACTTAGAGAGCGCCGAGGCACTTACCCAAAAGCGGTGCTCGCGCTGCCATGCCCTGGATCGCGTACTGGGCGCTCGCAAGGACGCTCGCGGCTGGCTGGGAACCATCGATCGAATGCGCGCGTTGCCAGGTTCCGGTATATCGGAACCCGATGCGAAGATCATTCTCTCTTACCTGATTTCTGAAGCCTCAATCGATAGTTCGAACACGGAGGGTGAGCTGGCTGTCGGAAAGGCGCTGGTCGATTCTCATTGCAATCGCTGTCACACGCTGGACCGCGCCTACCAATCCAAGAAAAGCCCAGCCGAGTGGAGGGCGACGGTAACCCGCATGGTGCGCTACGCGCGAGGGACAGAAGGCTTCTTCAAACCTGGCGAGGATGAACGAATCATCCAATTTCTTTCAGCAACCCAAAACTCGGAATCCTCATTGGGGCGCCTGCCGGATGGCCCCGATCTGAGTCGAGGGAGGCGGCCTCCCAAGACACTGGCACTTCCGGAACGCGCGGAAGCGATATCGAATCTCCCCGCAATTGCCGTAGGTACGTTCACGGCAGCGGTCTTCGGCACACTGCTCTTGCGGCGGCCCAAGTCCTCTTTGAAGGACGTCTCAGGCGGTCGAGTATCCTCAATACCAACTCCACCCGTGAGGAAGGCGTTTATTCTTCAACTGGTGCGCATCGAAAGGCAAACGCACGATTGTGTCAGCCTTCGTTTTCGCGTGGCGGGGAGTGATTCCTGGGGGGCAAAGCCGGGACAGTTCCTGACTTTCGACTGGCTTCTCGACGGGCAGAAACTGGCGCGCTCTTATTCGATCGCGTCATCACCAACCCAGACCGGCTTTGTCGAAATCGCCGTGAAGGAACAGCCCAGCGGATGTATTTCCCGATTCCTTAACGCGCAAGCTTCGGTGGGCCTGACAGTTGAAGCTCGGGGACCATTTGGCCAGTTCTGCTTCGACCCGCAGAAGCACAAGTCGATAGTCCTCTTCGCCGGCGGCAGCGGGATTACTCCCATACTCTCGATAATTCGGTACATCGACGACCGTTGTCTGGATACCAAAGTGGTTCTCTTCTTTAGCGTGCGCACACAACAGGACATCATTTTCGACAGCGAGCTGCAGCGGTTGGAAGCACGCCTCCCCAACTTTGAGCGGATTATCGTACCAACCAGACGGGACAACGGAGAGGCCCGCCATCTCAGCCGCGAGCTGATTGTCTGGGAGCTCGACGAAGTCCCAACGCATACATTCTTCCTGTGCGGGCCGGAAGCATTTATGGACCACGTGAGAGGCATCCTGCTGTCGTTGGACGTCGACCCGTCCAGGATTCTGCAGGAGACCTTCGGCGGGAAGAAACTTATCGCATCGAAAGAGTTGGAAACAGAAACGCTGGACGGCACGATCGAATTCGCCCGATCGGGACGAACGTGTGGATTCTCCACCGGTCGAACGTTACTCGAGACAGCCGAGCTGAACGGCATCAGCATTCCGTCGAGTTGCCGGCAGGGTCAATGTGGAACCTGCGCCACGCGGCTTCTTAGCGGCGTTGCCACGATGGACTGCCAAGACGGTCTGGACCCTGCTTTGAAGGCTCAGGGCTATGTACTGGCATGTGTTGCGCGGGCACAAGGAAATGTCCGTTGTGATGCGTAATTCCAACCAGCCCGCAGAAAGTCGTCTCCGCGAGAGCGGCGTTGGTTTCCGGGCGCCCGACAAAGATGACGTCATGGCCGCGCAGCTCATCGTCCTTGGGCGGCATCAAATCCCGCCTGCACGGGTAGCGGAGAACTTACGAACTGCCCGCTGAAAGCTCCCGGCATAGTGGCGCCGAATCTCAGGGAATGGGGAAAAAGGTTGGGGTCGTATTCGCGAGCGTGACTGATATCGGCGTGCTCGTCAATCTGTGGTTCGAAGCTTGGATCTCAACCGGCCCACGTGTTTGCCGCGATGGACGCCGCGAAATTTGGTTCGGGGTCGGGTAAACAGGCCAATGAGGGTCAAGCCCGGACCCGCATTGGCCGCTTTTCACCTGAGCGCCGAGACCCCCGCGAGGGAGCTTGAGAGGCCGCGAGCAAGAACATCGGGCATCGGCCGCAGCCAGGAACTGGGATTGAATGGGTGATTGAAATATGAAGAATTCGTGCGCATAGCTGTCTAAAACGTGGACGACCGTCCGGAACGTCCGGATCATTCCCAACGCAGCGCGTGGTTCGCTCCGGCGTTTGGAACAGGAGGGCGCAGGCGCCCTCCGCTCTGTTTACTGAGCCGCGATCGTCAGAAACGCGTTGGGCTGCGTTTCAAAATTGCTCGACAGGCCTACCACAAGCACATCCTGGCCGAGCGTGACATGGGACGGCACCGTTACGTTGATCTGATACAGTCCCGGTCCAACCAGGCCCGCGAAACTGACGTCCGCGGAAATTCCGTCGATCACTATCGCTGGCGCCACGGCTAGTACTTCGCCTGAAGCGGCCGTCGGTCCAAAGCCCGTGGCGAACAGCATGATAGTCTCGCCGGGTTCGGCTGGCGTAGCGTTCTTGATGGTCGCCGCGGGACCGATTAACGTCCCGTTAGCGTGTTCGGCGGCGATGTAAACATTGCCGCTGGCAGCGTTGACTCCCAGTGTGAAGAAAGCCGGTGCCAGAGGGTCAACGTTCACCGTCACGGCCGCGCTGGTCAGGCCATTATTGGTGGTCTGGATCTGCGCGGTTCCGGGCGACAGCGTGGCGGGAACCAGAAAGTTCACTTGCGTATTGCTCACGAAGCTTACGGGAACCGCAGTCCCATTAATGGTGACGCCAACACCGTTCACTTCGGTCGGCAGCGTGCTGCCCGTAACCTGCCAGTTGCCCGTTGTCGCGGACAATTCATTTCCCTTGATGGAGAACCATGTATTGGGAGCGATGGGTTCGGCGATGAAGCTGGCGCCGTTTTGAACGGCCGATGTCGCGAAGTAGGGCGCGGCTTGGATGCTCGCGAACAGCCCGTGTGACTGGACCGGATCGTTATTCGGCCCGCCCCCGATCCCCGCCGTGATGTACAGCGTTCCCGGATCTTCGCTTTCAGCGCCACCACCGAAGTTCAAGGACCATAATCCGGGAATCGCGATTGGACTGCCGGTGGTATCGTCCAGCGTGCCGAGCAGCGCACCCGTGGTCCAGTTGAACGCGTTAATCTTGCCGTCTGTGAAATTTCCAACCAAAAGTGCTCCCGACAACAATCCGAAATTGGCCGGCGCGATGGCCATTCCCCATGGTGAGTTGAGCGGTCCCTCACTGACAAGATTAGAGATGAGGCTGCCGTTGAGGCTGAACGTGGCGATATAACCATCTCCCGGACTGCCGGCGTAACTATGTTTCTGAGCGTTCTGTTTCGCGTATGTCACAAACAGCGTACCGTCGATATTTTGCACGTTGAATGGAGCAAATCCGGCCGGAATCGCCGGATTCGAAAACGACGATGACGTAGAGTATGGTTGCGGAAGGGTGCTCTTCGTGTACGGCGCCGGATTCAGATTGAGGTTGCCGTCGTACACGTCCACTGTTCCGGTACTGAAGTTCGCCGCGAAAATATATGGCGCCGCGGCGGTTCCTCCGACCGCGCATCCCGTATATACCGCCCCGGATTTGGAGTTGTCGAAGAGGATCGACGCTTTGGTCCCGCTTGCCGTTTGATTCCATCCCGAGATCACGCCGTCTTCCGAACAGAAAATGAAGAGCGCCGGCTTGCCTGCCTGGACGTCAAAGGCATTCGCGTTGGAGGCGAATGAGTTGAAGATCACCCCCGTCACTGGTCCGGCCGTGCCGGCATTCGCCGCCTGCGGAATAGTGACCACCAATGGAATCGTAGCGCCGGCGCCGGTGTACAGGGTCGCAGTGCCGGTGCCGTTATTTCCAGCCCAGAATGGAGTGGGGCCGAATCCAATTCCCCATGGATTCACCAGATTCGGATCTTGATGATCAGCGGTGTTGGCGAGGTCTGAAATCAGGTTGTGAAGCAGATATGTGTTTGGTGGAGCGCTGGCTGTCTGTGCGGCCAGAGTGCCTGCGGAGGTTCCCAGCAGCACTGCCGCGCAAAGCCAACTAAGACGGTTCTGTTTCGTGTGAAGCATATTCTCAGTCATGTGTTTCCTTTGTAGTCGCTACAGTGATTTCAGGAACGCAATCAATTGTTGTTGCTGCGCCGCGGTCAGAGCGCTGAAACGGGTAATGACAGCCTGTGCCTCTCCGGCATGGCGCTGAATGGCATCGGCTAAGGTTATGGAGGCGTTGTCATGCATGAAACGCGACTTTATTCGCAGGCCCCACAGTGGAACGGTGCGCAACTTGTTAGCAGTGTCTGCCGGACCGGCCTGCACAATACCATCACCGGTGCCAACATCGTGTAACAAGAAATCGCCGTAGGGGTGAAATACCTTGTTTCCTAAAGCTGCTGGAACTGTATAGGTGCCGCCGTTTATCAGGGTCCCCGGAGGTTCCGTAGTAAGAGTTGCGACATGACATACAGCGCACCCGACCGAGTTGAATAGGGTTTGTCCCACGATGGCATCCTGAGTCGCCGCTAGAACCAGGTCGCGCGGCGGCACTTGGGTTCCGCGAACGAATTGGGCAAAATGGTCAATATCCGCCAAGCCCAGAGCATCTGGAATATCTTCCGGATCGGTGGTCACTTTGCAGACAGAGGTGACATCTTTAGGCTTCAAACGATTTGTTACACCCATCTCATTCAGATAGGCATCACCGGAAAATGAGAGGATGGTCGGATCCTGATCTTTCCAGCCAAACTTCCCTACGCCGTTTTGTCCGGGCGCCTCCAGAATAGGGACTTGAATCGCCTCGCCGTGGATCAATCCACTGCTTTGACCGGGCTGACCGGCGGCAATCGCAAGAAACGTTTGGTCGCCGACGGCCTCTACAAAACCATCTCCCAGCGTGTTGAGGACTGCGCGCAGGGTTCGAATATTTTCAGTGTCCGGTACATGTTCCTGGGCCTGCGGACATATAGAACGGTCGTTGACAATTGACCGGCCCGTAATGGTGTTCGCTCCACCGTTGATGGTAATGGTGGGATTGACAAAATTGCCATTTGCGTCATTGTGACCGACGCGCTGTTCGGTGAATTGGCTGGCCGCGCCAGTCACGCCGTTGTTATGGCAATCGACGCAGGCCGTCGCGTTGAAGACCGGGCCCAGTCCGGTACTTGGATCGTGTTTCCGTTCGAACTGGGCTTGGTCGAGGGCGAAGGTGTCGCCGGGCGGCTCCGCTATCCCGTTGCTGACGCTCTCGGAACCGGCGTTCCCGATTAGTTCACCAGTTGGGCTGATCGTCTGTCCAAGTGCAGGAGTGGTAAAGCCCGCCGGCGCTTCAGTGACGGACTGCTGCGCGATAAGAACAACCGCAGCTGCGGCTCCAATAATAGAAAAGAAAACAATCTTCCGGTGTGTCACGGATTTACTCTCCTTGATATGTTCATAATTAACGTTGGCTCCCTTTGTCGCGATCGTGGATACTCTCTATACCGAGCGACTGGGAGAAATATTCCAGACCGAGCGCACGTTACCCAAGAAATCTTTTCTGAAGCGCTGTTGATTAGGCCGCGCGCGGGAGCTGTTGCTCGCCCTGATCCTCAAAGTCGCTGGGGGCGCGCTCCGCAACTTCCTGGCAAACGATACACAAAGCGGCCCACGGTACTGCGGCAAGCCGCTTCGCTGCGATTTCTTCTTCACAATTCAGGCACATTCCGAAGGTGCCGTCGTTGATACGCTCCAAGGCGGATCTAATCTCGCGCAACCGCAACGAGTCGCGATCAATGGCTCCCATCGCGAAATCGCGTTCCTGAGCCTGTTGGATTCGATCTAATTCATCCGCGGTGGTCTCAATAGCTATAGCGTCGCGGTTCGAGCGCCCGTCGCTCAACTCCGCTTGTTTAACGGTCAGCATCTTTCGAAAGTGCTCAAATTCGATTGTCTTCATAGTCTGTTCTCCATCCTGTTTGCGTTTACTTTTTTGAGCGTCTTCTGCGCTCCGTTCCAATGTACGGCGTTCGGATTGTGAAGTTGTTGGGCCTCAGTGACAAATTTGTAAATTGACTCACCGCTCACTGACCTTGTGGCATGTGGAGCTGGAGGACGTAACCCAGGCCGCGCTTTCCCACACCGCGAAGATCACAGTGAACTGATAACGGCTTTCGATTTTGTACACCAAACGATGTCTTTGCATTCGTTGCGTCTCTTCAGACGTGAGCGTCAGCTCGCGGTCGCGCCAGCCGTCCGTCGAATAAGCTGCGTAGGCCGGGTCGTCCGCATCGATCATGATGAACTGATGCTTGTCCCGGTCATATGCCACAAAGTAGTTACCGGCCATGTCTTGGTCCGTCTCCCTGATCTCTGTCCACGTTGACGCGAGCGAACGAGGGCGCCAGCTATTGCCACTGCTTGGCTTGCCGACTTTTAGCGTTTCCCTGCCGGCCGGGTCACCGCACTTCCAACTCCCTTGGAAGCTGAAACCGTCCGGAGGAGGAAACCTGGCGTCAACGGGAACAATTGTTTGCGCGCCGGCAATCCCGGCCATGAGCACGAATCCCGCAATCGAATGGGACCGAATCAACCTAAGCAGGATTTTCCGGGCTCGGCTTAATAGCATTTTTGAAACCCCGAATTCCTTCGGCCAAGCCCTTCCCAAGCTCAGGCAGCTTCTTTGGGCCGAACAGAAACAATGCCACTACCAAAATCACCAGCAGGTGCCGCGGTTGGAGTAAGCCTTCGATCATAAATTCTCCCGATACACGTTATTAAGACTTAAGCGCTTCTTCATACTCAAAGAGACTGGGCTACGTGCCAGAATATTCCAACGATGAATGACCGAACCATAGGAATAAAGCATTCTGAGCGCCGGTCTGATTCATATGAGTAAAGTAACCGTGCAT
>JBEKJJ010000251.1:0-11426 GCA_050011295.1 Bryobacteraceae bacterium
AACCATGAATTTCGCGGCGAGTTTCTGGATCATTATATATTGCGCAAGCCCAAGGCCCAAATGCCGCTCTATCATTTGGTAGGCGCCGTGGATCCGGTCACAGCGGGCGACGTCCGCCACAGAGTCGGAGACGGCCTTCCCGAAAATCTTGCTGAATGGATCCGCTACAACGGCGTAACGCACATCAAGATTAAGCTCAATGGTTCGGATCTCTCCTGGGACGTGGACCGCGTCGTCGCCGTAGATCGCGTCACAACTGAAACCCAGCGCTCGCGCCAGGTGGCCGAGTGGCGCTATTCGTTGGACTTCAACGAGAAGTGCCCGAACGTGGATTACCTGCTCGCGTTCCTACATCAGCTGCGCGAGCGAGCGGAAGAAGGTTTTGGCCGGATCCAATACGTCGAGCAGCCAACCAAGCGAGACTTGAAGGAGGATCAGGCGAACGTGATGCATCGCGCCGCGAAACTGATCCCAATCGTAATCGATGAATCATTGGTTGATCTCGAAAGCTTGGAGCTGTCCCGTGCGATGGGCTACAGCGGAGTCGCACTCAAGGCATGCAAAGGTCAGAGCCAGGTGCTGCTGATGGCTGCGGCTGCGCAAAAACACAAGATGTTCCTCTGTGTGCAGGACCTGACCTGCCCGGGGGCTTCGTTGATCCACTCCGCCGGACTTGCCGCTCACGTGCCGGGTGTCGCCGCGATCGAGGCGAATGCCAGACAATACGTGCCCGAGGCCAACCGGCCCTGGGAAGACCGGTTCCCCGGAATTTTTAAAATCCGCGATGGGTTGATGCAAACAGGATCCCTAACCGGGCCAGGGCTGGGTGCAGTCGTATGATGCGAAGGCCCCGGCTGTTTACGAAGGCACAAGTCCTCGCGATGTTTCTGCTTTGCGCAGCGCTTGTTTGGGCGGCTGACGGGAAGAGGGTCTTCAACGAGCGGTGCGTGGGATGCCATGGCAGCGATGCTCGTGGTAGCGGAAAAGGGCCGGGGTTGGCGGGAAGCCCCCGGCTGAGCGGTATGTCCGCGGAGCAGTTGCGGGGCTTGGTGCAGCGGGGAATCCCGGACTCCGGCATGCCCGCATTCGATCTTCCGGCGGAGCAGTTAGAGGCTGTCGCCATTTACGTGCGAGGCTTGAATGCCGGAGTGACCGCAAAACCAGCAACCGGCAAACAAGTCACGTGGGGTAAACGAGAACCAGGGGACTGGCTGACATACAACGGGAAGTCGAGCGCGAACCGGTACAGCCACCTGAGCGAAATCAATAGGGCGAACGTCAGCGGGATGCGCCTGAAGTGGATCTTTCCAATTCCCCACTCCGGGCTGGAAGTCACACCGCTCGAAGCGGGTGGAGTGATGTACGTTACCGGGCCGAACCAAGTGTACGCGATTGACGCTTTAACAGGCAACCAGATTTGGAAGTACTCGCGCCCTCAGACTCGAGGACTGGAAGGCGATGCGATGCTAGGAACGAATCGCGGAGTGGCGATCCGGGATGAGAAGGTGTTCTATGTCACCGACAATGCGCATCTGCTCGCTCTCCACCGCGCGACGGGCGAACTGGTCTGGGAAAAAACCATGCCTGAAGACGTGCAGAATTATGGAGGAACAATGGCTCCTCTGGTGGTGAAGGACACGGTGATTGCAGGAGTTTCAGGAGCCGACCAGGGAATACGGGGGTTCATTGTCTGCTATAACGCGGAGTCCGGGGAATTGATATGGCGGCACTGGACAGTGCCGCGAAAAGGAGAACCGGGATCCCAGACCTGGCAAGGCAGCGAGCCGTTGCGGGGAGGTGGGTCCACCTGGCTGACGGGCTCCTATGACGAAGCGGCCGATACCTTGTACTGGCCGACGGGCAATCCTTTCCCGGATGGTGATGACCGAGACCGGGGTGGAGACAATTTGTACACGAACTGCATCCTGGCTTTAAATCCTAAGACGGGTGAGCTGAAATGGCATTACCAGTTCACTCCACACGACGTGAGTGACCGCGATGCTACTGAACCCCCGCTGCTGGTGGATGCAACTTATCACGGCCGGGCACGAAAGCTATTGCTGCATGCGGATCGGAATGGTTATTTTTATGTGCTGGACCGCACTAGCGGAGAGCTGCTGCTGGCCAAGC
Source organism: Bryobacteraceae bacterium (assembly GCA_050011295.1). GTDB lineage: Bacteria > Acidobacteriota > Terriglobia > Bryobacterales > Bryobacteraceae > Palsa-89. Next base: position 2,131 of record JBEKJJ010000251.1, read on the forward strand.
AGTTCCTGCACAGATTGGATTGGGCTACCGGCATAGCCGCGGACGGACGGCCCGTAGTGATCGACCCGAAGGGATGCCCGGACGATGCTGCGAACTGGAGCTCTGCGGCGTTCAGCCCGGTCACTGGCATGTTCTACTTCCTGGCGTTGGAAGAGTGCACGGGGAGCCCGCAAGGTTATCCGGACCAGACTGGACAAAGGTTTCTGCGGGCGCTGAACATCGAAACGGGGGACATCGTTTGGGAGGTGCCGCAGCCCGGGCCGGCGAAAGCGAAAACGTGGAGCGGAGTACTCGCGACCGCGGGCGGCGTGGTTTTCTACGGGAAGCCGAACGGCGGATTCGAGGCTGTGGATGAGCGGGATGGGAAGTTGCTGTGGCGATTTGAGACAAATGTGCAGATGAAAGCGTCGCCCATGACCTTCGAGATTAGCGGGAAACAGTACGTGGCTGTGGCTGCGGGGCCGAATATTCTGTGTTTCACTTTATGAGGCGGGGATGGGTGTTGACTCTATTGCTATCGGCCGTCCTGTTCCATTCCCGAAGTTTCGCCGCTGAACCGCCCGCAACAGATCCCCTGCTTCGGTGGATGGACCAGATTGCGCAGGAGCAATTGCAGCGGCGGGAAGACGCCATTGCGAAAATCCAAACTGTGGCTGAGGCGGAGCGCCGCAAGCAAACGGTCCGCGAGAGGTTGCTGGCGATAATCGGGGGCCTACCGGACTACCACGGTCCCCTGAACCCGAGAATCACCGGACGTATTCAAAGCGAGAAATATACCATCGAGAAAATCATCTTCGAAAGTCTTGAAAACTTCTACGTGACCGCAAATCTGTACCGGCCCAATCAGCCGGGGCGATATCCCGGCGTGCTTCTGCAGGCCGGCCATACCCAAGAGGGAAAGCCGGAAGGACAACGGCTGGCGGCGAATCTGGCGTTGAAAGGTTTTGTGGTCCTCACGTTCGATCCGGTGGGTCAAGGCGAAAGAGAGCAGACCTACGACGCGCGCGTCGGCCACGCGCTGGCGGGCTGGTCCGTTCCTGAACACATTCAGGCGGGAGGACAAGCCATTCTGGCGGGCGAGAGCGTCGCTCGCTACTTCATTTGGGATGCCAAGAGGGCGCTCGATTACCTGGTAAGCCGCCCCGACGTGGACGCCGCACGGCTCGGCGCGGTGGGATGCTCGGGCGGCGGCGCGTTGACTACCTTCATTGGCGCTCTCGACTCACGGATCAAGGCCGTAGCGCCCGCTTGTTTCATAAATTCCTACCGGCTGCTATTCCAAGGCCCGGATCCCGACTCCGAAATGAGCCCTCCCAACCTGCTGGCGAGTGGACTGGACATGGCTGATTACGTGGAATTGTCCGCGCCCACGCCGTGGTTGATCCTGGCGACCGATGGCGACTACTTCACCCCCGCCGGCGCAAGACTCGTCTATGAAGAGGCCAGGCGCTGGTTCCGTCTTTATGGCGCGGAGAACAAGCTTCGCTTTTTCATCGGTGGAGGTCCGCACGGCACGCCGCTCGAAACCCGGGAAGCGATTTATGAGTGGATGATCAGCTGGCTCAAGGACGGAAAAGGAGACATTCGTGAGCAGCCGGTGAGAATCTACGACAATCATGAGCTTCTCGTTACGGCAAGCGGGCACGTCGACGACGAACCCGGCAGCCGCAAACTCTATCAATTAATTTTGGACGGTTATCTGGCCAGGAAACGTCCGGGAACGATACCTGATTTGCTGACCGAATTGCGCCGGCTGAACGTCCCCTCGGATGCCGGCGCGCCAGAGGTCAGGATGTCGGAGGAATCGAACGGTCCAGAGGGGCGGCGTCTTCGCGTAAAGTTCGCGAGCGAGCCCGGCGTGGAAATCGGGGGCAGACTCTACCTGCCTCCAGCGGGCGGAAGAAAGCCGGCGGTACTGCTCGTCGCCGACAAGATGAGCAGTTATTGGATTCCCTCCACAGCCGCATTAGCGGAAAAGATGGCGGCTTTGGGGCACGTGGTCCTCGAACTGGAGCCACGCGACTCGCCCGGCGAAGGCGAGCGTCCCTATGTGGGCAATTGGTTGACGAACTCCCGGGCTAACCAGATCGGGCTCAATTTACCGGCGATGCGTGCGCATGACATCTTGCGTGGGGTGGATCTTCTCGCCGCCCGGAGCGACGTTGATCCAGCCAAGATCCGTGCCATGGCCAGAGGGGTCAAAGGAATTTGGCTGTTGATGGCGGCCGCCGTAGATATTCGTATCGGCAAGGTGTGGCTCGACCGCACGCCGTACAGCCTGCGGGCCGCTCTCGAACACTCCATGAACACGAATTTATGGGACGCAGTCATTCCGGGCTTCGCGCTTCACTGGGACGTGGATGATCTCATAGAAGCCATGCAGAACCGAGCCGTCCTGCGAACGGACCCGACGAACTGGATGGAGCGGCCGGTTCCCCTCGGTGCCCCTTTTCAGTACCGCTATGTACTTGGTGATGATACCGACCTTCATGATGAACAGGACGACCGCTATCTGAAACAACTCCTGCAATAGAGATCGCAACCGCGGCGGCGGCAACCTCCGGAAACCAGTCGACTGGAAGCCGAGTTCTTAATTGGTGTCAGCAACCGGCCCATAAACACGACTGTGGGGTTCAGTCCACCCGCTCCAACAGCACTGAAGTGCTGTCGTAGTCGCCGGTGAGCTGCAAATTCAGCCCATGATTCTGCAGATATGCTCCGCTCGCCGTCGCCAGTTTCTCCGCGAGCTTTCGACTATCCAGCGGCTGGACGCGATACACGCCGCGTTCGTCCAATCCCTCCAGCCGGATGGCGGTCGCTGGCCGGCCGTATTGTTGTGACCGCAATAAGGCGAAGAGGACCGACTGTTTGCCGTCTTCGGAGACGTATTGGTTTGCGGTCAGTTCGCCCTCGCGCGGCGAGAACAACCGGTATAGTCTCCCCTGTTGGACGGTGCCGCGAATACTTTTGTAGTAGGCGATCATCCTGGCCGCTAGCGCAAAATCATCGCTGGACCACTTATTCAGATTGTTGCCTATCCCAAGCGAGCCCATCATCGCCACTAGAAATCGGAAGTCCAGCGGTGTAGAGCGTCCGTTGAAGTTTGGTACGTCAGTCACCCACGCCATCATCACTTGCGTCGGATAGGCATAACTGAAGCCTTCTTGAATGCGCAACCGGTCGTAGGCTTCGGTATTGTCCGACGTCCACGCTTCATCAACGCGCTTCAGGATGCCGAGATCCACGCGTCCGCCTCCGCCCGAGCACGATTCGATCTCGAGTTTCGGGTGCTTAGCGCGCAGCCGATCGATAATCTCATATAGATTGCTGACGTACTTCACCCAGATTTTCTTTTCGTTCACGGGCCCAGCTTCCGTCCAACCGGGCTCGGAGAAGTTGCGATTCATGTCCCACTTCAAGAATGCGATGTTGTTTTCGCTGACCAGCTGGTCCAGCCATCCGAAAGTGTATTCTTTTACGTCGTCGCGCGCCATGTTCAGCACCAACTGATTGCGTGCTTCGGTACGCGGGCGCCCAGGGAAATTCATGGCCCAGTCCGGGTGCTTGCGATAAAGATCGCTGTCCGGGTTCACCATCTCGGGTTCCACCCAGATCCCGAAATCCATCCCGAGGCTGTTCACATATTCGATCAGTGGTTTTAGCCCGTTCGGAAACTTTTTCGGATTGACGTACCAATCTCCCAAACCGGCGTGATCGTTGTTGCGCGCGCCGAACCAGCCGTCATCCATCACGAAACGCTCCACGCCAATCTTGGCGGCTTTTTCCGCGAGCGCACGCTGGCCCGGTTCATCCACATGGAATTCGGTAGCTTCCCAAGAGTTGTAAAGAACAGGCCGCGGCTTGGCGGAGAGACCGCCGGGAAGAATGAACTCGCGCGTGAAGCGGTGCAGAATGCGGGACGCTTCGCCAAAGCCGCCGTCGGAAAATCCACCATAGAATGGCGGCGTCGACAGGCTCTCGCCGGGCTGCAGCGGATACGCAAAATCGAACGTGTTATATCCGCCCGTTAGACGAACCTGCTGATGCGGCGTCTGCTCCACGCTGAATCGCCAGGAACCGCTCCAGCCGAGCGCGCCAAACCAGACCCGTCCATGCTGCTGACCGGCGCGCATCCCATCCGATTCGGCTGCGTCAATCGCAAACCAGGGATTGGTCTGATGGCTAGTGGTCCCGCGCCGGCTTTCCAGCACTTTCACGCCGGGATGGATCTCCTCCTGAACCAGTTGCGTTTCACCGGCCCAGCGCCCGTTCAGGTAAGTAAGCCGGTAACCCGAGCCGGGCGGCATGTACCACGTTCCGGATTGAGCGCTCTCCACCGTGACCACTTGCGACATCTTATTTTCGATGCCTGCGTGTTTTTCAATCACGCCGGCCGCGGAGTAAACGCGATAGTAGAGGTTCACCAGGATATCGTCGTTGATGTCTTTGGTCAGGATGTGAAGCGTATCGCCGTGGATTTCGTGGCTCACGTACCGCAGAACCAGGTCGCGGCCGCCATCCTGCCGAGTGATTTTTAGACACGCTTCGGTGTACATGTTGCTTCCCCAGCCGGCGTACTCACCCGGCGTGGTGGTCGCGCTCCCGTCGAAGGAAGCCCACTCGTTCTTGGAGTGGGGTGCGGCGAGATCGCTGTCGCGCCACAATCTCTTACCCCAATAGATGTGCTGGAGTTGGTTCTTTTCGTTCACCCCAAAAACATAACTGGAGTTGTTCGTATCCAGCACCCAGAGCTTCTTGTCAGCGAGGAAGCGAATCGGATCTTCTGCAAGAGCGGACGTGCCCAGCAGCATGATGTTCAGTAAGCACGCGAGAGAAGGATGGCGCACTCCCTCATGATAGGCGAACGAAGTGAGCGTGAGGGCACGGCCCGCAGCCACTCACGGGAGTGATCGGCGCCGCTGGAGGGCCATTGAATGTGGATAGGGGAAGCCTGAGCGTAGTTGTGTCGAACCACTCCCTTTGCTAGTTTGGCGTAGAGACGCCATGAGAAAGATCAGGATCATCGAACATATCTCGCTGGGCGGCGTGATCCAGGCTCTCGGCGTGCCGGGCGAAGACGGTGACTGCCCCTACGGCGGATGGACGGTCCGCATGCCGGCCCGGCCGTGTTTCTGCTGGGCCGCCGGACCTACGATATCTGGAGCGGCCATCGGCCGAAATGCCGGGAAAAGTCCGCTGGCGGACAGCCTGAACGCGGCGGCGAAATAAGTCGCCCCGGTCGAAGACCTCGGACCGGACATCGTCGAGGGCGTTCGCCGCATCGCGGCGAAGGACGGGCCGGACCTGATCGTCTGGGGCAGCTCGACACTGACACCGGTGCTGCTCGAACACGGGCTTGCTGACGAGGTCTTGCTCCTCGTCGATCCGGTCCTCTTAGGCACAGGCAAACGTTTCTTTTCGGATGGACCCCCGCCACGCGAACTCGCACTCGTCGGCACGAAGGCTGCGTCCTCGGGCGTCGTCATCAGCACCTACAAGCCCAGCGGGCCTTTGCGGACCGGCGACTACGACGGCGGGCGGCGTAAGCCGACGTCATAGATCATGCAGGGCGAGAGCCGATGATCATCATCGCGGGTTACTTCTCGTAGGAGAATACGTTTCGTTGCACAGTCTGGACGTGCCGTGCGCGCGATGCACTCGGATCCTGCGTAACCGATCGCATGCTTCGGAATACGCGACGCACTTTGTGCTGGAGAAAATTTCAATACCCCGTGCCGCAACATGGCGTCTCCTGCTATCGAAACGACCCAAACATCACAGCGCTTCAATCCAACACAAGCAGCTTGCTGCTGCTCAAGGCTCGTCGCTCTCGCCCTTTACGAAGAAGGGCTCCATCTCCTTGTACTCCAGGATCTTTACGGTCGCCTCCTTGGGAGCGTTGCCCTGCGCAATCGCGAGGAACGCCTGCTCCGACTGCGCCACCATCGCGCGCGCGAGGTCGTTCTTGTGGATCGAGTGGTACTTGGACGGCAGGGCCCATTGCAGCAATGGCAGGACGTAGCCAAGGACGCCCGGCGTGTTGGAGTTGCCGAGAATCACGGCGGGACGGTACAGTCCAAGGAAGTCGAACTTGACGGACTCGACAGCCTTCTCCTTCTCGCCGATGATCTTTGCGTACTTCATCCCGGCCTCGGGGTCCGCGCCCGCTGCTGTCATCACCCCGCACACACCAGCGCCTCCAGCCTTGGCGGCGCGGCAAAAGGCCTGCGGGTAGGCGATTTCGATCTTGCGCACCTCCTCCTCGGGTAGCTTCGCGCTGCCTTTGCCGACGCCGAACGCGGCGAGCGCGACGTCGACTCCTCGGGCGTGTGGCGCAACCTCCTCCTCGAGTCGGTCCATGTTGACAACCACCTCGGAGATCTTGGGGTCGGCGAAGGCGTCCGTCTTGCGGCGAGTTATCACCACCACCTTTTTGCACAGCGGGTTCTTGATGAGAAGCTGCACGATGCGTCCGCCCACGTTCCCCGTCGCGCCCAGCACGATCGCCGAGTACTGCGTATTCGCCTCTGCCGCTGCCATCGTTACGGAACCAAAAATACGCGCAAGTCCGCGAGCGAGCGAAGTTTTGTTGGGTCGGGCGATTTCCTCATATCATTTCTACTTTCACACTCTTGTTAAAGAGAGGAGATAAGAGAATCCATCTCTTTGATTTTCCCGCTCAAAAGCGTCTCCTGGTAGGTTATGTTGGCGATCATCTGAGGATATCGAGTCAGTAAGCCGGTCGCGAGAGCGCATCAGAGGATCTTCCTACGGGTAGCCGATCAGAAGGGTGCCACGTTTTTTTCCCTTCGCATGACCCGCGTTGTCACTCGCTGTAAATCGTGGTCTGTAAACTATTGAACGGTCGAAGGTTTGGTAGCGCTAACGGGAATCGAAGGTGCTATCGGTCAGTTCAGTTCGGTCCAGCTGGGTCTAAGTCAGTGCAAGTGGGTTCAGTTGGTACGGCGCGGGCCGTCGGAAATGCGCGATGGACGCCCGACGTTGTCACTCGGTTGTCACTCTTGAGCCGCGCTTAGTATTGCGGCGCTTCAAACCGCAGGCCTTCGATCATCGCAAAATGCTTTTTGTTCCTGCTGACGAGCGCGCTATCCTGCTCGATCGCTGTGGCGGCGATCAGCGAGTCGAATGTGCGCAGGCCATCTGATTTCGCATATCGCTTTAGCAGTTCGTACGCAAGCTGCCCGATCGCTGCGTCAATGTGAATCACCCGATACGCCGACACGAGCGAATCGATCGCATACAGATCTCGCTTGTCCCGTGCCCCAACGATCAGTTCCTGGGCAGTGACGATCGAGATTGCCGGGTCGCTGAGAGAGTCAAGGTAATTTGCAGCATCGGCATTCCGCAGGACAGATCGATCATCACATCGGTATCGATCAGCGAAACCATCGATTGGCCCCGTTAGCCGCGCGGATGGTCTCTGAGCTTGTTCACAAACTCGACGCCATCGCGGATGTCGGCGCGATCCTTCCAGATGCCGTAAAAGGGAAGATCCTTGATGGAGGGTCGGGTACGTGCCGCCTGCGGTTCCACGGGAACATGCACCTCGACAACGGTCCCTTCCTTGATCTTTACATCTTCAAGTGGCCGGAAAACGCCGTTCTCGAATTTGGCGGCGATGGTCATAGATCTACACCAATCCTAACACTTAGCCAGTCCGGGTTTGCGACGCGTTGTCACTCGCCGTAAATCGTGGTCCGTAAACTATTGAGCGGTCGAAGGGTTGGTAGCGCTAACGGGAATCGAAAAAGTTAAGGCCCATTTCAAGGGGGTCCAGCACGTTCTAAGTTGTTCATTCTACGTTCAGGCGGGTTCGCGGTTTTGCCTTTTGTGCGCCTACAAATTCCTGAGGTGTGACCCTGGTGTGACCCGCAAGCTCGTTCGCGGAGCAATTCGAAGCAGCGAATTTCAGCTTTTGCCTACCGAGGCCCTACGGGTGCAGAGTTGCACGGATCGTATCAAGTGGAAGTACGAGCTTCAACGGATCATCGAGGAGCCGAAGCGCACCGAAACGTTCATACCACGCGGCAGCTCTTTCGTCTTTCGCATCGATAGCGAGGGCGACGCCACCCACTTCTTGAGCCACCGCAATCGCACGTTCGCCAGCGGCGAATAAAAGATCGCCGCCGAGACCTCTTCCTTGAACGGAAAGTGAAACGGCGAGACGTCCCAGACGAAACACCGGCACCTCATAGCGTCCTAACTTCTTCGTGATCATCGGAGGCGTTTTTGCAAAAGCAATCGCACCGGGGCTGATCGTGTAGTACCCAAGGACCAATGTGGTTGCTTCTGGTGCCACTGCTACGAAAGTTTTGGCTCCGCCACTTTCGTGGTTCTGTCGCGCGTAGCGCCTAAGATATTCGTTCAGCGGTGGAACACCACAGTCGAAACTGCTTCGGTCATGAAGGCGCGTCAGAGCCTCTTCGCGCCATGCCAGCGCACTCTTCACGCGCGTTGCTTCCGTCTTTTTGCGGCGGCCCGCAAGGCGGGTGTTGGTTGGGGCGGGTGTTCCAACAGATCAAGAACTCTGACGGTATCACGAGGCGAGAGAACGATGCGTTCGTGTCGCGCCACAATCTCCTCAGCGATCGGTAAGGCCGTGCGCATGACAAAGCTCGTCAGATCCAGGCGCTCATAGGCAGCAGCGGCAGCGAGAATGCGTTTTTGCTCGCGCGAGGCGCGCAATTCGATACGGTCATCGCGAGTTGTGGTAGGCGTAGGCAAGCGAGATCTCCTTCCACCATGATAGCGTACGTACATTGTACGGGCGAAATAGATCTAACCTGACGCCCAGTCAGGCTCCACTAGGAGGTAGAACGACATGCTCGGCATCGGCTTACCTCGACAGTGATTTCGAGGGGCAGTTTCGTACCTACCAGTTCTGGCCGCTTCTGGCAATTGCCGGCAAGCGCCGTCCCAAAGATGCGTCCCAGGGCAATGGCCAGGTACGAGGAGGAAACGTCGGTACGGCACTCGGACCCGGAGTGCTGCAGGCAGCGGAAAAGATTCAATTCCACCTAAACAGTTATGGCAGATGCGAGGCCCGTCTCTGGAAAGACTTTATTGAGAAGCTGTACCAGGGCGCGGGCGATGAAGTGATGGGAAGCCCGCTTGGAATGGCAATACAGCCCACCATACAATCTTTAGTTTTGCGCCCGCTTCTTTCGAGGGCCTTTAGCTCGCCTCGGTGTCGGTTTCATTGTGCGAGCAAGGGCAGAAAATGCAATGTCCCGGTATCGTTGAACCGCATTGGCGAACGATTCCGCACTCGCATC
>JBEKJJ010000252.1:0-11239 GCA_050011295.1 Bryobacteraceae bacterium
CGATCGTACTCGGTCTCGGCGGGCGGGCCGTTCCAGATCATGTCGACCCCGAATTTCTGAGCGGCCGATTCCGCGCCCGAGTGCACGGTGATCCAAAAAATGTGCGAGGTCGCTTTAGGAATTACAGCAATGCGTCTCTTCTTGCTGGTGCGGCACGAACTGAGCAGGAGCAGCAAAGCCAGCGCGGCAGCCAGCTTACTCCGCACACCAACCGCCGTCGATCAGAATATCCGTGCCGGTGATGAAGGAAGCATCTTCAGAACACAAGAACAGCGCCAGTTTGCCGACATCTTTCGGATCGCCCCACCGCCGCATGGGTGTGTGCGACATGAACTGCTCGCTCTTCGCCGGATCGTTAATAATAGCCTCGGTCATTTCGGTCGCAAACGGACCGGGACTGATGGCCACCACAGTGACGCCCTCGCGCGCCATCTCGAGCGCCAGCGATCGCGTGAAACCCAGCACGCCGGCTTTGCTGGCGGAGTACGCGGTTCGTTGCGGCAGAGAAATGTGCGCCATGATCGACGTAATATTGATCACTCGGCCATAGCCGCGGCCTTTCATGTGCGGCACGAAGGCCCGGCACATCAGGAACACGCTGGTGAGGTTGGTAGTGAGTACGCTGTTCCATTCCGCCAGCGTGTAGTCAACGCACAGCTTTCGGATATTGATGCCGGCGTTGTTGATGAGAATGTCCACCCTGCCGAATATTCTGCTCACCTGCTGCTCGAGCTGAAGCACTTGCGCCTCATCGGCGATATCAGCCTGGAAAACTTCTGCTTCCGCTCCAAGTTGCCGCGCTTCCGCGGCCACTGCAGACAGCCGCTCCAAATCGCGCGCCACCAACGCCAGGCGTACACCCGCAGGCGCCAATGCCAGCGCCATCGCCTTACCTAAACCGCGATTCGCTCCAGTGATGACAGCCACACGTCCAGCCAGATCCATAAGACGCCCATTGTACATGGTGGGAAGTGATCCTGGCTGCGCTAATCCGCGGGCTCATCGAGCTGCTGGAACAACTCCGCGAAATCGACCTCGCCTACCAACGGTGTGGAGAGAACCAGCGTTTCGGGTTGCCGGATGCCGTTCTGATCCGCTTCGACTAAAGTGCGCTTGTACGGGTCGACAACCCAAATGTGCGGAATTCCCGCAGCCAGATAGTCGCCGATTTTCGCGAGCATCTCCGCCGCCTGATCGTCGGGCGAGACAACTTCGATCGCCAAGTCAGGCCGTTGCAAAATTGGCGTGATCTGGTGGGGTAGGGCTTTCACGCAGATATCGGGAATGCGGTAACGCGGCCGTTCGCTCACCTGCACCCGCTGCTCGGTGAAGACGCGGAACCGGCGTTCCCGCCGCCTCGACAATAAAAGTCCGACAATCAGAGACTGCAGCAAGCTATGAAAATATTCCCCCACGTGTCGCTCCACAAGTTGCCCCTCCAGATACTCCATGTCAGGGTGGTAAGTCGTGCGCAGATATTCTTCAACCGGCACGGCGGAGGACGTCGCCATCCTTCTAGCATAGGGCATTCTCGAATTTCTATGGCGAAGCTCTATTTGGAGAACGTGCCGAACGATCTATACGAATCGTTACGGGAGCGAGCTCGCTCCAACCGGCGCTCTATCCCCGCCGAAGCATTATCTTTGCTCGATCAGTTGCTACCTACCGCGACCAAAGTACGTCGCCGGGCTGCCTTCTACAGGCGGATACAACGGCTTCGCTTAACAAGGAGAGCGACCAGGGGCGGATCATCCGCTGAGGAACTATTGCGCGAGGACCGTCAACGTTGACGCATATGCTAGACGCAGCGTCGCCGCGAAGTGGTTTCTTCCAGCGGCAGACGAGCCGCTAACGGCCGAGGCTCGTCGGCTGTTGCGGCTCTACGCTAAGGCTCAAGTCGGTCTGCCGGTACCGGACTTGTTTTTCCCGGAATTCTCGAACATCTTTTGGAAGGCAGCGCGGAGGCTTTCCCACTTCCCCACCGGTCCGTTAATTCAGCCCGCCATCCAGATTGCTCGTGCCTACGACCGCGCGGTGTACGACTGCGTTTACGTAGCGTTGGCAGTGGAAACGAATACGCATCTGGTAACGGCGGACCAGAAGCTCGCCAACTCAGTTCCCGGGATGCCTGTGACGTGGCTCGGCCTTATTTAGTTGCCGAGCAAGTTATCCTGAAAGTATGAGACAAGTGGCTGTCGTTGGCATCGGCAAAACTGCGTTCGGAGCGTTTCCGGATCGTGACCTACGATCGCTCGCCGTGGAGGCTGGTCAAAAAGCGTTGGAGAATGCCCACGCGACAACGTCGCAGGTGGAAGCGTTTTATCTCGGAAATTTCGCGGGGCCGTCGTTTGTCGGGCAGAATCATCTGGCGCCCTATGTGGCCGCTGGAATGGGAATGACGGGGATTCCGGCTACGCGTTTTGAAGCAGCTTGCGCTTCAAGCGGTGCGGCCTTCTTCCATGCGGTGTCCGCGGTCGCAGCTGGGCTTTACGATGTGATTCTGGTAACTGGCGTGGAAAAGATGACGTCGCAATCCACGCCCAAGGTCACCGAAATCTTAGCCGGGGCGGGCGATCTGTGCGGCGAAGTCCGCGCCGGGGCAACCTTCCCAGCGCTCTTTGCGATGATCGCGCGGCGGCACATGTATCAATACGGAACCACGCGCGAGCATTTGGCCGCGGTGGCCGTGAAGAACCACCAAAACGGCGCTAAGAATCCGCTGGCGCACATGCGCAAAGTGATCACCATGGAACAAGCGCTCAGCGGGAAGCCGATCTCGGAGCCGCTTACGGTTTACGATTGCTCGCTCATCAGCGATGGCGCGGCTGCGGTGTTGATCGCGCCGTTTGAGCGCGCCTCGGAGTTCACCGACAAACCCATCCGCGTGCTCGGCATTTCGCAGACCTCCGACAACGTCGCGCTGGATGAAAAAGCGGACATCACGACATTTCGCGCCGTCCAGACCTCGGCCGAGAAGGCTTACAAAATGGCCGGTGTGAAGCCTACGGACATACAATTCGCCGAAGTGCACGATTGCTTCACTATCGCCGAAATCGTAGCCATCGAAGATCTCGGCTTCGTCAAGAAAGGCGAAGGTGGACCGTACACGCTGGCCGGCGGGACGTGCATCCAGGGGGAACGGCCGGTGAATACCAGCGGTGGACTGAAATCGAAAGGTCACCCGGTGGGCGCTACGGGCGTGGGGCAGATTTGCGACGTCGCGCAGCAGATCAGGGGCGAAGCAGGTGAGCGGCAGGTGCAGCGAAACTCTCTCGGTCTCGCGCAGAATCTTGGCGGATCGGGTGCCACTAGCGTGGTCACAATTCTGGGGGCTGCATGAACAGCACCTTGAACAACCCAGGTTCTGGAGTCGTTTACACCGAAACTGTGGTGTACTCACCGCCTGAAGCGTACGTCAACGACGTGCCTTATCAACTAGCGATCGTGGAACTGGAAGGTGGCCGGCGGCTCACGGGACGCATTCAGGGTGAGCGTGCTCATATCGGCGATCACGTTTCCTTCATCGAGTTTCGCAACCAGGTTCCGTTTTTCAGAAAATCAGCATGAAGCTCGCCGAGCGGATGAGCCGCATCGGCGTGGAGGGCGCCTTCAAAGTGCTGGCGCGGGCCCGTGCGCTCGAGGCCCAAGGCCGCGACATTATTCATCTGGAAATTGGCGAGCCGGATTTCGATACGGCGCCGCATATCGTGGAAGCGGCCAAGCGCGCACTCGACGAGGGTTTTACCCGTTATGCCCCCACGCCGGGATTGCTGGAACTGCGCCAGGCTATCGCTGCGCACGTCTCGCACACGCGCGGCATAAACGTCGGGCCGGAGCGCGTCTCCGTGGTGCCCGGCGGCAAGCCAATGATCTTTTTCCCGATGCTCGCCTTAATCGAGCCTGGCGACGAGGTGATCTATCCCGATCCGGGGTTCCCAATTTATGAGTCGATGATCAACTTCCTGGGCGCGACTCCCGTGCCGATTCCGCTGCTCGAAGACCGCGGGTTCTCGTTCGACTTGAATCTGCTGCGCGACAAGCTCTCGGCAAAAACCAAGATGCTGATTCTGAATTCGCCCCACAATCCAACTGGCGGCGTGATTCCCTCGGCCGACATCCAAGCCATCGCCGAATTGGTTCGCGAACGCGATCTGATCGTTCTGACCGACGAAATCTATTCGCAGATTTATTTCGACCAGCCGCCGCTGTCCATCGCCGCCGTTCCGGGCATGCTCGAAAAAACCATCATCCTGGACGGATTTTCGAAAACCTACGCGATGACCGGCTGGCGCATGGGTTACGGCGTAATGCCGGAGTGGCTGGTGGAAGCGGTAACCAAGCTGATGGTGAATTCGAACTCCTGCACAGCCACGTTCACGCAGAAGGCCGGGATTGCCGCACTCACTGGTCCAGAGGACGAGACGGCCAAGATGGTAGCGGAGTTCCGTCGCCGCCGCGATGCTTTCTGCGCGGGATTGAACGGGTTGCCCGGGTTCCGCTGCAGCCTCCCCGGCGGCGCGTTCTACGCATTCCCCAATATCACCGGCACCGGATGGAGCTCGGATGCATTAGCAGATGCGCTATTGGAGAAAGCCGGTGTAGCCTGCTTGAGTGGGACGTCGTTCGGGAAGTTCGGGGAGGGTTACCTGCGGTTCAGTATCGCGAATTCGTTTGAGAAGTTGATGGAAGCGGCGGAGAGGATCAAAGATTTTTTAGCCACGGATAAACACGGATGAACACAGATTAGGTTTCGCTTTATCCGTGTTCATCCGTGGCTATCATTTCAGCGCACCAAATGTCAGGCGACGTGCTGCGCCCGGTAACGGCCAATAATCCCGTTCATCTGGTCTTTCAAACGAAGTTTCAATTTCTTCAGCCGATGCTCTTCTAACTCCTCTTCCGGAGTAAGATGCGGCTTGGCTTCCAGGGCCTCAAGCTGCGTGTGATATTGCGCGTGCTGCTCGGCCAGATGCCGGAATTCTTCGTCCGTTTTCATCAGGTGCGCTCTCAGCTCATCCTGCGTGTTCTCCATCAGGGTCCTGTCTCCTTTGAGTAACCATTTTGAGTAACCATTTTGAGTAACCATTTTGAGTAACCATCTTGAGTAACCACGCCGAGTAGGTGGGAACTGCTTGCTCGGTGGGATAGGTTGTCAGCTCTAACGTTGTCACTTCTAACATTCTTCTCGCGGGGGTCACCGACGGCCCCCTTCATTTGTGACAGTATCATGAAAAAACCCTCATGACAATCCCCGCCTCGGGTGGGTTTTCATAGTACCCAGGCCGGGAGCCCACGGCTTCGAATCCCAGCCGTTGATAGAGCTGCCGCGCCCCGGTGTTCGACTCCCGTACTTCCAGGAAATGGGCGCCCGGCCAGCGCGTTATCTCGGCACGCAGAAGTTCGGTTCCGATGTGCATTCGGCGAAGGTCGGGACGCACAGCTACATTCAGAATTTCGCGTTCGCCATCCCCCACCGTCCTTGAGACTACGAAACCGGCGATCTGGCCGTCCAACATGGCCACCTGGCAATCGAAAGTCAGGTAATCCGGCGTCTGCCATTGCGATGCTTCGGGCGCCGTCGCTTGGATCGCCGTGATCTGATCGAGATCGGCTGCCACCGCTCGGCGAATTTGGACGCGCGCGGGCAGCAATTCGCGCAGCAAGGCGCGCTGCTGGATGCCGATCGCTCGCCAGTCGAAATTGCGTTCCACGTGAGTGCGGGCGGCCGCGGCCATGCGCTCACGCAGATGGCCATGGATGAGCAATGCCTCGACGCCTTGCGCGAAATCCTGTGGCGTATCGGCGATCCACACGTTGACACCGTGCTCTAGGCCCAAGCCCGCGCATCCCGATGTCGTGGACACCACGGCGCGGTCCATGGCCATGGCCTCCAGCACTTTCAGATTGGTTCCTGCCGAAACGAGTGTGGGAACAATGGCGAGATTGGCTTCCACATAAAGCGGCCGGACGTCGGCGACAAACTCGAGTAGCTGGACGCGGCCGTCCGAAAGGATCGACGGCAGACCAGTATGCTCGCGCCAGTAAATTAAAGGATTCGGCCCTGCGACCACGGTTAATTGAACGTCCGGTAGACGCTCGCGGAGCGCCGGCCAAACCTGTTCGATAAAAAATCGATACGCGACGATGTTCGGGAAATGGCGAAATGAGCCGACGAACAGCAATCGTTGGCCGGGCCGCTCAATCTCGGGCGTAAAGCGCGCCAGGTCAACACCGTTTGGAATTACAACCGCATGCGGCTGGCCTAGCAGCGCACGATCCTGTTCCGACATAACCACCACGCGCCGGTAGCGCCCGATCCATTTAGTTTCGAATCGCCGCCAGCGCCAGTAGTCCCACCATCCGCGACGCGTTCGCTCCCGCACCTGCCGGCATAATTCGAACGTGACATCGTGCTCCACCAGCACATCGCCGGCATAGGGTGCGAGCATCGTATATTCAACTTGCACGGCTTCGATCTTGTATTCGCCGCGGATGCGCTGGAGCGCAGAAAGCATCGCGGGAGAGTGGAACTCATGCACTTCCTGAGGCAGCAGCGTGGACCAGCGCGGCTCGCGATAGCGCGATTTTCCCACTAGAATCACGCGCGCGCAAAGTTCCAGTACCGGCTGGAAATCATCATCCGATTCGCGATCGCGGAACGCGAACAGGAAAATATCAAATTCTCGCGCCATCTCGCGCAGCAGGTTGAAGATCCGAACCGCGCCGCCGTGCGATAAGGGATAGGGAAAGTAGGGGCTCAGCACGGCGATCCGGCGGCGGCGAGCGGCGAGCGGCCGTCCCTCGATTTCCTGAACGTTCGTCGGATAAACCGAGCGATCTTTTTTCCACGGCGCCAACCATTTCGGACGCAGAAAGATGCGATCCAGCGGGACGCCCTTCAGAAACAGCCAGGACGCGATCACAGTGCTGACCCGCAGATGGTGCCGTTCCAACCGTTGGTTGTACGCCAGGATCTTGGTGGGCGCCAGCAGAAACGCAGCGCGCCGCAACGTGCGATAGCCAGAGTCCGGCGTGAACAACACCACTGCCAGGCCGATTCGGTAAGCGCGGAAGCGCCGGCGGAGTTGCCAGTAGCCGGAGAACCCCTCCGCTGTTACCAGGAAATGACGCCGCTGCGGCTCCAGTTGCTGGATTTCTTCATGCATCCGCCGGACCAACTGAGGATCGCCCGAGGCGAAAGAGACGATGATCGCCTCCGGGTCCTTGCCGAGCATCCGGAAGATGAACTGCTTGAGCGCTCGCCTCAACGGAATTCGATGGTAGTAGCCACGCCCGCCGTTTTGAGTTTGGCGTTCGGCTTGGTCTTGTACTGAACCGTCACTTTGCGCTGGGATTTCTGCGCTCCGCAGGCCAGCGCTTTTTCACCGCCGCCCGCGATCACAATCTGCGACGGATCGCCCACCAAAAGCTGGACAGTCTTGCCGTCGGAAGTCTGGATCACGAGTTTCGCCTGTTGCCCCAGGCAATCCAATCGCGCGAACACGCCTTCGACAGTTGCATCGCCATTCTGCATCGCCTCATACCAACCCTCGGGTTTGGGAAGCGCCTTGCCGTCGGGGTTGAGCCGCTTGCTAGCCGCCTCCTCGGCTGCATGAATGGCCGCATCGCTCTGCGCTTTCACGCGATGGATGTCTTGCTCACGCTCGTCGGCGATGCGCTTCTTCTCGGCAGCCTCGAAATCGGCGCGCTCCTCCTCGGCATCCAGACGCACTTGATGAATGCGGGCGCGTTCTTCCTCCGTTGCGGCCGCGCGCTCGGCGCCGGCCCAAGCTTTCTGCGCAGCCGGATAATCCTTGGCCGCGGTTTCGGTTTTCGCGAGCAATTGCCAGTAATCGATATTGCGCGCGTCCAAAGCGGCGGCCTTCTTCAGCAGCTCGGCCTTCTGCGTGAGATCGTCCTGCCGCTCCGCCATGCGCAGGTACGGCTCCGCCCAACGCGGATTCAGCTCGCTCGATTTCTTCAAATCCTTAACGGCCTTGGCGGCATCCGGTTCCAGTCGTCCCAGCTCAAGCCACGCTCGCGCACTCTCGCTTTTGGATTCGATGGCGCTCTGAAACAGGCTGCGTGCTTGATTATCCTTGTGTTCCTTGAGTGCGATCAGTCCAAGACCCTCGGCCGCTTGTGCTCCATGCAATGGAGTGTAGGCCGCTTCCGCCTGGCCGGATCCGGCAGCCAGCAACAGATCCGCCACGGCGATTTTCCCATCGTCCGGATCAAGCTGCATCACCTTGAAATCGCGCACCGAGCTCAAGGCGCGCCCGGATACCGATGTGGTTCCGAAATTTCCGGCTTTCAGATAGGCGTCCGCCTGGTCATTAATCTGCTTGGCGGTTTTCTCGAAGGCATTGTGACAGGCTGCTTCGAGGTCGCCGCTGTGTTCGAGGTTAGAAACCATCACGCGGCTGCGGCCAGCGTAATTAGGATCGGTGGTGACCAATTGCATCAACGCCCACCCGTGCGAGCGTTCCGCATCCGGGACCGGCGCACCGAGCGTGACCCGCGTACCGTTTACTTCGAGCGTCGAGACCAGCTCGATGAGTCCGGTTTCAATCTCCTGAGGCAGCCGCGTAGTGTTTTCGTAGAGCAGAATGCGTGCGAGCTCCTTCACGCTCTCGCGCGGGAAGACTCCGGATTCCGCTATCGCCATCATGCGCGCATCGCGGCCCAACGCAAAGTTCGCCGATGCCGCCGGCATTCTCTTGAAAACCAACACGCGCACCGGCCAAACCATCCTCATTTCTTCTTTGCCGGTAATAATCCGGAGCGTTTCACGCAGCTGCTCAAGGAACATCAGCGCCTCACGCGTCGGCTTATCGCCTGTGTTCGAAAGCACTTCAAACGACCCCGATTTCAGCCCAGTCCAGTGGTCGTCGGCGCTCAAGAGAACCGCAGCCAAAAAGCACAAAAGCAGACGGCGTAACACGATTGTATGGTAGCTAAAACGGTTATTCGGTTGTTCGGTTGCTGCGTTCTTCGGTTGTTCAGTTGTTCGGTTGCTCTGTTCTTCGGTTCTTCGGTTCTTCGGTTCCGAACGCGGAATTGACGAGGCCGCTCCGAATTATAGGAACCGAATAACCGAATAACTGAAGAACGGAACTAGACCCGCAAGCGAGAGCTGGAGCGCTAGTTCCCCCCGGCCTCGGCTTTGTCGCGGATTCTGGTCCTTTCGCATCCACCTGGACCATTCAACTAGCGAGAACGGCCCTCTCCGCGTGATCCCCGGCTCACATGCTGCCGGTGTACTGACTGACGGCGAGGTTATGGATTATGCGAAAAGGCACAGTCCCCTCGAATGCCCGGTGCCTCGGGGCGGTGTGCTTGCCATGCGGCCGGAGTCGCTTGATCTGGCGTCGGGCATTCGTTTGGCTGTCGCTTGATTTGAGTTCGGCGAACCGATGAACCGAATAACCGATTAACCGAACAACGGGAATTAGCGCGCAGGCACGCTAGTTCCCTATGATTATGTGCTGCGTGGTAATGACGCCCACCGAATTGGTGATCGCGATATCGGTGCTGATGATTTGCGTCACATCGCCGGTTACCGTGAACTTAGCCAGCAGTTCAAACATGCCGCCAGTGGTGATCGGGTCGAAGTACAGCTGGAAATCGGAAGTCTCATCCACGCGGATCACGCCCGGCTGCAAGGTGTCTCCATTCTGGTCGAAGAATGTGAATGCAAGCTGGGACGCCGAATAGGTATTGTCGGACGCCGAGATACTGATATCCACTTCGCCGCCGACCGGAACTCCCGCCGGTTCGCCGTTGCTGATGATCCCTCCCAAAACCTGGATGCCGGTTGCGCTTGCAATGTTCACTGCGGCAGGCGCGATGATCAAGCTCGCCTGCGCGGCCGGCGTTGTGCTTGGGTTCAAGGTCAACGTGAATGTAATGGTCCCGGCCGTGGCGCCGGTCTGGAACGCCAAGTCTGATTGGCCGCCGTCGAACATGGCGGTGGTGTCGCCTGGGGAAATACTCACCGTGGCTTGGCGCAAGGGGCCGGAGAGAAACTGTATAGACGTGTCGTCCGGATGGCCCTGCACACTGGATTGAAACGTCATGGTCAGAGTCCCCGTGCCACTCACTTGCGACGTCGACGCGAGCGGTATCGAAACGTTGTTCTGTTGCACGCTCTGTCCCACCGAGGAGCCGAACACGATGGATGCCGATGGCAGCGGCGGACTCAGCCCTTGGCCGGTCAATACAAATGATCGCTGATCCACTTCGAGCGAGCCCTGGGAAGCTTGGCCAGACGTTGGCTGGAACTCCACTTGAAAGGAAACTGTCTGACCCGGAGCGATGGGAATAGGAGCCGTTGCTCCAATGGGCCCCTTGAATCCCGTGCCAGTCACCGAGAGCGTCCCCACTGAGACCGCGGCGCTGCCGGGATTCGACAGGTTGAACGTGAGCAACTTGTTGCCGCCGGACGCGACCGAGCCGAAATCGATAATCGCGCCAGCGGCTAGCGGGATGTTGCTGCCGGCCAGTGTCAACACCGCCGCCTGGGTGCCCGTTCCCAGCAGGATAATCTGGATGGTGTTGACCTGCAGATTCGCGCTGTAAGAGGCGATGCCCGGCGGACTGAAGGCAACGTCGAACTCTACTTCCGACACCGCCGACCCTGTGTAGGGCGCGATGATGTACGGCAGGGAGGGGACGTTCGAAAATGAAAATCCGTCGCCGGCCAGTCCCAGAGCTGTGAGGGTAGCTGGGCCGGTCCCGACATTGCGCACCCGGAATCGCGTCTGGAGGGAGTCACCAGGACTTGCAGAACCCACGTTGAATAGCGATCCGACTGCCGTTTCATTCGTCCCGTCAAACTGAAAGACCTGGAGCTGCGCCAGCGCCGACAATGGTCCGAGCGCCGCGAACAGCAGGACGCGGGCGATCATTGCCGCACCTCCGGCAGCAGATAGTACGCTTCATGCCCGGGCTGAATGTTAAACGCGGACAAACGTCCGCTGGCGAGATCGGTCACCTGGACCCAACCATCGCCCATCTGGCCGAACGCGAGGCTCGCCGGCAAGTGCGCGGCGATATGTTTCTCAGTGCCGTCTACGCTCCGTACCACCACGCCTTTCGCATCGCGATATACCAGCCCACCCGAGGCCAGCATCAGTACAGGAGCGGTGACTCCCGGAAGCGCCGTTTGCCACACAATCGCGCCGGTTGCCAGGTCCACGCCAAGCTCCCACAGCCCCGAGTCGCGTTGGACAATCAA
>JBEKJJ010000253.1:0-11226 GCA_050011295.1 Bryobacteraceae bacterium
TGCCGCAGCAGGTGCAGCGACCAGGCGCTATCCTTGCCACTGCTCCAGGAAAGAACGACGCGCGTCAAGCCGCAACGGCGACACGTTCGCGCACGGCCACGGTACGGCTCAGCCACGCGTGCAATCCAAATAGAACGCCGGTGAAGATCAAATCGCTGGCCAGTGTCCGGCCAAAAAATGGAATGGCAGCGTTGTAACAGCTCGCCAATCCCGCGGCCGTCTTAGGATAGCCTTCGAACCACAGCCAGCTTCCAAAGTTGGTGATCAGGAAAAACTGCATGCTGTTGATCACACTCAGACCCGCGATTCGCGGGACGCTTTCCGTATTTCGCAAACGTCGTCCCAGCCAAACGGCAATCAAAAAGCTGCCATAGACGAACACCTGATACGGGGAGTACGCGGAAACGTGATGGATGCTGGCCAAGATCGGATCGGTAATGGCCATCAGCGCGAGCGGCACCAGGTAGGCTTGCCACACGGACAAACGGGCGCCCGCGAACAAGCTGGTTGCGCCGACCGGCGCGAAGTTAGGCGGATGCGGGAGCAAACGAACGATCGCTCCCAGCACCGTAAGCGACAAAGCGACAGGCCGCCAGTTTGAATTCTGGGTCATCAATAAGAGTATAGCGGTTCTTCGGTTCTACAGTTCTAGCGGGAGTTTCATCGTCCCGCCGCCCTGGCGGCCGCTCGTGGGATGGGGCTCCGCGAAGTGATAGCATCGGCAATAGCTTCCTCAATCTGCGCGGCAGTAAGGCTCGCCGATTCGCGCCTGCCTTTTGCCGCTGCGCGCAACATAACTTCGATAAAGTCGTTATCAAAGCTCTGACTGAAACCACTCGCAAGGCGCCTTAGGGCGAACCGCAGCCGAAGCTCGTCCTGGGACAAAACGCGAGGCCGCTCCTCCTCCGATGCCTCCAGCCATCGATCAATAAACTCTCGGTACTCGCCTAGATCCAACTCCACCGCCGCGCGTTGTCTTTCTCCCGCGCTAAAAAGCGCGGCGCCACCGTCGTCGAAGTAGATCTGAATTCCCGCGATATGGAGCCTTTTGGTTTTCATTTGCTAGATGGTCAGTCCTCGGGGCGACGGACTTTGTGCCTGAAAATTGCGAACCCAACCAGTCCTGTGCCGATCATGAGAAATGTCCCAGCCTCCGGCACCTGGCTCCCGCCGCCCGTTTGTGCCGTGCCCCACTGGAAATTATCGAAGAATGTATACGTGCCTCCGGTCGGAATCTGCACGTCGATTGTCGAGAACGGCGTATCGGATGTGACGCCGAAAAAGGTTGGGGGCATGGTAGAGGAAGTTGGGACGTTGAACGGTGTAGAGAGAGTAGTGACCGTGAAATTCAGGCCGGCCGGGGCGCTAAAGAGATTGATGCCAAACGCGGTCACCGGTGTTGGCACTGTGATCTGGGCGGTCGAAGCTCCAAAAACGAAACCCGCATCACCCGTGCCGAAATTGGCGTAACCAAAAGAGCCAGTGCTTGTATCCGCCACGCCAATGGTCGCGCTCGATAACCCAATAAACTGTACACCGTTCTCCGAGAAGCCACCTGAATATGTTGTGTAGCTGCCGCTCGGCGCGTAATTCGTGAAATTGTCTATCTGAACTCCGCTGGTCGCCGCCAGCCAACTAGGCGAATCGGAGTAGGTGGTGATAGTGGCCGAGTACGCCGGTGCAGCCATCACAGCCAGCGTCAAAAGAGTAAGTAGAAAAATTGCGCCAGATCTGAATCGATACATTTGCAACTCCCTTGCGAAAAGTATTTGCACTACTGCTTCCGTGTTGAAACTGGAAAACCTGTAGTGCAAACGAGAGGGAGTTGCTCTCCGCTTATTCGGTCAACGCGAAACTTTTATGCGGCCTGGGCCTTCAGGTATACCGAGACCTTTCGATCGGTGTCGCCAATGTGATGACTCAACCAGTCTTTCAAAAACTGGAACAGCTCAATGGTCACCACGGAGCGTCCCGCTTGGAAGCCCCGTTGAAATTCCAGAACGCGCGCGGTCAGATCGTCGTGAAACGCTTTGTGCTCCGCGTATTCCGGATAGTCGTGTAACTGCATCAGCCGCTCTTCGCAGGCGAAGTGGTGTTTCGTATACTCCACCAGGTTGGTCAGCGTCTGCCCTACCGCAGCGCTGCCTTTCCCTTCCGTCATGGCCCGGTGCAATTCGTCGGCGAGTTGAAACAGCCTCTTATGCTGAGTATCGATTTCCGCGTGATCCACGCTGAATTCTTCTTTCCATTGGAAGATGCTCATTTTTTCCTAATCGGCAGGATCAGGCAACACTGCATACTCCGAGGAATTTGTGCGGAGATACTACTTCAAGGATGCAGAGACCTTCGCGGCATATTCCTTGGCTTTGGAAAGGACTAGGGTTTGATCCAGCGTCAGCGATCGCCCGTCGCGCACAATCGGCTTGCCGTTCACCACCACATCTTGTACGTCCGAGCCCTTGAGCGCATAAACAATTTGCGAATAAACGTTGTAGAGCGGCACAGCGTGCGGACGGTCCAGCCGCAGCGCAATCAAGTCCGCCCGCTTTCCGGATTCAAGCGAGCCTATTTCCTTTTCAAGTCCCGCCACGCGCGCGCCCATAATGGTCGCCATCGCCACAGCCTGCTCAGCGTTGAGTACCGTGGGATCGCCAGTAGATACCTTCTGCAAATCGGCCGCGAGATTCATCTCCTCCATCAGATCGAAATCGTTATTGCTGCCGGCCGGACCATCGGTCCCCACTCCCACCGTGATTCCGAGACTCAGCAACTTCACCACCGGTGCAACGCCGCTCGCGAGTTTCATGTTGCTGGAGGGGCAGTGCGCAATTCCAGTCCCGTGCGCCTTGAGGATCTGCATATCGGCGTCGTCCAGCCAAACTCCGTGCGCCGCGATGGTTGGCCCATTCAGAACGCCCAGCATGTCTAGCAAGCGGGTGGGCGTCATCCCGCGTGTCTGGATGGAATCGTCATTTTCGCGCTTGGTCTCTGAAAGATGAATCAGCAGCGGCGCGCCATATTTGTCCGCCAGCTTGCGCGCGGAACGCAAAGTTTCATCGTCATTTGTGAAGATGGCGTGCGGAGCCGGCGCGGCCACAATCAGTGCATCGCCTTTATATTCCCGCAGGAACCGCTCGGTCAACGCCAGTGCGTCCGCCGGAGTGGCGGAATCCGGCGATTTAAATTTCAAAATTGTCTGCCCAAGAACGCCGCGCATCCCGGCTTCCTTGGTGGCCAACGCCACGCGATCCTCGAAGTAATACATGTCGACGAAAGTCGTCGTGCCGGATAGCATCATCTCGAGACAAGCCAGGCGCGTGCCCCACAGCACAAAATCAGGCGTCACGTTCTTAGCTTCGGCGGGGAAAATATATTTCTGCAGCCAGTCCTGTAAACGCAGATCGTCGGCGATCCCGCGCAGCAGCGACATGGCTGCGTGGGTATGCGTATTGATCAATCCCGGCATCAGCAGCGCTTCCGGCCGGTCCAGCCGATGAGCAGCCTGAAACTGCTTCTCGATCTCGGCGCGCTGGCCCACACCCACGATGCGCTCTCCACGAATCGCAACCGCGCCATTGTCGATCAACCGGTGCTGCGTATCCATGGTTACCACATAGCGAGCCGTGTAAATCCAATCCACCGGCTCGGCCGAAGCCGCCAGGCAAAACAGGAGGAACAGTGCAGCGTGGGGCACGCCGTGGGGCAGGTCCCCGACCTGCCAATCTGACCCGTTTGAGGATTTTTTCATAACCGGGGCAACACCGCCTTCAAAAACCGCACCAACGTATTCTGCACCCGCCGCCCCGTCTCCAACACCTCCATATGCACAATCTTCTGCGGCAACACACCAGCCGCCATATTAGTGACACACGAAATCGCAAGCACACGCATTCCCATGTGATTCGCCACAATCGCTTCTGGAACGGTCGACATTCCCACCAAGTCCGCACCAATGGTCCGCAGATAGCGGATCTCGGCTGGCGTTTCATAGCTCGGCCCGGTAACCGCCGCATACACGCCCTCGCTCAGTTCGATCTCGAGCTCCCCGGCCACTTCTTGCGCGATCGCGCGATAGCTGGCCGAGTAAGCCTCCGTCATATCAGGAAACCGTGGACCAAACGAATCATCATTCAGCCCTACCAAAGGATTCAACCCCTGTAAATTGATGTGATCGGAAATCAGCACCAGCGCGCCCTGGCTATACGCCAAGTTGATGCCGCCCGCCGCGTTAGTGAGCACAATGGATTGCACACCCAGTTGATGCAGCACCCGGACTCCCATGGTGACTTGCGCCGGCGAGTAGCCCTCATAAAGATGACTGCGTCCCGCCATCACCGCCACTTCCAATTCATCCAGCTTGCCGAACACCAATTTTCCCGCGTGCCCGATGCAAGTGCATTTCGGCCAGCCAGGAATCTCCGAATACGGCAGATCGATGGAGTCTGTCAGCTCATCGGCGAACGCGCCCAGTCCGCTGCCCAGCACCACGGCCACGCGAGGCGACAGTTTCGTCCGGGAAAGAATGTAGTCGAGAGACGCTTGCATCATCATCGCAATTACAGCAACATTCCGGCGATGCATGCCGACATGAAATTGGCCATGGTCCCCGCCGCGACTGCCTTCAATCCCAGCCGCGCCACATCCGACTTACGGTTGGGCGCCAGCGCCCCGATTCCGCCAATCTGGATCGCGATGGAGCTTAAATTCGCAAAGCCGCACAGAGCATAAGTGGCAATGGTGAAAGAGCGCGCATCCAGCTGCGGCCGCAGCGGTCCCAACTGCTGAAAAGCGATAAATTCGTTCAGCACCAGGCGCGTGCCCAGCAGATTCCCGATGGTCTGGCAGTCGTTAAACTTCACGCCCAACAGCCACGCGACCGGCGAGAAAACATATCCGAAGATCTGCTGCAGCGTAATGTGGAAAAAGCTGAGAATTCCATTCAGCATCGCGATCAGCGCCAGAAAAGCGATCAACATGCCCCCGATATTTAGCGCCAACTGCAGCCCGTCGCCGGCGCCGCGCGCGGCCGCATCGATGATATTCACGCCCGGCTTTTCCACCGCGATTTTTACGGCGCCCATGGTGGCCGGCTTGTCTATCTCCGGAACCAGGATCTTGGCCAACATAATTGTAGCCGGTGCCGTCATGATTACCGCGGTCAATAAATGCCGGATCTCCACATGCGCCATCAAAACATAAGCCGCCATCACGGCTCCCGAAACATGCGCCATTCCGCTGGTCATGATTGTGAATAATTCCGATTCCGTCAGCCCCGCAAGAAACGGCCGGATCGTCAGCGGCGCTTCCGTCTGTCCCATGAAAATGCTGGCCGCCACATTTGTGGATTCCGCGCCGCTCGCACCCATCACCCGCTGCATCAAAATCGCCATCCCGCGCACCAGCACCTGCATTACGCCCAGATAATAAAGGATGCTGAACAGGCTGGAAATGAAAATGATGATGGGAAGCACTTGAAACGCGAAGATCACAGGCTGGCTGCCGCCCAGTTGATCGCCAAATACGAACCGGCTGCCTGCGAACGAATAGCCGATCAGCGCGTTCACCTTATCGCTGGCCGCCTTAAAGACAAATCCCGCGGGCGTGCGCAGTACGATAAACGCGAATGTGAGCTGCAAACCCACGCCCCACAGCACCACCGAGGGACGAATCGATCGCCTGTGTTTAGAAAAAAGGACGCTGACCAGGAGAATCGCGAGGATTCCTAATATCCCGGTGAAACGATCCATGTGCGGATCAGCTTACCACTTCCAGAATCAACTCACGTTCCTCCGGCGCTGAAGCCGAAATGCGGAACGCATCCTCGATCTGCTGGGACGCCTCCTCTACGTTTTCGTCGCCGGTGTAGTAAAGACGGCACAGCACCGCGCCGCCTTCTATCTTCTGGCCCACCTTCACTTCCAGAATCACACCGACCGCCGGATCAATGACGTCTTCTTTAGTGTTCCTTCCGGCTCCGATGAGTGAAGACGCCTTGCCGATTCCCTCCGCGTCAATGGCGCTGATATACCCGGCGCGCGGTGAGCTGATTTCCCGCACTCCCGTGGCGTTCGGTAACAGTTCAAACCGGTCCAGCACCTGGGGATTGCCGCCCTGCGCCTCGATCACATCCTTGAATTTCTTGTAGCCCGAGCCATCCAGCAATTTCTGCTGCGCCAGCTCGCGCGCTTCATCCAGCGTGGTAGTAATTTTCGCGAGGAAAATCATGCGCGCGGCCAATTCCAGCGAAATGCGCGTCAAATCCGTCGGGCCGGCATTTTGCAATGTCTGCGAAACTTCCATCACTTCCAAGGCGTTACCCACCGCGTAACCCAGCGGCTGATTCATATCCGTAATCAGCGCCTGCACCCGCTTGTCCATGCGCCGGCCGATGCCCACCATCATTTGCGCCAACCGCCGCGCGTCCACCTGCCGCTTCATGAAAGCGCCCGTACCAACTTTCACATCCAGCACCACTGCGTCCAGCCCCACCGCCAGCTTCTTCGACATGATGGACGACGCAATCAGCGCGATGGATTCTACCGTGGCCGTGGCATCTCGCAGCGAATACAGCTTGCCGTCCGCCGGCGCGATCTCGGGCGTCTGCCCGATGAAAGCCAGTTGATGCTTGGCTAGCTGTGCTTTGAGTTCCTCGATAGTAAGGTCGGTACGGAAGCCGGGAATCGATTCCAGTTTGTCCAGCGTGCCGCCGGTGTGGCCCAGGCCGCGGCCTGAGATCATCGGCACCACCACGCCGGCCGAAGCCGCCAGCGGCGCGGAAATCAAGCTGGTCTTGTCTCCCACTCCGCCCGTGGAATGCTTGTCCACCTTCATTCCGGGAATTCCGCTGAGATCGACGGTCTCACCGGATTTGATCATGCACTCGGTGAGTGCACTGACCTCGCGATCCGTCATTCCTGAGAAAAACACGGCCATCAAGAAGGCGGACATCTGATAATCCGGAATCTCATTCCGGGTGTATCCGTCTACCAAGGCGGCGATCTCTTGCGGCGATAATTCTTCCCCATCGCGTTTGCGTTGAATCAAATCGACAGTTCGCATTATAAGTCCTTCAGCGTACCACCTTATCTATTTGAAAGTAAAGGATTGTGACGCAGACACTTGAACTGCGTCCGCGTGGCCGGCAAAATTCCCCGCCGCTTACATCCTATAATATACCGCGTTCAAAATTTGCGGTGTGATCTGATCCGCCGGGCAGCAGGTGGCGAGAATTCTCCCATCCGGACTGAGCCGCGTGACCATACCCGGGCATGCGTTCGAATAGGATTCTACGGTCGATTCGTCGGGTGCGCGACATACATACAAAAAAACCGAGCCGCGACCGGCAGGAAGCGTTACCACGAACGCACAACGAAGCGGACCGGATCTTGCGTGTACCAATGGGTTATCACTGGAGCGGACCTTGGCAAATAGCCACAGGGGTTTGTCGAGCACATGGACTGAAACTCCGGCCTCTTGATACGAGTTTTCGACAGCACTGAATGTAGTCCATCACAATGAGCGGCAGACAACCGATACGGAACGCTTTCAACAGGTGCTAAGGTTACTCATCGAAGAACGCGACAAACTGAACCGGGCCATCGAGGCGTTGCAGGGTCCAGCGAAGAGACGTGGCCGTCCACCGAAGAATCCGTTCGCTACGGGGACACCTGCATAAGCGACGCCTCCCGCACCCGCTCGTAAGCCCCGTGTAATGTCCGCAGCCAAGCGAAAAGCTCAATCCGAGCGTATAAAAGCCTTCTGGGCGAAGCGGAGGAAGAGCGCGCGGAAGTAGGCGTGGCGTTTGGCAATGCCTGATTCCCACTTAGCAATTGCCCGTGACCCGCTGACATAAGTTGCACCCAAATCTTGGGGGGGCCTTCCGGCCCTCTCTATTTCATTTTGAACGAATCGTCGAACGTCGCGGCGATCTTTGTGGTCTTACCCGCCTCAAGCTTTACCGGCGCTGGTTTTCCAGGCTCTTTCGCATAGAAGCCAAGAGACGATCCAGAAGGCGGTGGGCTTTGAGCGTCCCACTTTCCGCTTGGATCATAGACCATGCTCACATACACCGGGTTCGTTTGGATGTCGTCGAATTGAACGGACGCGGACTTTGAAGAGACTCCTTTTATGTCAATCGGCGGCGCGCCCGCCTCCTCCGTTACGAAATTCGGGTTGTCCCAAAGCACGACATATACCTTGTGCGATTCGTCTACCGTGCCGGAGCCGGTATAGCTCACTTGAACTTCCAGCTTTGCGCTCTTGTCTTGTGCACGGGCCGTTAGGGCGGATAGGAAGACCGTCCCGGAGAGTAAAAAATTGCGCCTGTCCATTTCCATCCTCCTATCCCTATTGGAATAGAACTTGAGCATATCATGCATATCACAAAAGGACGCTGCAATCCGGCTTGCTCGTTCCTATTCAAGCGCAATAATGATTGCTTCGGCCACGATCAGAAGACCGCCCGCGCCTTTAGCCCATGTAAGCCTCTCACTTAGAAACAAAGCCCCGAACAGAATTACCAGAGTGTGCCCTCCTGCCAGTCGCGGCTCGGTCACAGTCTCGAAAGGCTCAACATTTTTGTCGCGCATCTGTTGACAACCTGCGTGGTCTCGCCCGCCCAAACACTTGCTTCCTCCGCGAAAAGCCACGGCGAGTTCGCCCCTAGATCCACCGGACCTGCTATTCACCACGAAGAGCCTGGACGGGATCGATTCTTACGGCGCGCCTCGCCGGAATGGCGCTCGCCACCACAACGATCAGCAGCAGCAAAACTGCGGCTCCCGTCAGCGTGAGTGGATCTGACGTGGAAACTCCAAATACAAAGCCTGCCAGGAATGCGCGCCCCATCATTGCGCCGGCAAGGCCCAACGCCACTCCCGCCAGACCCATGAAAAGACCACTTCGTAAGACCAGCCAGACAATGTCTGTCGAGTCGGCGCCGAGAGCCAACCTTACGCCAATTTCCTGAGTCCGCTGCGCCACCATATACGCGACAACACCGTATGCGCCGATTACCGCGAGAATGGTCCCGAGACCGGCAAAGAGCCCCAACAGAACGGTTGTGAATCGCGTATCCGCGGTCTGGCTGCTCATGTGCGTCTTCATATTCCGAATTTCGCCCAAAGGAATCTCCGCGTCCAGCAATTTCAACTCTCGCGCCACCGCAGGCACAATGCTCTGAGGATCGGTCGCAGTCCGCACCACGATATCCTTGAACCCGTAATTCGATCCGGGCATTTGCCGGAACAGAGTGAAGATCTGCGGCTCCGGCGGCTGCGCCATGCCGCGATTCATGAAATCCCTCACTACGCCGGCGATCGTAATATCCCGGGAACTCGCTCCGAAATCCTGTAATGGAACCGCCGCCACTCCCGGCGGAGGCCCCGGGTGAATCTCGCGCCCAATGGGGTTTTGATTCGCAAAGTAGCGCCGTACGAACGCCTGGTTCACAATCGCAACAGGTTGACTGGTGGAAGTATCCGAATCCGCAAAATCACGTCCCTGCAACAACGCTAAACCCAACGTGCGCAGATAGCGTGCGTCCACGCCCGCGAATCGAGTCATGGGCACGTCTGACGCTCGCGAGAAGGGCACCCCGGGAATCGTGAACATCTGCTGCCAACCGATCATGGGCGGATAGCCAGTGGCCACGCTAGCGTCCAGCACACCGGGAAGCGCACGGACGCGTTCGCCGAACAAATCACAAAACCTGGTAATCGCATCGGAATTGGGGTAACGCGCGGGCGGAATATAAACATGCGCGATCAGCAAGTGATCGGGACGAAATCCTGGATCCTGCCGCTCGAAGCGAGCCATGGTTTGAGCCAGAAGGCCCGCTCCGAATACCAACATCAAGGAGAGCGCTATCTCCGCGATCACCAGCACGCGCCGGAACCGCTGCCTTCCCACGCCAACAGCGCCACTTCGACCCCCTTCTCTCAGCGTGTCTGCCAGGGACACGCGTGTGCCCGTGAACGCAGGCGCCAGGCCGAATAACACCGCCGTGACCAGCGAAATTCCTAAAGCAAAAGGCAATATCCGAGGTTCTGGAGTAGCCGGCCAAAACTGCCCCAGCAGGTTAGTGGTGGCCGTATAAGGCAGCGCTCCGGACCCGTTCATCCTCGTCAACGCCCAGCCCGCCGCAGAAGCCAGCCCCAACCCCGCCAGACTGCCGGCCAGAGAGAGAACCAGCGCTTCAACGAACAACAGCCGCACCAGTCTCGATCGTCCAGCCCCAAGTGCTGCGCGGATCGCCATTTCGTGGGACCGGGACGAGTTGCGCGCCAGCAGCAGACTGGCCAGGTTCGCGCACGCGATTACCAAAACCATTCCCACCGCGCCGCTCAACAGCCAGAGAATCGGTCCGGCCGGACCCGCGCGCGTATCCGCGAGAGGTTCAACCGCCGCTCCAATTCCCCGATCGACAGCGTGCTCCTCGGCCAATCTTGCAGCCAGTGTGGCCAGCTCCGTCCCGGCCTGCTGGTACGAGACCCCAGGCTTCAGACGCCCCAGGGATGAGTTGTCTCGCGCGCCCCGCTCAGCTTCGGACCACATGTTTTCGAATGCAAAAGGCGTCCAAACACGGATCGGCGCAGTTGTTTGATCCATCCATCCAGGAACTACATCCGGAACCACCCCTACAATCGGATAGGTTTCCCCGTTGATCCGCAGCGTCCTCCTGAGGATTCCTGGATCAGCCCCAAAATGCGTTTGCCAGAAACGTCGGCTGATGATTGCGGCGTAGTGTCTGCCATACACGCTTTCCGCCTCGGAAAATACTCGGCCAAGGATGGGCCGAATTCCGAGCAGCTCAAAGTATTTTCCCGGCACCAGGCCGATGACCATCTCTTCAGCCTCATTGGAGCCCAAAATTCCACTGACATTCTTGCGCCAGTGGTCATACACGACCATGCCCTCGAAGCTGCGCGCGGCCGTGGCAAAGTCCCGCATATCCATCGGCGAAGGGCCGCCCTCGGGCGTTCCGTTCTTGGTGGACCACACTCGCACCAGCCGGCCGGATTCGGGAAATGGGAGCGGCCTGAGCAGCGCCGCGTCCACCATGCTGAAAATCACAGTGTTGGCGCCGATGCCGAGGGTTAGTATCAAGATGGCGACCAGCGTAAACCCGGGCGTCCTGCGCATAGCCTTAGCCGCATATTTCAAATCTTGCGCTAAGACTTCGAGTTGGCCGTATCCCCACATACTGCGCGTGACCTCCTTTACGAT
>JBEKJJ010000254.1:0-18752 GCA_050011295.1 Bryobacteraceae bacterium
CCGAACGCCTGATCAGTGACCTCGGGATCGTAGCGCGGTCCTTCATCGCGCATGAACGCGTGCTCGGCTGGATAAAGTTTGATCGAATAGTCAACTCCGGATTCGCGCAGCTTGCGATCGATGATCTCGCGGCCCTCCACCGGCACGTGCGGATCCTGTGTGCCGAAAATCATTAGTAACTTGCCTCGGATCTCTCCTGCGCGCGCCAGGGAGCCTGCGTCAGCATCGAGTCCGAGCTTTCCATTGTGGATTCCGGTTCCGTAGAAACATACCGTGACGCGTACGTCCGGTTCTAAAGCCGCGCGAAAAGCCAAGTGGCCTCCGATACAAAAGCCCATGGCGCCCAGTTTTCCAGGCGCCACGCTAGGATGCCGCGCGAGATAATCCAGTGCCGCGCGGCGGTCCTCATCGAAATGCGCGACAGGAGTTTTAGCGGCGTCTTCCAGCCCGCGCGTCCGCCCCGCATCGTCGAACGGGATCGCGCTGCCCGGCGGCTCGATGCGGTGATAAATTTCGGGCGCGGCAATTACAAATCCATACCCGGCTAAGCGTGTGCAGGCGCGCAGCATGGGTCCGGTGAGTTGAAAGATATCCGAATAACAAATAATCCCCGCGTACTTCCCTTCGGCTTGCGGCGACGCCACAAACATCCGCATGGGAGCCGGGCCGGCTGGAATATCGACGTACTCAGTCTTCACCAACATCTCGAAATGATACCAGCCACCAGCAACCAGTTACCACCTGCCTGCGACAATAGAAGTAGACCCCGATGGATCTGCGAGAGAAAGCTTCCCAACTGCCCTTGTTGCCGGGAGTGTATCTCTACAAAGACGCGCATGGCGATGTGATCTACGTCGGCAAGGCCAAGAATCTCCGAGCGCGAGTGCGCAATTATTTCGCTGATGAACGGCTGGCCGATTCGAAAACAGGCACGCTCATGGCGGAAGCGCGCGACATCGAGTACATCCTGGTTGATAACAACAAGGAAGCGTTGGCGCTCGAAAACAACCTCATCAAGCAGTGGAAGCCGCGGTTCAATATTCTGCTGCGCGATGACAAAACTTATCCCTACATTAAGCTGACCAACGAGAAATATCCGCGCGTTTACGTGACGCGCCGGTTGCTGAAAGATGGCGCCAGCTATTATGGACCATACTTTCCCGGCAATCTAGCGCATCGGCTGGTCAGCTTCATTCATCGCCACTTCAAGATTCCATCCTGCAAAGTGGATTTCACGCGCACGCACACGCATCCGTGCCTGGAATTCCACATTCATCGCTGTCTTGGCCCGTGCGTCGAGGGACTGACCACCGATGAACAATATGCGGCCGCGGTCCGCGATGTACGGATGTTCCTGGAGGGCCGCTTGAAGGATCTGGCCGGCGGCTTAGGGCGCAGGATGCGTGAGGCAGCCGATTCCACGCGCTTTGAAGAGGCCGCGGCGCTGCGCGATCTAGTTTCCACCGTGGAGGAAATGGAAGAGAAACAGAAGATCGCAGCGGCCGAGGGTGAGAACATCGACATTTTCGGTTACTATGCAGAGCCGCCCATGGTGGCCGCAAACCTGTTTCATCTCCGCAATGGCCGCGTGGTGGACCGGCGCGAATATTTCTGGGAGGATGTCTTCAATTTCGAGCCACCCGAATTCTTTTCGTCGCTCCTCAAGCAGCTTTATCTCGATCAGCAGTACATCCCCAGCCGCATCCACGTTCCAGTGGATTTCGAAGATCGCGAGGTCCTGGAAGAGCTGCTGACGGAGAAGCGAGGGCGGAAAGTAGAGATCCAGACTCCGCAGCGCGGCCAGAAGAAAGCGCTGCTGGCACTGGTGGAAACCAACTCAAAGCACGCATTCCACCAGCGGTTCCGCGTGATGGAGCCATCGCAAAAGGCGGTGCAGGAAGCATTGCAGGACGCGCTGGGTCTACCGGACGTGCCCAAGCGCATCGAGTGTTTCGACATCTCGCACATTCAAGGTACCGACAAAGTTGCCAGCATGGTAGTTTGGGAAAACGGCCGCATGAAGAAGGCCGACTACCGGAAGTTCATCATCCGCACAGTGATCGGTAACGACGATTTCGCTTCCATGCGTGAAGTAGTTACGCGCCGCTACTCGCGGCTGCAGCAGGAGAACAAGCCTTTCCCGAGCCTGGTACTGATCGATGGAGGACTGGGGCAATTGCACGCCGCAGTGGAAGCACTGGAGGCGATCGGCGTGATCAATCAGCCCGTGGCGTCCATCGCCAAGCGTGAGGAAATCATCTATGTTTATGGGCAGGAGAACGAGCCGATTCAATTGGATCATCATTCTCCGGTGCTGCACTTGATCCAGAAAGTGCGGGATGAGGCGCATCGCTTCGCCGTGACATTTCACCGCACTCGGCGTAGCGCGGCCCGCCTCACATCGGAGCTGGAACAGGTGGAGGGTATCGGCGAGAAGACCATCGCGAAACTGCTGCGCGAGTTTGGCAGCCTGGAGCGCGTCCGCCAAGCCAGCCAGCGGGAACTTGCCAAGGTAATCGGCCAATCCGCGGCTCGCCGGTTGCGCGACTATTACAATTTGCAAGGCGCCCAGGAATTAAAGGTACTTTGACCGTAGTTGACGAAGACGCGAATTGTAGCCCCGCGCGTCGGTGAGGGGACCGGCCTGAGTACTTCAGTGACGAACGCGCGTAGCAGTCAAATCGAACAGCTGAAAGCCGGGCCTCTGGACGTCCTGGTGATCGGCGGCGGCATCAATGGCGCCGGAATAATTCGCGATCTGGCGCTGCGGGCCGCGCATTCCCAATCCCCGCTCCGTATCGGGTTAGTAGAACAAAAGCACTTCGCGTCCGGCACCAGCGGCAAAAACTCGCAGCTGATTCACGGCGGCCTGCGCTACCTGAGATACCTGGAGATCCATCTGGTCCGGGAGTCTTTGCAGGAACGCGCGCTACTGATGAAGTTGGCGCCACAGTTTGTAAAACCACTGACGTTTCTGCTGCCGATGTACGGCTTCAAATCCCGCTTGGTTTATGGCACCGGGCTGTGGCTTTACGATCGGCTGGCCGGATTAGACGCGATTGCGCCGCACCGCATCCTGAACTCGCGCGAGTTGGTGGAAATGGAGCCTGGCTTGACACGCAATGGGCTAAGCGCCGGGGCGCTGTTTTACGATTGCGCCATCCCTTCGGCGCGTTTTGTGGTGGAGAACATCCTGGACGCGGTGGCGCGCGGCGCGCTGGCTGTCAACTATCTCCGGGCTGAAGCTTGGGAGCGTTGCGGAACTGAAGGGCACTGGCGCGTTCGATGCGTGGACGGTTTGAGCGGCGAACAGTTTGAGATCGAAGCTCGCAAGCTGGTGGACGCCCGCGGCGCCTGGAGCAACGCCGATTCTTTGCGTCTGGTGCGCGGGTCGCACATTGTGATCCCGCGAGTGAACGCAAGCGATCACGCCATCGCGCACTTCGAGCCGGATGGCCGGATCATTTTTGTCATCCCCTGGGGCAGCCGCAATCAGCTCACGCTGGTGGGAACCACGGATGAGGATCACCGCGGAAGCCCGGACCAGGTGAGCATTTCGCGCGAAGAGACGAATTATTTGTTGGGCATCGTGAACAAGCTTTTCCCGCAACGCTCGGATCTCACGCCCATATCCACGTTCAGTTCGCTGCGTCCGTTGGTGCGTGCGGCAGGTTCGGCCACCCGCGCCAGCCGCGATCACAGGATCTGGAATGCAAGCGATGGCGTTCTGCACATCGCGGGCGGCAAATACACTACCTATCGGCGGATGAGTGAAGAGGCGGCAGACCTGGTATGCCGGGAGATCGCGCCCGAGCTCGAAGCCGTGCACCTGACCGCTCATGCACCGTTCGCGCCGGTGGAGCGCGCGATTGGCGACCAGTTGGAAGAACATTTGGAGGATTATTTGTTCGTCTCGACGTATCTGGGCTACGAGCAGCATTGGGACCGCGAGTCATTGCTGGCTCTTGCGCAAGCGCTGGCAGCCAAGCGCGGATGGGATGAAACCCGCGTGGACGTGGAGGTGAACGCTATAATTGACGCCGCAGAGAGTCGGGGGCGTAGCGCAGCCTGGTAGCGCACTGTAGCGCACCTGCCTTGGGCATGGGTCTTGCACTGCAACTGGGCCACCGGATTTCCGAGGATTTCGACTTCTTCTCGTCGTCAGCGGAGCTTTTCCGGGATTTGAACCCCAATGACCCAGATGTTTGGGTACACGGGTTCAGGTTGGTGGGGGACTCTGCGTTTGAGGCGTGAACAAAAAGCCCTCTCCCTGGGGCGGGCCGCGATTTCGGCGGATAAGTGGCGCCCCGAATGTTTTTCGTTGCCGGCCCCCCAGGCGACCAAGCGCTCCAGTTCTTCCGCCGTTGCCTGCACCCGCTCTCCCGCCTCCTGCAAATGCGGATCGGCCTTCGGTCTCAGGAGCTGCGACTTGTGAGTCGTGGGCACTACGCTGTCATTATATTCCTCTGGAGAACACATCGCTGAATTGAAAATCGAGTCCGGCTTCACGAGGTTTCGTGCCCCGAGCTCATTTCATGAGCCTGTTGTCGTTATTGATCGCCTTATTACCGATCGCGGCTGGGAACATCAAGCAAAGTCTTGAGTTTGAGATCGGTTGGATCCAAGTAATGAGGGGCGAGGGAAGGACTATCCAAGCCCATTCGTGGGAGGGCATGATATACGTTTTCTCTTCCAACCTCGCTCTCCTGCACGCCGCCTGGGAAGCACTCGACGAAAATGAGCTAAAACGCACGCCTGACCTGTCCGATTGGTCTTATCGGCTGGTGACCCATGGCCCGGATCAGGCGCGCGGTACTCTAGCGGACTAGGCGCTGGGCTGCATCCGCCTCAGCTGCCAGAGTCAGAAGCAACTCAATGAAGCTCTGCGGCTGGCCAATGAAAAGCCCGTCGGCGATGAACCCGTTGATGGCACCGATTGCATCAATCTGTCCCGGAGACGTGGGGCGAATCACCGCACACTTCGGCAGTTTGGAACTGATAAACTCGCACGGGACGGGAAAGATCAGGTTGGTCTGAAGCAGAGGGTTTGGACTTACTGGGTCTGCCACATCGAAATTCGGGAACGCCGGCAGACCGTTCGCCGCTGCCAACGGTGCGACTGTCGGCTGCACCGCATTCCCCGAAAAGTCCACCCATTCCAAAAAGTGGCACAATTCGTCTCCGCCGATACTCAGCGTGATCTTCAGGACTTCCGGATTATGGACCTTTTGGCTTAACGTGGCATACAGGCTAGAACCAGCCTGCTCAATAAATCCGAAGTGAAACGCTGCGATATTGGCGATCGCCTGAATATTGGATAATTTAAAGTCAGCGTTGTTTCTGGGAATCCCTGGGACATTAGCCAACGTAATCGCTTGCCCGAACGTGGCTCCGAGATCCGGGTTTGTCGAGCTGTGGTACCTGGTAAACCAGCTCGTGTCCACAGTGAGGTTCATGAGATTCGTGAGCCGCCCAATATTCTGGGCCCCCTCTGCCGTGCTGCTCGGCAAAGTGCGGTATTGATCCAGGTTGACGGGCGGGGCGCCAATGGACTGAAGGTAGGCATTCAGGAAGGCCGCGTGGCTCTGCTCATCCAGGTTATTGCTGGAGATGTATTGCGGGCCGTCGGAATCGAGGTTCATCATGGCCGCCTGATAGGTGTTCATCGGTGTGAACGGGGCTGTCTCCACGGGGACTTGGCCGGGGGTGAGACCGCCCAGCTCCGCATACTGCTGCCAGAGATCGGCCTCAATCAACTCGGCCGCTGCCAGAAGGGTGAGAATTGCGATGTCTCCCTGGGTGGGGGGCAATGTCTGGCCCGTGGTTTGGCCCGAGGCTGTCTTCGCTGCAATCAGTCCGGCTCCTACCGTTGCCGTTCCCGCGAGCAAACTCTTTTTCATAAACGAGCGACGGTTGGTCGGGCGTTGTAATGTATCTGCACCTAGATTCTTCAACAGTGTTCTCCTTGTTCGAAATCGTTAAATGGCGCTATATTCGAAATATAATTGCGCCCATGGCCAGGATACTAGAAGTTTGCGGAGATTTCTATGAAACAGGAAAATGTTTACGATAGCTTTACAACCAGCCTAAGCGAGTCAGAATGAACGCTTCTTCGCTTATATAACCGAGGAACATTGTTTGCTCAACGCATGCTGGCACAGGTTTACCAATATTGAGTAAGTCAGCTCTTCACGGCTTCTCACGATCGAGGGCTACGTCGGACGGTATTAATCTCGTATCGTAGCCCCGAACGTGAGCGAGGGGACGGCTATTTCACGCCTCTTTCAATCGGCGCCGACGACCACAGGGGCCAGTTGTGCGTGGTCGCCTTTGGGTTTGGGTACGGGAAAAATGAACGACTGCCCGGTGGCACCCGCGTTAAACGCCTTTAGCGTATAGAGGCCGTTGATGCTTACAAACGTCAGCTGGCCGTTGCCGCCAACCGGATCGATGCCGGATGGAGTTCCGAACATCGCCAACTCTGCGGGACCATGGACTCGAACCAGCTTCTGCCCGAGTGCCTGTTCCACCGTAATCGTGTACTGCCCCGGTTCCATCACGGTGTTACCCCACTTTGTCTCAAACGGTATGGTAAACGTCCCCTTGTAAAGTTGCTGGGCGTTTGCCGGGATCGCGGCCGGCACCAATGCGATTGCAACGGCCAGTAGAGCAAATCTTAGTTTACTTTGTAGATTCATCAACAGTCTCCTTTTTCCTTTGAACCTTTTAAACATGAAGTTTCCTTTCTTTTGAGGGCGCCGTAAAAACAAGCGCCACTGCTGGGAAAGACTCGGAGGCTGCAATGAAAATTCCTACAAGTTTCGTAAAGACATTGTGATTTGCGGAGGTGGCAAACTTTTCGCGCCGCAAGGGAATATTGTGCGCCTCGGATCGGTATACATGGTCAAGAGGATTAGTCAGGTAGTCCTAAACTTGTCAGTTATGGGAGAAGGCCAAATTATGCATGGACGACGTATCTTATTCAACCTACTATTTATTGTTCTTGCCGCTGGAATCGCGCCGTTTTCGGCAAGACTCGAAGCGCAGGCGATTAGTGGCGACCTGGTGGGTAGGGTCATAGACGCTAGTGGAGCGATCGTGCCGAACGTCTCGGTGACCGCCATCAATACTGCGACTGATGTGACAGCGTCGGCGCGTACCAACGCGGGCGGAGAGTACCGGATTTCGAATCTTCTGCCGGGTAATTACAACGTCTCAGCCAGGGCGGCGGGCTTCAGCACTTTCGAGCTTAAGGGCGTCCCTGTGCAACTCAATCAAACAGCGACTGTCAATATTACTTTGACCGTCGGCTCAGTCTCGACGACGGTTGACGTCGGTGATGCCCCTTCCGTTATCGATACGACGACGGCTCAGATTCAGACCACGTATTCCTCGAAACAGATCGCCGATCTGCCCACCAATACGATTGGTCTTGGCGTGATCAACATGTCGCTGTTAGAGGCGGGCGTTGCTAGCGCCGGCGGCATCGGAGTCGGGTCGGGTCCTTCGATCGGCGGTCAGCGGCCGCGGAATAACAATTTCACTGTTGAAGGCGTTGACAACAACAGAAAAGACATTACCGGACCGAACGCGGCCGTGCCCAGTGAATCCGTCGCCGAATTCACGTTGCTGCAGAACCAGTTCCAGGCCGAGTACGGCCACTCCTCTGGCGGCCAGTTCAACACGATCATAAAGAGCGGCGCCAACCAATTCCACGGCGAGTTGTACGAGTAGCGATTCGATAGCAGTCATCTCGGAGGCAACTTCGGCGGCCCAATCATAAAGAACAAGTTATTTTTCTTTTCGAGCTTCGAATATAATCCAGTGGGTCAATCGGCGAACGCAGGTGCGCCGGTTTATGCGCCGACCTCATCCGGCTACGCTGCCCTGGCGGGCGCTCCCGGTGTCAGCCAAACCAACCTCGGGGTCCTTCAGAAGTACGCACTAGCTCCGGCGGTTACCGCCGGTGCTCCAACTGTCACGGTGGGCGGAGTAAGCGTGCCCACGGGAATTATTCCACTGGCGGCCCCGAACTTTACGAACTCCTATCTTGGGGTCCAGAGCGTCGATTACAATATTTCGGATAAGGACCAACTGCGGGGAAGGTATATCTACAATCGGATTGATGCGATCGACACGGGAGCCGATCTTCCTGCCTTTTACACGACGGTGCCGACGCGGTCGGATACGCTAACGGTAGCCGAGTACCACACCTTCAGCCCGACCCTTACAAACGAGTTCCGGGTGGGCTATGAGCGGTTTAACCAGAGCGAGCCCGTTGGCAATCAGACTTTCCCGGGCCTCGATCAATTTCCGAACCTGGCCTTTGTAAACTTGAATCTTCAGCTTGGGCCCAATCCGAACTTTCCGCAATCCACCATTAACAACGTGTATTCCGGCACCGAGAACATAAGCTGGACTCGTGGAAACCACACATTCAAGTTTGGAACCGAGTTTCGAGACTTCATCTCGCCGCAATTTTTCACGCAACGCTCGCGCGGCGATTACGAATACACAGACGTCGCGCTGTTCCTCCAAGACATTACGCCGGATTTCATCGCACAACGTAACCTCGGTGGGCGCACGTATTACGGCAATCAGCTCGCCACCTACAGCTACGCGCAAGACACCTGGCGCATTCGTCCGAATCTGACTCTAAATCTCGGCGCGCGTTATGAATTCACCACGGTTCCAGAAGGGGAGCAGGCGCAAACCCTCAACGCGGCCGCCAGTGTGCCGGGCTTGCTGAACTTCAAGAAGCCCAGCGCGGACCCATTCGGCATCGCCCCGCGTGTGGGCTTTGCATATACACCTACGAAGGACGGCCTCACGGTTATTCGCGGAGGCTTCAGCATGGCCTACGATGTTTTCTTTGACAACGTCGGACTCCTCTCGGTCCCGCCGCAGTTCAGCAACACGGTGGACGTCACGAATGCGAACCAGAATCCGGGGTTCCTGGCCAACGGCGGGATCACCCCCGCCTTTGGGTTGGCCGGCAACACGCCGGCTCAGTTGCGTGCCGCTACCTCGGCGTACATCCCCGATCAGAAGCTGCCCTACTCGATCAACTACAATCTCACCGCTGAGCACGTCTTCGCTAAGGACTACACGCTCGATGTCGGTTATATCGGGACCAAGGGCGTGCACCTGATCACTCAGGTGCAGCTCGACCGCCAGTCTCCCGTTACGGCTACGCAGAACCTTCCGACGTTCCTGTCCACGCCGTCCGCCGCGACCCTGGCTGCCCTACCTTTCACCCTCGGCCAACTCCAAGCGATCGGCGACCAGGTTCCGGCCTACGCCAACGCGGGCTTCACGGCGCCCATCACCTCATTCACTCCCCAAGGCTACTCCGACTACAATGCTTTGACGGTGACCCTCAAAAAACGACTTGCCAAGGGTCTCCAGTATCAAGCCGCCTATACTTGGAGCCACCTTATCGATAACAGCACCGCCGAGGTTGCCAGCACGTTCCTCTCGCCGCGCCGCGCTGAGAATTTCTTTGACCTGAGCGCCGAAAAAGCATCCTCGGCTCTAGATCGCCGCCAGCGGTTCACGCTTAGTCTGCTCTATGATGCCCCGTGGTTCAAGGGCAGCAATAATTGGATGTTGAAGAATCTAGCGGGCAACTGGGAAGTTGCGCCGATCTACACTTATGAGTCGCCCGAGCTGTTTACTCCACAGAGCGGCGTCGACTCCAACCTGAATGGCGATAGCGCTCCGGATCGCACCATCATCAATACCGCGGGCTCGGCCGGCACCGCGAGCACGGTTGTCGGTTTGAGTTCCACCGGCGCGGTGCTGCCGAACGGAAGTTCCAACATCGTCGCCTACCTCGCCCAAAACCCGAACGCGCGCTACATCCAGGCAGGTCTGGGCGCGTTTGCGAACGCAGGACGAAACACTCAAGCTAGCCGCCCCATCGACAATATCGACTTCTCCCTAATCAAGCACTTCGCCGTGCATGAGCGATTCAAGATTGATCTTGCCGGTCAGGCATTCAATCTTTTCAACCACCCGCAGTTCCTGCCTGGCGGGTCAATCGACAATGCAAACACCACGAATAACTTCCTGGGGAACACCCAGGCCTACGTGACAGTAAGCAATCCGCTGTTCAACAATCCTACTAATACGTTTAGCAGCAATCCCCGCGTCCTCCAGGTCACCGCGAAATTCCTATGGTAGGGAAAGTTTCTGAATTACAAGAAATCGTGATCCGAACCGCGTTCGGGTTAACGAAAGGCGTAACCCGGCGTGTCTGCCATATTGGCGGCTATACCGATTCATCCAGGTGAACGGAATCGAGATGCACATTGCCGAGGCTTGCCCACCTTGGCCGCTGCCGGTTAGCACA
The DNA here is from genome assembly GCA_050011295.1 of Bryobacteraceae bacterium. Taxonomy (GTDB): domain Bacteria; phylum Acidobacteriota; class Terriglobia; order Bryobacterales; family Bryobacteraceae; genus Palsa-89. Next base: position 10,355 of record JBEKJJ010000254.1, read on the forward strand.
CCGTAGCTCCGGATATGCGCGGCTACGGTCAAACCGACGCTCCGCCGAACATCCAGGATTACACGCGATTTGGGTGCGATGGTTGCTCACAATGGTTGCTCACAATGGTTGCTCACAATGCTGATCGGGCGCAAGATGCGCCAGTCGGCGTAGTATGTCGGAGGAACGGACGATGCTGTGGTCGAGTTCGCAGGGCCCTACGTTGACAACCTCCTCCTGCCGGGCGTTGGCCACTGGACCGAACAGGAAGCGCCGACCGAGATGAATCGGCTGGTGCTGGATTCCTGGGCAGCGCGGACGGGAAAGTTGCAGTCAATTGAAGATTGCGCCTGGAAGCATCATAAGGCGAGTTGGCGATGCAATTCCCATCACTGGCCGGTTGCGGTGGGCGTTACGAACCGCGCCGCAATGCCCAGTTGTGTTCCGCAGGCTGAAATGTCACTGGCGCTTGGACGCAAATTGGATCGGATTGTTAGCAGTCTCCGCGATAGCGCTGTTGGCTAGAGCGAGCTCTGGAAACATCATTGGTCGATCCATCCAATTCGCTATTTCGCGCACGGGCAGAGCCTCGGCTTCCTTTGTGAATGTGAGGAAGCTGTTTGACAGGTCAAGGTCTACACGAATGTAGTCCCCTCCGCGGACCTGAGCAGTCGCAATCAGGTTAGACATCGGTTGCACCAGAAGCCTCTCTATGGCGCGCTTCAAATACCTCGCACCATATTTCATGTCGATCCCTTGCTCAAGCAAGAAAGACTTAGCCTGCTCCGTGGCCTGGAACACGAAAGACCTGTCGTGTGCTGCCGCGAAGATGCGCTGCTGTACTGAGTCCAGTTCGATATCGAGAATTTCTCGCAGCTGCGCGCTTCCGAGAGGCTGGAAGGTGACGATCTTGTCCAGACGGTTGATGAATTCCGGCGTGAACTTCCGCCGCGCAGCTTGCATGCCGCTACGCTCGATCTTGCCCTTCAAGCTTTCGCCCGGTTCGCTGGCTCGAGATTTGCAACCTGCATCGCAGGCGTTGAATCCCAGTGTGGGACTGACTAACGCGCTCATTTCGGCCGCGCCCAGATTACTGGTCATGAAGATCATCGAACGCGAGAAGTCCACTCTTCGGTTATCGCCTAGCGTGAGCGTGCCTTTGTCCAATATTCCGAGCAAGAGATTCCAGAGAGCGTCGCTCGCCTTTTCAATCTCGTCGAAGAGAACGAAACTTATCTTTATCTCCTCCGTGTGATATTGGTTAAGGAATTCCTGGCTCAGTAAGGGATGAGTTTCGCGATGGCCGAGATATCCCGGAGGAGACCCGATCAGCTTGGCTATCTCATGACTATGCTGGAACTCAGCACAGTCAATCTTAATTACCGCGCGGGCATTCTTGAGCAAAGACTCGGCCGTCGCTTCTACGGTGCGGGTTTTACCCGACCCCGTGGGGCCGAGGAAGAGAAGGTTTCCAATGGGCCGGCCGGGAGCAGTCATGCCGCTGAGATACATCTGATAAATGCTGACAATCTCCCGAATTGCTTCCTGCTGTCCGACGATGCGCTTGCGCAGGTTCGTCTCAAGATCTAACGCTTCGCGCCCCGTCTTGGTTGGATCCAGTGGAACATTTGTACGCCCCATTTTCTTACCCTCTCTTTACTGGCTCATTTCACCCGGTACCTAGCCGTTTGCAGCACGTGAATCACGGGGTTCCCGAAGCACCGTCGCCTGCGCCGGTAACCGGTCCCTTCTTTTTGGATCCCGCTACTTGCCCGGCTTCCAGCTTTTTAGCCGGGAACTCGAGACCGGACTTATCACCCGGGAAAAACCAATATTTCAGGGCTGCCGGTTGGTTCCCTTGGGATTGAGAAACTGTGAACAGCTTCTTGTCGCCGGCGTCTTCCCGATATGCCGACCAACCCAGGATGATCCCCTGCGGTTGAGTACCCTCGGCGTTATAGACGCTAACCACGCCCGGTTCGATCAACTTGAACACATATTGGCCGGGAGCCAACAGGATATTCCCGACCTGAAGCGGCTGATTAGTGGTGAGACGAGTCTCCTTGTCCATGGCATCAGCTCGCATCGAAGGCGCGAAGCCTGCGGTGAGCAGGCCTAAGAGCGCGAAAGTTATCTTGAATCGGTTCATTGAAAAGTCTCCTTCAGTTTGGTTCGTTCACTTATGCAGACGATCCCGGTCGCAAAATGATTCCCGCATTCACAGTTTCTTTACCGAAACATTACGAACATGGCGAGTGATAATTCCGCAACAATAGTGAAGGGGGTGCGGGAGCTGGGGTCTAGCTATTTATACAGTTGGGCGAACTGCTCGAGTTCGCTGGTCTGAATATCGGATACGAGCCAACAAGTCATTCCGTCTTGCGTCCAGGAAAGGAGATTGTAGCCCCTTCTCGTCATTTCGCTGTATCCGCTGGAGGATGACGAAGGCGCGGGCCACAGGAAAAGATTGATTAGATGCTTCCTGTGCTGGTAAATGAGCGCGGCCACAGGTCTGTCATCGAGATATTCGATCCGCCCCCCCACCAGTGGAAATCCTTGGCGGGCGAAATCTTTCACGTCTGGCGAGAAATTCAGTTTTCCGTTGAACCACGGTTTCACGGTGTGCTGATCCGATGAAGGTATATCCACGAGATGCGTGCCAATCAGTGACCGTAAATGGCTGGACAGAACTTCCTGAGCCAATAGGTCTCTCGCTGAAGCGTGCGATCGCATTAATGTCACGTTCCCTGCGATGGATACGAACAAGAGAACTGATGCGACCACGGCCATCCAGTTCTGGAGCAGCCGGCTCGGCTGCTTTTCTTCCCTTGCGGCTTTACGAAGTGCAGCTTGAACGCGTCTTTCGAGACCAGCCGGAGGCGCGTAGTGTCCTACCTGCATTCGAATACCGTTGCGAGTCTGTTCCAACCGTCGATACTGCCCATCGCAGGCTGAACAACCGTCGAGATGTTCGCGCATCTCCACCGAATCCCGCGATGCTAGTTCCCCGTCGAAATAAAGAGTAAGGAGATGCTCGGATGACGTACATTTCATGCCAAGCCCCCGGACCCTCGGGACGTGGCGCGAGCGCAGGGCGTCGCAGCATCTCGGACAAATGCATTAGTCAGGTTTGCAGTCACCAGCATGTCTCTGCTTTATATAACTGATTAACGCCCGAAAAAATTCCTGACGCGTCACACGCGTGACGGGAATAACCGGGGTCCGGATATGGTCCTCATCACAGCAGCAAGTGAAAGGATCATGAGCATGGCAAGGCTATTCGTTGTCCCACGGTTATTTGTGGTCTCCAAACGAATCGAAGACGCTCCCCGTTTTACACAGGCATCGAGGGATCTTCCCCGAGGAGCTGCGCTTACCCTGACTACGCGAAAGCAGGCTCGCAATCGTTACCTTACCGCTGAGAATCAACCGCCGTTGCCGGCTGCGTGAATTCAGATGGAAATTATCGACCCGGCACTCGCACGATTGTAGGAGATATGAAAAGGCTAGGAACAGTGCTAGGAGCTTTCATGCTCGCAGCAGTCTCGGCATCGAATGGCATCGCCCAAGTGACCCAGCCAGGTGTGAGCGAGTTTGAGCTGACGGCCGTGAAATACGATTTCGCCCCGAATGTTATCAAAGTCAAGAAGGGTGACCGCGTGAAGCTTGTCATAACGGCTCAGGACCGCGAGCATGGATTCAAGTTCGCAGCGTTTCACATCGATCAGAGATTGCCGAAGGGTGAGGCTGTTACCGTGGAATTCACTGCCGATCGCACTGGAACATTTCCATTTCAATGTTCAGTGTTCTGCGGATTCGGTCACAAGAAAATGACCGGGCAGTTGATCGTTGAATAGCCCCTGTGGCAGCCGCTAGGTTGCAGGCCGTTACAAAAAAAAGGGGCGTGGCCTTCCACGCCCGCGCTAGGGAAGAATTCGTCAGTCCTCTTTCTGGGGTCGAAACCATCCAGACTTTTCCAATCCGTGCATTGCCTTTCGAACCGCTTTGGCCTTCTTCACATCGATAACCTGGCCGGGTTTGTAAGTCGAAGCGAAGTCGCGTAGCGCCTTCATGAGATTATTGAACCGCGCGATGAATTCCTGTTCTTCCAAGTAACTGCGCTCATCGACGTAGGACGCGAAATCATTCGTGGCTGGCGTTGCGGTTCGCGTCCGATCTTGCGCACTTCCTTCAGAGCTGCCGCTCGCGAAACCCAGTTGCGCGCCCGCTGGAGCAGGCAGGGCCCCTCCAGCGACTTGAAGCAAACACAAAACCAGAGTCATTGTCTGCATCTACTCAGCCTTTCCGGATCAACCGGCTTGCACTAACCTGGACTCCTTCGAGCACCAAAGTATTCCCGACCGAGCCCAGCTTCGCAGCACGCGTCAATCTGAGGTGACCCGGGTCTTCATCGGAGATTCGAATTTTGGAACTGCGTCCCCATCAACCTATCTCGCCTCTCAAAAACTGGGCTGAAGGTCGGGATTACGCCCCGCTGCGCGATGGAGAAAACTCTCTTGAAGTTGCTTCCGGGCGCGGCTCAGACGCGACATCACCGTTCCTATGGGTATTCTTGTGATACTCGCGATTTCGACGTACGACAGCTCTTCGAGTTCGCGCAGCACCAACACTTCGCGATACTCCGGCGACAGCGCTTCCAGCGCTTCCCGGAGCAACTCAGTTTTTTCCTTCTCGAGCAGCGAGGTTTCTGGGTTAGCAGTCGACCGGCCGACGCTATGTATTCTTTCATCGAAGGCGCTATTGTCTCGTACGCCATGCTGCTTTAGCCGGTCGTAGCAGGTGTTTCGTACGATCGCCAGCAGCCATGCCCGCCCGTCATCGCCTCGAAATCCTGCTTGGTGCCGAAATGCTTTGAGATAAGCTTCCTGCACCACGTCTTCAGCATCGTGCTCGTTTCGCATCAACCAACGGGCCAGATTATAGGCAGCGTCCAAATGGACTAGGAACTTTGTCATCGAGGTGATCTTTGTAGCCTTTGACGTCTAATTTGTTGCTGGTTCCAACAGGAAGCGATAACCCAATCCATGGACGGTGAGAACGTGTCGGGGCGCGCAAGGGTTTGGCTCTAGCTTCTGGCGGAGCCGGACCACGTGGGCATCGACAGTTCGTGTGTTCGGATAGGCCTCGAACCCCCAAACGGAGTTCAGGATCGCATCGCGCGTGAGCGCCCGGTCCGCATTCAGGAGGAAATACGTAAGCAGGTTGTATTCGAGTCGAGTTAGCCTTACTTCTTCGCCTTGACGAGTAACGGTCCTGCGATCAAGATCCACCTGGACATCGCCAAAGCGAAGTATTTTCTCAAGGTCTGACGTAGATCGGCGCAATTGCGCGCGAATCCTGGCCACCAGCTCCCGCGGACTAAACGGCTTCACCACGTAGTCATCAGCGCCCATCTCGAGCAGCAGGATCTTCTCCACTTCTTCGCCATTCGCACTTAAAATAATGATTGGCGTCCGGACCTGGGCAGCGCGCAGTTCCTTGCACAACTCCGCGCCACTCATGCCCGGTAATCGGAGGTCCACCAACAACAGGTGGGGCTTCAGGGTGACTGCTTTTTGGAAACCGGTCTCGGCGTCACGCGCCCGAATGGGGATGAAGTTCTCCCGTTCCAGCATCAAGCTGATAGCCTCGGACAGTGATTCGTCGTCATCGATAAGAAGTATTGTCTTCATCGTTGGTGACCTCGCTAACGAGGTTAGCGGCGGCTGGCAAATGTTTCCATGCACTGCGATTCTTCCCTTGTTCAACTATTTGTCATCGCATAAAGCATTGAATTAAAGTGGCTTACAGGAAGGCTTCATCAGCGGGTTGGCCGGCGATGGTAACATGACATCTGCACCGTGCTATGCTTTTGCGTGGCACCGGAATTCCGACATGGAAGAATTTCCCACGTCCCTGCGTGCGATCCGTTTCGGTGTTTTCCAGCTTGACCTTCGGGAACAGCAACTTCTAAAAAAAGGCATTCGGCTAAAACTGCAGAGTCAGCCTTTTTCAATCCTATTAACATTGCTCTCCCAGCCAGGAAAGGTCGTCACCAAGGAGGAACTTCGCCGCAAGCTTTGGCCCGACGGAGTCTTTATCGATTTCGATCACAGCTTGGGCACTGCTATCAATAAGCTCCGCGAGGTTTTGGACGATTCAGCGGACAACCCCCGCTTTGTTGAAACTTTGCCGCGGCGCGGCTACCGATTCATCGCTCCCGTCGAGATGATCGGTGACAACGAAGTCGCGGTAGTTGTCAAAGAACCGCCCGCCGTGAGACAGGAGCCTGTTCCTGGAGATCCCGGGCCAGCAGTTGCCGATCCGCTTGACACCTCCAACAAGACTGCCCCACCTGACAGGACGCTGTGGCCGATCACTTGGAAGATATCCAGTCTCGCTCTTCTTCTGGTCTTGGCGATAATCCTGGGTTGGATACTCTATCTGCGGGGCCGCCCAGTGTCCATTCGATCGCTGGCGGTGCTTCCGCTAGAGAACCTTTCGGGTGATGCGTCGCAAGATTATTTTTCTGACGGTATGACCGACGAGTTGATTACTGAACTGGGGCAGATCAGCCAACTCCGCGTGATCTCGCGTACTTCGGCGATGACTTACAAAGGCGTACACCGGTCTTTGCCGCAGATCGCCAAGGAGTTGAACGTGGATGCCGTGGTGGAAGGCACGGTGTTGCGTTCGGGAAACCAGGTTCGAATTACAGCACAGTTGATCCAAGGCGCCGCTGACAAACACTTGTGGGCCCAGAGTTATGAGGGCGACTCGCGCGATACATTGGCGCTGCAGAAGCAGGTGGCCAGCGCCATTGCCCAGGCGATCCGGATTGAGTTGACTCCCAACGAACAAGCGGTGTTGAAGAGAGCGAAGCAAGTGAATCCGGATGCGTATGAGGACTATCTCAGGGGAAGATACTTCTGGAATAAACGAACCGCTGAAGGCTTCAAAAAGGCTATCGATTATTTCAATAAGGCTATCGAACAGGATCCGACGTATGCTCCGGCCTACGCGGGATTAGCCGACTCTTATGCCCTTTCGGGAGATTGGGAATACGGGGTTCTCCCTCCTAACGAGGCATATCCGAAAGCCAAGGCTGCGGCCACTAAAGCGCTCGACCTGGATAATAACCTGGGCGAAGCTCACGTCTCGCTAGCATTTGTGTTGGACGCGTATGACTGGGATTGGGAGTCTGCCGGGAGGGAATTCAGGCGAGGAATTGAGCTTAACCCCGGATATGCGACCGGCCACCACTGGTTTGCCTGGCATCTGACCACATTGGGAAGGAGCAGTGAAGCCGTCGCCGAAATGAAGAAGGCTGAGAGCTTGGATCCGCTTTCCCTCATCATCAGTGACGATTTGGCCGAGGAACTTCTTATCGCACGTCGATACGACGAAGCGATGCAACAGAGCCGAAAGACCATAGACATGGATTCCAGCTTCGCGGTTGGCCACTATGAGCTAGGCCAGATATTCGTACAAAAGCACGCTTACGACCAAGCCATAGCCGAACTTTTGAGAGCGGTCGAGTTGTCCGGTAGCAGCACGACATGCATTTCTAATCTTGCATTCGCTTACGCTGTGTCGGGCAGGACAACCGAAGCTCAAAAGATTCTGGATGATTTGAAGAAACGATCCATCCACGGCGGCTATTCAAACGCTCCTGAAATCGCCTTGGTGTATGCCGGTCTGAACGATAAGAACCAGGCTATGGTTTGGCTCGAAAAAGCCTACCAAGAACGGTTTAATCCGTCGATCCTCATGCGGCCGGCCTTCGACTCTTTACGAGCGTACCCGCCGTTCCGCGACCTGCTCCGCCGCATCGGCCTCAGTAGCTAGCTAGTGAAGAGCTACGCCCTCGGCGAACGGCCTTGTTGCCCGACCAGTTTCCCGGGCTGAAGATATTTGACCAAGGTAACTTCGGCGCCTCCGGTATCACGGAGCTGCACCCTGTATTCGTCCATGAGGACACGAGAAAGATAAACGCCGCGGCCATGAACCCGGAGCAGCTCCTGGAGCGATGAGGATTCAGGTATCGTTTGGGGATCGAATCCCTCACCTTCGTCGCCGATCGTGATTTTGAACTGGTTCTCGACGATGGAGATCGCCACAGAGACTTTCTTCTCCCCGCTGTACCGGTTGCCGTGGATCACGGCGTTGGCCGCGGTCTCGTGTACGGCAAGGGCGATCTGTTCCAAGCTGCTGTCACGAAAGCCCGCCTTTTCCGCCAGCTCCAGGGTTAGGTATTCGACTCGATCCACAGTCTCCAGTGTCGAGTCCAGTATGTGATGCACGGTTACTTTACTCATATGAATCAGACCGGCGCTCAGAATGCTTTATTCCTATGGTTCGGTCATTCATCGTTGGAATATTCTGGCACGTAGCCCAGTCTCTTTGAGTATGAAGAAGC
>JBEKJJ010000255.1:0-11194 GCA_050011295.1 Bryobacteraceae bacterium
TTGGAGGCGCGGACCGGAGTCGAACCGGTGAATAAAGGTTTTGCAGACCTCTGCCTTACCACTTGGCTACCGCGCCTGAAAACGTGAGGCTTGGCCGGCTCGTCTTGAGCTTCTCTTCGCACCATACCGCGACCAAGCCGCGTAAGTCAATTCTAGCGCGCCTGAAACGTGAGGCCCTTCTCTTGGCCAGCGGCGCTTTTCTTCGCGCCGGACCGCGCCGCGGTGGCCGAATTTAAATCCGGCACCACCGGCAACAGCACATGCGACGGATAAACCCGATCATGGTAAACAGTCTGCTGCGCTTTCTTCAACACCGTTTCATCCGCGATGAGACGACCGGTATTTGGATTCCGGTCGAATCGCGGGAAGTTGCTGCTTGAAATCTCTAACCGGATTCGATGCCCTTTCAGGAACACGTTGCTGGTGACGCCAGCGTCGATCGTGAGCGGATAAATCTCGCCCGGCTCACCGGGCTCGGCCTTCTCGAGTCCGTTGCGATAGCGGACTCGCAGCAGGCCATCGGTGAGATTGCGCGCTTCACCCGACGGAAACACGTCAATCACTTTCGCTGTAAAATCCGTATCCGGCGCCGACGTTGACGCGTACAGCACCACGCGAACGGGCCCGGTTACTTCCAGATCCTGCTTCAACGGGTCGCTCGAATAAACCAGTACATCTTTGCGCTTCTCCACCGGCCGCTGGTCCATGGGACCCCAGGGAAAGATCTTCGGATCGCAGCAAACCGCTCCGCCCATGGTCGGCACGGGGTCGCGCGGATCGTAAACAAACTGGTCCGGCTTGGTTTTCTTCCCAAGATTCCAAACCAGCGAGCCGTCGCCCTTGCCTGTATTGGCGTGACCTTTGCTAGTCAGATAAAAAGCCGTGTAGCGAGTGCGCGCCAGCGGCCATTCCTGCTCGTCACGCCAGCGATTCACGCCCATCACGAAAATGTGCATCGGAGCTTCATCTACTTCCGCGCGAACGTTGTGCCAAGTCCAAGGCGTGTAATGCGCAGCCTCTTCCGGTGTTCCTTTCAGCCAATGATCGAACCAAGCGATTTGATAGGCACGAATAGGCGCTCCGGAATCGTTGCCGAAGCCAACACCTGCAAACGGGGTCGACATGTTATGCGGCCAGGGACCGATCATAATGCGGTGCTTCGTATCTTGCTTGCCCGCCTTGTGCAGCGCCCGAAAAGCATCCAGATCGCTCTCCACATAATTGTCGTACCAGCCGCCCACCGCAAACACGGGCACGCGCACACGATCGATTTTTTCGCGAACACTCAGGTCCTTCCAAAACGAATCGTAAGTGGGATGTTCCAGGATGGTCTGGTAAATCGGAAGTGTCCGGCCTGTGGCGGCTGTATCCGATGTTCGCAGCGGCAGATGGCCGATGTAACTGCCGAACTTGGGCTTGGGGAGCCCCGAGGGCGTCAGGTTTTGCGAGAACCAGAGCAGCCGGTGTCCCAGCTTCATGGCGCCGCCGGGCGAATAGAATCGGTCCAGATAATCGTCGCCGCCGGAGACCACCGGAAAGATTGCCTTGAGATGCGGGTTATTCAAAAGCGCCACGCGCCACTGGGCGATGCCCAGGTACGATCCGCCGATCATCCCCACTTTCCCGTCTGACCAGGGCTGCGCAGCAATCCAATTGAGCGTGTCATAGCCGTCCGGACCCTCCTGGTTCAACGCATCGAACACGCCTTCCGAGCCGTAGCGGCCGCGCACATCCTGCAGCACAACCGCGTAGCCATGCTGGATGAACGAAGTATAACCGGGTGGAAAATCCGCTCCTTTTCCATAGGGCGTTCGAATCAGGATGGCTGGATATCGCGTGCCGCCGGCCGGGTAGAAGACATTAGCGTCCAGATGGATTCCGTCGCGCAAAGGAACGCGCACATGCAGCAGCTTCTCCACCTTGACAGCCGAGGCCGTGACAGCCGGGGCGACGGGCGAAGCCGTGAGCAGCGCCGCTCCAAACCAGAGTGATGCGGTGATTTTCACCGGCAAATAATAGCGCTGTTACGAGAGCGCTCTCTCCAAGCTAAATCGATTAATTCAATGATAACAGGCTCCGAGCACCTGCCAGTACATATCGGCTACGCGTTCGGTAGCGTGAAACTCCCGAATATGCGCAGCCGCCCGCTCTCCAATAGCGCGCGCGTCCTGGGGAAAAGTGGCCAGCCAGACCATGAATTCCACTAACATGTCTTCCTCAGCCGGCCCCGCATCCACGCGCAGGCAAGTGGCCTCTGGAAAACTCGATGACTCCTGGGACGCGCTCATCAGAACCGGCTTCCCGATTCCCATCAGCCGGATGCTGATGCCGGAGGTTTCGCCGGCGGTGGGATAGCGCAGGTTTATGCAAGCGTCGACAGCCGCGGCATGCAGCCAGAAATCGCGCTCCGGAACATAGCCAACCCGGAAGATTCCTTGTGCGCCGAGCAGCGGTTCCATCGATCTTTCGAGGTCGCGGGATGCGAAATCGCCGGCCACCAATAGCGCGATGTCCGCCGCAGCGCGCGCGCGCCGAAAAGCGCGCAGGACAACCGCTAAGCGTTTCGATTCCCGCAGGTGTCCAAACACGCCGAACAAAAAAGTCCCGCTGCCGATACCGAGCTTCTCCGGCAGGCTGGCGATTTTCTGCCCGCCATCCAGACTGGGCAATTCCAACAGGTGGGGAATTTCGTGGATCACCGCGCCAAGTGCATGGGCTCTCACCATTTCCACCGCTGCGGGATTGTGAACAATCAGCGCCAGGGACCGTTCCGCCACGCGCTTCAGCATCGGATAGCGGAAATATTGCGGATCGCTGGCCGAGCGCGCGCGCCGGCGCCACATTTCGCGTGCCTGATCTTCGCTCCATGCGCCGTAGTTGTAAACGAACTCCGCAACGTACTGCTGCTCAGAGAAACTTCCCAGGAAGAAGTGCTGCAGAACCGCATCATGCAGCACCGCGACACCCGGCTTTTCAAGCGCCCGCTGGTAGATTTCGGCATGTAGCTGGTTGTTGCCCAGGTGGTAAAGGTTGATGTCGCCTTCGCCCAGTTCAACTTCGCCAGACGCTCGAAGGGCCCGCAACAACGACGCGGAGTAATCGGCGACACCGGTGCGCGCGGGTGGTAGCGGCGAAAAAAACCCAACTTTCAAGCTTTTTTCCGCGGCCCAAAAAGCGCCGTGCCGATGCGCACCATGGTCGCGCCCTCCTCAATGGCCACTTCCAGATCGTGCGACATGCCCATGGAGAGTTGCTTCAGGCCGTTCGCTTCCGACAACGCGCGCAGTTTCGTGAAATAGGGGCGCGAGAGCTCGGCATTGTCTGACCAGGGAGGCATGGTCATCAGGCCCGCGAGACGCAAGTGCGAGCACCCCCGGATTGCCTCCACCAGCGCGGGAACCTCGTCGGGCGCGGCTCCTGCTTTGGCTTCTTCAGCCGATAACTTCACCTCAATCATCACGTCCAAAGGCTTCTGTTCCGCATCCAACCGGCGAGCCAGCTTTTGAGAATCCACGGTCTGGATCACGTCGAAAATCTCCGCCGCTATTTTCGACTTGTTCGACTGCAGATGCCCAATCAGATGGAAGCGCGCGCCGCTGCGCTCGCCCAACTCCGCGCGTTTTTGCTCAAACTCCTGTACGTAGTTTTCGCCGAATTCGCGCAACCCCAGGCTGTAAGCTTCGCGGATCGCCGCAGCTGGAAATTTCTTGGTTACGGCTATCAGAGTGATCTCATCGCGTTTGCGGCCCGCCCGAGCGGCCGCGTTCGCGATCCTGATTTCCACTCGTTCTAGATTTTCTTTGAGCGCCAAGGGACGACACCGGAATAAGATAATAGATTAGCGCAGGCCTTGTTCAAGGCTTGCTTCTTCACCGCATCCGCCTGGCCGCGACCGTTTAGGGAGCGCACCCACTGACCGACATCCGCCACACCATCGAGAGCTTTGTCAAAAACAGTACCGAGACGGTTTTGTGCGAGCCCGGCGAAGAATCGCTCCCCATTACCGCCGATAATTTCCTGCTCGAGACACGCAACGGTTGCGTGAGCTTGCAAGCTTGGAGCGATCGCCGGAATCTGGTGCGGCGCGTTACCGGCATCGAAAGCCAGACCCGCGGAAAGTTGGTGCTGCGTATCCAGCGTTTCGGCCAGAAGTCTGGCACTCTGTCGCTGATCGACTTGCGGCATAGCGCGGGTGAGAAAGTCACTCTTGAGAGTTGCCGCCTGGAGTTTCGCGAACAGTTCCGCCGTTTTCTGCGGCGTCAATTCCCAACTTATAAACTAGCCGAGCTGACCACCGGCGCTGATCTGGAGCATAGCCTCTCGCCCGCCTATCCGCGCGCTTTCCTGCGGCAGGGCGCATCCGCCTGGGCTGCCATCGGCGCGTCGCCGGACGCGTTCCACTGCGACGGCGTTCTCACTTTCGGCCTAATCTGGCTGGACTATCTGCGGCTCAGAGAACCGGCCGCGGTGATTCATGGCCTGGTGCTGTATCTTCCCTCGGAACTCGAGAGAACCACTTGTTTGCGTCTGCTGTTCCTAAATCCTGATCTCGCGCAATACGCCGCGTTCGTGTATACCAAGGAGCAACTGGAAGAGCGAGTGGATTTGCGCGACTACGGCAATCTCGATACGCGTCTGGAACCTTATCGCCGCCGCCTGCCCTCCGAGTTGGATCGAATTCTGGCGCCGATCCGTGAAATCCGCGACGTCGAAACCATCGAGCGGTCCGATGGCGAGCTGAGCTTGCGCGTACGTGGCATGGAATTCGCCAGAACCTGCACGGATGAATTGCGATTCGGGTTGGACCGTCGGCGCGTTGCCGGCCCAACCCACGCGCTTGAGATCCGGCGTCTGGCCGAGGAGTTGTCACGCTTCCGGTCGGCCGAAGCCATCGATCGCCAGAACCCGCTGTACTTACGAAATCCGGAAGCGTGGTTGGAATCGCAAGTTCGTAACGATATTGAGGCCATCGACGCGCGCTTGCTCCAGGCGCCTATTTATGGCCAGGTGCCAGCTTTCGCCGCCACCGATCGTGGCGTGCTTGATTTGTTGGCGGCGGATCACTCGGGACGCCTAGCGGTGATCGAGATCAAGGCATCCGAAGACATCCACCTGCCTTTGCAAGCCCTGGATTATTGGCTGCGCGTGAAGTGGCACCTGGATCGCCAGGAGTTCAGCACGCGCGGCTATTTTCCGGGAATCGAATTGCGATCCGAGCCGCCGCGTCTGCTGCTGGTATCGCCCGCGCTCGATTTTCACCCGTCCAATGAGCGCGTCTTGCGATACTTTTCCAAGGGCGTCGAAGTGGAGCGGGTCGGCGTCAGTTTAGAATGGCAGAAGGAGCTGAAAGTGGTTTTCCGCGCGTGACCTGCCATGCAAGTTCAATTTTTTCAGAACATTAAAGAAGCTATCAGTAACCTCGATCCGGAGGAGGCGCGCCGCCACGCCGAGCGCCCCGTTCGGCTGTTCCTCTATGCCGATAGCGATCGAGCCTACCGCGAGATGGAGCAGTTTTTCCTGCCGCCGGAGCTTTCAGAAGCCCGGCGCGCGCAACTCCAGCACTATATCTATCGCGCTACGGAAGGATTCTTGCCTTCAGAGCAAAACGATCTGGAAATCTACTACGAAGATTCACCGCACGATGTCCTGACGCCTACCAGCCAGGTTTTTGCATTTCGGCCCGACCGGCCGATCGAAACAGTTCACCAGGTTCTGCAGCATCGCCGCGATCTGGCCATTCCTCTAGCGGTGCACATCCAGCCGTTCCGGGAAGAAGTTTCGCAGAGGATCATAAAGAAAGTCGCAAAGGAGAACGCGCTGTTCGCGCTGGCCACCGCGCTCCCGGATATTATTCCCTTCTTGTCCCTGCCTTGGGCCATCGGAGAATTCGCGTCTGACACCGCGCTTCTCACTGCCAACCAGTTCCGTATGGCGTTTCTGCTGGCTGCGGCGAACGACCGCGAAATCGGCTATCGCGAGCAGAAGGCCGAAGTGGTGTCCATCATGATGGGCGCGTTCGGATGGCGGGCGCTAGCGCGGGAACTGGTCGGCAAAATCCCGCTGGGAGGTGGCTTGATTCCCAAAGCCGCCATCGCATACGCCGGTACGCGCGTGGTGGGGCTGTCACTCGAGCGCCTCTACCGCATCGGCCACGCTTACACGCGCGAAGAGCGACGCCTGGCCTATGAAGACGCGCTGCAACGCGGCAAGACCCTCGCGTCGTCTTTATTGGATGGCATTCAAAGAAAGATTTCAGGAGCCAGAATCCAGAAGCCAGAATGATTCCGCATGCGTCCAATATTTCGGGACTGCTGTAAACTATTCATGGGAGGACCCCAATGTTCTTTCGCGTTTCAACAATCTTGCTGGCAATCGCGGCCCTCGGCGTAGCGGATAGTCTCACGCTTCGCAGCGGCCAGATTGTGCGCGGCGAATATCTGGGAGGCGATGCCCGTCATGTCAAAATAGCGGTGGGTGATCGCGTGGAAACGTACTCGGTGGAGGATGTTTCGGACATATCCTTCGGAAGCGGGCAGCGAATGTCCTCAGACAGTGACCGCCGGGACAACGGCGTACGCGAGGTTCCTCCCACCGGCCAGGCACCGGCTGCCGCGAGCGGAATGATAATCCCGGACGGTACCTCCATTACGGTCCGCATGATCGATCCAGTGAACTCCGACCAAAGCCGCTTGGGTGAAACCTTCCGCGCCAGCGTGGATGAGCCCGTGATGGTGGATGGCCAGGTGGCGATTCCGCGCGGCGCCGATGCCATCACGAAATTGGTGGAAGACCAACAGTCCGGCAAAATAGCGGGCAAAGCGGTTCTCACACTGGTGCTGCAGCAAGTAATGGTCAACGGGCGCATGATTGATCTCACGTCGGGCGATGTATCGCAATCCAGCGGGTCGCGAGGCGCACGGTCCGCGAAAGTAATTGGCGGCACAGCGGCGCTTGGCGCGATTATCGGCGCGCTTGCGGGTGGTGGAAAGGGTGCGGCGATTGGAGCAGGCTCAGGCGCTGCCGTAGGCACCGGCGCCGAAGTGCTGACCAAAGGCCAGACCGTCAAGATCCCCTCAGAAACGCGCCTGACGTTCGTCCTGCAACAACCCGCCCAGCTATGAAGCGGCTATTAGGGGCGGCTATTCTAACTGCAATGTCTGCATACCCGGCGGCTCAACATTTGATCGAAGGCGCTCCGCAAAGCGCGGTGCGAGTGGTGATCTATGAGGATCTCCAATGCCCGGATTGCGCGGATTTCCGCGTGATGCTGGATGAGAAGCTGCTTCCGCGCTACGCTTCCACGGTCCGGTTTGAGCATCGCGATTTCCCGCTCGCGAAACATGCTTGGGCGCGGAGAGCCGCCATCGCCGCGCGATTCTTCGAAGAGCAAAAACCGGGCCTTGGCCTCGCGTACCGGAAATATTCCTTGATGAACCTGCGCGAGATCAACGCGGGCAACTTCAACGATCGGCTCTCTCAATTCGCCAAAGAACACGGCATAGATCCTGGCAAAGCCGTGGCCTCTCTCGACGATGCGCGCCTGGCGGCATTAGTGGAAGAAGACTATCAGGAAGGCGTGGCGCGCGGAATCGCTCACACTCCAACCGTTCTAGTCAACCGGCGCCCGTTCGTCGAGACTTTTGCGGTGGAAGACGTGGCCAAAGCCATCGACGCCGAACTTGCCGCATCCAAATAATCCTGTCGCTCTGGTAACAGGCGCGAGCCGTGGAATTGGCCGCGCCATCGCTCGCGAGCTTTCGAAATCTCACTCGGTGGTGGCCACTTATCGTGACAATCAGGAAGCGGCAGAGTCCCTACGCAAGGAGACCGGCGCTGAAATTATCCGCAGCGATATCGGTTCCTCCCGCGATCGCGAGGAGCTGGTGGCCCGGCTTAGAGCAAACTACGCCAGTCTAGATCTGCTGGTCAACAATGCCGGCATCGCGCCCCGCGAGCGCCGCGAAATGCTGGAGGCCACCGAATCCAGCTACGATGAACTGCTCTCCACTAACCTGAAAGGCCCCCACTTCCTGACCCAGCAAATCGCCCGCTGGATGATTGAGCACCGCCGCGGCCGGATTGTCTTCATCACTTCCATTTCCAGCTACACCGCATCCACCAATCGCGCCGAGTACTGCATCTCGAAAGCGGGACTTAGCATGAGCGCTGCGTTATTCGCACAAAGGCTGGCTGCGGAGAACGTGCAGGTTTTCGAGATCCGCCCAGGAATCATTCGCACGGACATGATCGCGGCAGTGGAAAAGAGCTACGAAGACAAAATCGCAGCGGGTCTTTTACCTCAGCGCCGCATGGGAGAACCAGAGGACGTTGCCCGCGCGGTACGCGCCATCACCGATGGATTGTTGGACTATTCCACTGGCCAGGTGATCGATGTGGACGGCGGGTTCCATATAAGAAGCCTGTAGCTCGTGCCACAATGTACCCAATGCCCCGCAAGTTCTTCGGCCGTTGGATACTGGCAGCCAGCTTCATAACATTCGGCCTGTCAGTCGGCATCCCGTACTACAACATCGGTTTCTTTTACGATTATTTCCAGCGCGAGTTCCACTGGTCGCGCGCCGACATCACGCTCGGCTTTCCGCTGGCTGCCGCCCTGACCATCTGGTTCGGCCCCATCGTCATCCACCGTTTCAGCCCGCGCAAGTTGATTCTGGTCGGCACCGTACTTACCATCATCGCCCTGACCGGCTTCGCCAATATGGGCGGCGCGCTCTTTGTCTATTACGGCTTCTGGGTGGTCTACACCATCGGCTACATCCTCTCCGGTCCCATCCCGCATCAGTTGATCGTTTCGCACTGGTTCCGGGTGAATCGCGGAAAAGCCATGGGGATCGTCTACGTCGGCGTAGGATTGATGGGATCGCTCGGATCGTTTCTCGTGAAACCACTCACGGAAAACTTCGGCTACCACGCGGCCCTGATGGTGCTGGCGGCCTTGATTTTATTGGCTTGGCCCATCGTGCTGTTTGTCTTGAAAGACCGGCCGTCGGACATTGGCCAGAATCCGGACGGCGCCGCCGAGCCGCCCGCTGAAACCAAGGTCCAATCCCATACTTTTGCGCAGTTGCTCGGAAGCTGGCCATTCTGGCTGCTGCTCCTCGGCAGTTTCTGCTCCATCGGATCCATCGGCGCGGTTAATTTTCACATGAAGTTCGTATTTCTCGACGCGGGCTTCCAGAAAGGGCCAATGGTAGATTCAGCCTGGCGCACGGCGTCGGTCCTGGTGCTCTGGTCGAGCATTGGCGGACGCTTGCTGATTGGCGGTCTGGCGGATCGCTTCTCGAAGAAGTGGGTTATGACCGGGACATATTTCCTGGTGGCCGGGACCATTCCAATTCTGCTGATGGTCCGGCCGTCCAACGAAACGTTCCTCTACGTCTTCGCGATTCTATTCGGATTCGGAATGGGCGCCGACTACATGCTGATCCCATTGATGGCTGCCGAGCAGTTCGGGGTAAATTCGCTGGCCCGTGCGATGGCCGTGATCCTGCCGGTGAACACCATCGGACAGACTTGGTTCCCTTACTTTGTTTCCGTCCTGCGGGACCACGCAGGG
Source organism: Bryobacteraceae bacterium (assembly GCA_050011295.1). Classification (GTDB taxonomy): domain Bacteria; phylum Acidobacteriota; class Terriglobia; order Bryobacterales; family Bryobacteraceae; genus Palsa-89. The sequence continues at coordinate 9,578 of JBEKJJ010000255.1, forward strand.
AATTACACGATCGCCATGGGCACAGTGCTGACAGTGGCTCTGATCGGAGCGTTATCGATCGCCATCCTGCCACACAGCGTAGCTCCGCGCGTAAGCAAGGGGACTAATCCTTCTTCGGTAGTTGAAACGCGAGCGTAACCTCACTCGACGCCGGCAGCGGACCGTCTTTCGAATACTTCCACTGTTTCACCGCCTCCAGCGTCGCATCCCGCAACTCTTTCGGACCACTGACAACCCACGGGTCATGAACCTCGCCCTCTGCATTGATTTCGATATGCAGCACCACATCGCCTTCGATTTTCTTGTCCTTGGCTTCTTGCGGGTACTTCGGCGCCACGGTGTGAATCAGCTTCAGCGTTTGCTGCGCCTGCACCGGGACCCATCCGGCGAGCGCAACCAGTCCGGCGAGTATCCATAAACGTCTCAGCATTGGTAGCTCCTATTGACTGAGTGTGAAGTTCACGTCCACTTGAGTCATAACTTCCACCGGATCGCCATTCAGCAACGTCGGCTTGTAGACCCATTGCTGTACAGCGTCCTTGGCAGCTTGCGCCAATACCGGGTCTCCCGAGACCAGCGTCAGATTTTGTACCCGGCCGTCCTTGCCGATGACTACAGAAAATCGGACGAGGCCCTGTATGCGGTTCGCCTTCGCGTCCGGCGGATAAATCGGTTGGACTTTTTGTACTAGGTTAGCCTGCTCCGCGTTGCCGCCCACGCGAATTCTCTTAGGCGACTCGCCCGGACCCGCGCTATAGAGCGTGATAAACATCATCGATCCGGTCTTGTCCGCATTCGGATGTATAGTAACCCGCAAATGTTCGTCGACATCTTTGAGCGCAGTCGCGAGATCGTTCAAGGCACTCTGTGTGATCCGATCGCCTTCGCGCAACGGCAAGTGGCCCTCCAGCTTCTGCTTGATCGCGTCCGGAGCCTGGATGAACAAACGGTCCAGCTTGGCTTGGTCTTCTGGAGGCGCCATCAAAGTTCCCGGCATCGCCTCCGCGGTGGGCACCTTGAAATCAATGCTCGCCTCAGTCTTGGGCTGCCCTTCGCTCGAATAATGCCATTCCAGGATGGACTCTAGCGCTGCTCCGCGCAGCTCCTCCGGTCCGCTGAGTACACGCGCGTCGGTAACGGTTCCGGTTTCGCTGAGGGTAAGTTCCAGCACCACCGTTCCTTCAATGTGCTTGGCCAGCGCATTCTTCGGATACTGCACGGCCGCGCGGTGCAAAAGCGGCAACGGACCGGGATGCACTGTGATGTTGGACGAATCGTTTTCCTGCGCCGCGGCCTGCAATGGGAACGATCGCACGCTCAACCATGCGGTCAGCGTGAGCACGGCCGCGAACGCAGCCAGCGAAGAAGTCAATCGGAATTTAGACATGGAAACCTCTTTCAGCAATGCAGCTACTCGTTTTTGTAAATGCCGCTTTCTCAAGAATGGTGAGGCCGGCGCCAGATCGAAACCGGCGCGGGATGCGGCCAGGGCCAGCAAGGACTCCAGGTACTGATCGCGCGAATTCAAAATGGCGACTACTTCGCGATCCACTGCTTCCTCGCGCGCCAATTGGATCTCCGCAATCATCCACCACATGGCTGGATGGAACCAGAACA
>JBEKJJ010000256.1:0-11148 GCA_050011295.1 Bryobacteraceae bacterium
GCGTCGCTGGCGCGACCCATATGTCATAAGGATACAACCGTTAATGACATAGCGCAAGTGGGACCTCATCGATACTTCACCCTCCGCTCGAATGCAAAGTTATCTTTTGCGTTCAGGGAGTCGCTTCGCCTTCCCTCGCGAACCTTATGGCGTATCGCATGGATTGCCGGCTATTCGGCCTGGCTAAATCCGCGGGCGTAGCGTACACGCGTTACGCCGACGATCTGGCATTCTCCGGCGGAGAAGCATTCGAGCGCGCTGCGGTACGATTCTCGACGCATGCGGCCGCTATCGCGCTGGAAGAAGGCTTCGCTGTCAATCACCGCAAGACCCGCATCATGCGTCAGGGCGTCCGCCAGCATCTCGCCGGAGTTGTTGTCAACCAGAAGCTCAGTCTGCGCCGGCGCGATCTCGAGTTGTTGGAAGCCATCCTGACCAACTGCGTTCGCCGAGGTCCCGAATTGCAGAATCGCGCCGCGGTTCCGGATTTCCGCGCGCACCTGGAAGGACGCGTTGGCTTCGTTGAAATGATCAATCGCACTAAAGCCCAGAGCCTCCGAGCGCTGTTTGATGCGATCGAGTGGGATCGATGAGGAGGTTATCATGGTGCTATGTCGACTGTTTCAACGGTTCCGGAACAAACCAGCGAGTTCGATCGGGTTCGTGCGCTGGAGAGCCAGTATTTGTTGCAGAACTACGCACGCTATCCGCTGCTCCTCGAGCGCGGGCGCGGTTGCTATGTTTTCGACGGGTCCGGCAAACGTTATCTGGATTTGCTCACCGGCATTGGCGTCAACGCCTTGGGACACGCGCACCCGCGCTTGACAAAGATCATTCGCGAGCAGGCTGGCCTGCTGCTGCACACATCCAATCTTTACTACCACCAGTATCAAGGGCCGCTGGCGGAGCGTCTCGCGAAGGCGAGCGGATTGCAGCGGACGTTTTTCTGCAACTCGGGCGCTGAGTCCATGGAAGGCGCCCTGAAGATGGTCCGCTCGCACGGGCGCAAGATTCATACCGATAAGTATGAGATCGTCGCGCTGCACAACTCTTTTCATGGGCGGACGCTGGGAGCGCTCTCCATCACCGGGCAAGAAAAATACCGCAAGGATTTCGAGCCGCTGCTCCCGGGTGCGCGGTTCATCCCACACAACGACAGTGTGGCGCTGGAACAAGCGGTGGGCGATCGGACCGCCGGCATTGTCATGGAATGGATCCAAGGCGAAGGTGGCATAAATCCGATCTCGACCGAATTCGGCCGCAAGGCTAGGGAACTTGCGGATCGATACGACGCGCTGCTGGTGTTCGACGAGATTCAGTGCGGCGTGGGCCGAACTGGGAAACACTTCGCCTATCAACTGGCCAATCCGCAAGTGCTGCCCGACATCATGGTGGCGGCGAAACCGCTGGCCTGCGGCATTCCGCTTGGCGTGATCGTTGCGAATGAGCGGGCGGCCCAATCCATCGGCGCGGGCATGCATGGGTCCACTTTCGGCGGCGGACCGTTAGCGTGCCGCGTGGCCATTGAGTTCATGGATATTCTGGAAGGCCTGCTGCCGCACATCCAAGAGATGGGCGGATATTTCAAGATGAAGCTGGAGGAGCTCGAAAAGCGCTACAAGTTCGTCAAGGAAATCCGCATCCGCGGTCTGATGATTGGTGTAGAGCTGAGCATGCCAGGCAAACAAATCGTACTGGATGCGCTCGAAGAGGGGCTGCTACTGAACTGCACGCATGACACGGTGCTGCGCATGCTGCCGCCCTACATCATTACCGAGAGGGAAATCGACCGCGGTATTCGAATCCTCAATAAGGTTTTCAAGAAGGCCGCCAAGCAGAGCAGCGCGAGTTGAGCATCGAGAAATGGAACGAGCGCTACCGCGCCTGTAAGCAGCTATCCGACACGCCCGAGCCGTTGGTGGAGCGCTTCGCGGCCGATCTCGCTCCCGGAACAGCATTGGATCTGGCTTGCGGGCCTGGACGCAATAGTCTGTGCCTGGCGGAGCGCGGTTGGCGCGTGACGGCAGTGGATGGATCGCCCATCGCGATCGCAAAACTGCGGAGCCGCTTCGGGAATATTGATGCGCGCGTCGCGGATCTCGAACGCGGCGAGTTTCAGATTGAACCGGACTCCTACGATTTGATCTGTGACTGCCTGTACCTGCAGCGCGATCTTTTTCCGAAGATGAAAGCCGGAATCCGGGCCGGAGGAATGGCGATTGTGACGGTTCTTCTCGCGGGCGCTGGAACGCCGACGCGTGTTTGTCCGGGAGAATTGCGTGCGTATTTCGAGGATTGGAAAATCCTGCATTACCTTGAAGAGTCAGTGGCGGAGTTGGTGGCCGTGCGGTAGTCGCTTTCGCGGCTGCTTAGCGTGCGTCCGCTTCCGGCCGGCGTAGCCTGAACGCAGGCGCAACCCAGGTACAATCGTAGTTCCCAGGGTCAGGCTGCAACCGCTATGGAAGAAGATTTCAACGCCTCAGTCCAACCCGAGGATTTCGGACTGATCAAACTACCGATCCCGGCTCCCCCAAACCTGGAGATTGCCCTAGGATATCCGGGGAACGAGCGGTATGTTGCGTTCCACGAGTACCGTATCACAACGTCCGGTTTTTTTATTGAAGATGATGACCAAAGGTGGCCAGGCGTCGAAGCGGGCTGGTCGCTTTTTTGTAGACACCCAGCAGTGGCACGGGTCCTGGAGGCACTTCGACTCGATTTTAAACGGACCCTCCCGCTCGTGCCGTGGGACGAATGGATTGCGCTGCCGCCTTCACGGCGCGAGGAATATTGGGCGAAAACACGATACCTGATACTTGATCGCCAGGAACGCCTACTGTATGTGAGCACTCACTCAAAAGTGAAACTATTTTGGATGGCGGAGGCAGCGTCGCGTGCGCCTGACTTCGATGACGGGGAGGAGGAAGACGAAATCCCTGACGAGGAGTTTGAAGCGTGGATGCCACCTGCACCTTCCGAGCTGGCATCGATTTTGGATAAGGAGCCGAAGCTCACTGCAGAAGTCCCGGTCGCGATCGGCAGGACGGTATTGGAACACCTCCGAAGCTGGCTCGACGAGCATGAACCTCTCGAACTGGATTACACTCCAGGACCTGAGGTGAGCTGCGGTTTCCGAACCACAAATATCGGGGTACAGCGTGGTCAAATCGAAGATGCGTTCGGCTATCGCGGCGGGAAGCGCTACGTTTCGTTACACTGGTCGCCCAAGCTCAACCAGGTATTTGTGTGTGATGGCATTGGCCGGTGGTCGCTTTCTAAAGCAGTGCACACCTGGGACGAGTTTCTGAACCATGCACTGGTTAAGCCGCATTTGCAGGGATGGGATGAAGGTGAAAATGAGGGGCGGACGGTACAGATTGATTTCTCAGGGCAGATCGACGAACTGCCGGATTCCCCGATCTTCTCAAGCGTGCAGAGCGCCCGTGACATGGAAGCTGACGTAAAGACGAACTGTCTTCTGTACGACCGGGCGCACAACCAAATCCATACTGGAAGCTGGGCCTCCGCTCTTCTCTTCCACTCTCTTGTGGAAGACGCGCTTGAGGAGGATCTGGTGCCCGACTCGCGCCCAAGGGCGGCCCCGCTCCTGGCTTGGCTGAATGAGCGCCAGGAAGATCCGCAACAGATTTTTGCCGTTGCTGCCTCACATCATCAGCACCGCCAGGAACAGGATGTGCTGGCAATGCTCCGCCGCTGCATCGAGCGGGAGCCGGATTCTCACCTCTACTGGTGCCGATTGAGCCAGACGCTAGGTTCCTTGAATCAGTGGGAAGACGCCTTGGGAGCCTGCGAGAAGGCGATTGAATTCCACGCTTCGGCCCCGCGCCAGTACCTGACCGCCGGGTACATGCTCAAATGGAAGGCCCAGTGTCTTTTCATGCTGCAACGATACTCTGAAGCAGCGGACACCCATCGCTTCGTGATTGAGATCGACAACTCTTCTCATAAGGCGGATTCGTACTCCCAACTCGCCCGCTGCTATGAAAGGCTCGGCGCTTATAGGGAGGCGGTGGACGCACGTGAACACCAGGTGAGTGAGCGCGCCGAGTCATTTTCAGAGGCGCTCAAGGATCGCGAGTTGGACGATGCTGACGACGACATCGTTGACGCCGACCGATTCTTTCTTGGCGAAGCGTGGCTTGAGTTGGGAAGGTGTCACGTACTGGCCGGAAACATAGAGGCGGCCGAGTGGGCGCTTCGGCGAGCAGTTGAAGTGGATTCCGAATCTATACGAGCACACGCTGAGCTGGGGGCTCTGTTGCGGCGCCTAGGCCGCATGGACGATGCGGACGAGCAGCTTCGAAATGCCCTGATGCTGGCGAACCGGAAAATCGAGCGAACTCCCCAACTCGGTTCCGCCCACGCTGTTGCGGCTTTTGTTTATAGGGCCATGGGGAATTACGGTGAGGCAGAACAAGCGGACCAACGCGCCGCTGACTTGGGATGGAGCGGCAGCGACGAGCAGCGCAGGGTTGTTAGTCTGGATGCTCCGGTCGCAGAATCCGGATGAGTTCATGCTCCAGCCCCTTTCGTTAGGCTCTATCGCCACGGCCTACTTGCGCCAACATGATCGCACGCAAGTCAGCCGCCAGCGCAACGGTCTGCTTCTGAAGGCCTTTTACATGAGCGGCCCAGACTGTACAGCCAGCGGCAATGGAGAGTTCGTAGGCACGCTGGGACCACTTGAACGACCGGACTAACTGCTCCTCGGCTACGCCTGAGTAATAGATGACTCGGCCAATCCTTTCCCGCAGCTGGCCCGGTACTGCGCGCATTTCGGGGTTAATGTGCTCAAGTGCGCGCGTCAGCAAAAGTGTGTATTTCGAACTCGCGAGGTCTTCCTTCCAATCAACCAGATCGTCCCAGTATTGATAGCCCACATGGTAACAATCCAGCGATTCCGTCAAGAGGAGCATTTTTTCCTCTTCGCCGCTCAATACGGCCAGTGCGGCTACGGGGTATTTGGCCATCGCGGCCTTGCCTTTGGCGATACGGTGAAACTCTCCGTCGTCGAAGGTCGATTCGATGGATGAGTGATTGGCTTTTTCACACAGCACAGACCGCGCATACTCGTCGAAATACGTCGAATAAAGATTCCAGAACTGGGAGTTATACGGAAATAGTCTGTAGAGAAGATGAAGAGACTCTCTTAGGTAGAGATCACGCAAGAACAGAAAGTTTGGATTAAGCGTTTGTCCGGCCTTGTCAATCGTGTCATCCTGCGCGCGCATGTAACTCATCCAGAGGATTCCACTCAAGGCGATCGTTCTGACGTCTTCGAGAGCTACGGTTGCAAAGGCCTCTCGAAAGCAAAATGGAAAGTAAAGATAAACGTTCCCCTCTTTTCGAGAGCTATCGTATTTCCGCAACCGCTCGGCGTCACGTTGCGAAACTCCGAGCGAAGTAATCAGGCTTTCGGTAAATGCCTCCAGCGACGCTCTACAAAGCTCCCCCTCCTCCCGCAGATTAGGTGATGACTCCGCGGGAGGAGGGGGAAACATAGGGGGGTAATTAGAGGTACGACAACAAAGTGAACAAGGCCTCTTCCTTAGCTAAGCGGGCCTCCAGCTCCTCAATTGAAAGTAATTCTTCGTGGGTACCAATGTGTCCTGTTCGCATCCGATGAGCTCCTTTCGTCCCCAAGCCTAGCACAACGGGTTTGTCTGACCTGTTGCTCGCCTTAATGCTGCCATCCCGGAGCCCGGATGTCCTCCATCAATAGCATTAAGTGCAACGGATGCACGGGCGAAGGCTCGAAGTCGAACCGCATATAGTATCGCTTCGCTTCCTCGTTCAGGGCGTGCACCAATACCGCCCGGACCGCGATGATATCGGCAGCAGATGCCGACCGCACGAGCACATCCTTGAGCAAAAGCGCGCCCGAGGCCCGCGGAGCAAAGCGCTCCCGAGGCCCACGCCCTTCTCCGACTCATTAACGGCAAGGCGCGCCAAAAGCACGACTCCGATGGGATGATTCGGTTCTCCTTTGGCCACGCGCGCCGGTGCGTCCTCCCGGTTCACGCTTCCAGCAGTGAGGGAGTAATATCCGGCCACGCGGTTCTTTCGATGGACCACGTAGGTAGTCGTCAGGTCGCTTTGCTGGTTGGTGCGTGCAAACCGCTTCAGCCACTGGTCGAGCGATTCCACTCCGCAGGAAAACGCCTTCAGTTCGTGATGCGAGGCCAGTCTCTCCGGCCCGGTCAATGAAGCATCGGCCACTCAGCGTTTTTCTAGAACCGAGGGCTCGGTGAGCAGCTTGCGTAGCCGTGGCAGCACGCGCGCCGGACGATCAAGCGCGTCATTGAAGGCCTTCCATTGTTTCTCTGAAAGGATAAAATGCACCTGGTCGGCGATAGTCTCTTCCGCCCGCGTGCATGCGCTCTCCAGAACGAAATCCGTCAAACTGATGCCACGCTTATCCGCCGCCGCCCGGATGAGTGATTCCTGAACCGTCGCGGCGCGCAAATTGATTCGCCGATCCTTGCCGCCTTTGGACACGCTACTCGCCTTAGTTCTCCTCTTTTTAGTGTACACACATCGTATGACAAGATTGGGCTTAGGTCGCCGCGGAGGGCGTCAGCCGATAAGCCGGCCGATTCCACGTCTTTCAGGCCCGGGCCAGGCCGGCCGTTTTAAACAATAGCCCGCGCAAAATCGGGAAAGACCGGCGAATCCACATTGGCCTGGGAGTACATCATGCGGCCCCGCTGGCGGGTTTGAGGATGCCCACTTCGCTGAGGTCGTGCAGCTCCCGCTGCAAGCTTGAGGCGGGGGGCGCCCAAGCGGCGCGCCAACTCCGAGACGTACCAGGCCTTGTCGGGGTGCACGAGCGTTTGCCGCAAGGATTCCGTGGCGGGTCTTCGGCAGCGGTGCGTCAAGGGTGCGGAGCCTTCGCATATTGCGCAATTATGTACGTATATTGCGCAATATGCGACGTCGCGCTGTTTCCCAGAGCGATTTGGGTGAGCTGCCGGATACGGAGGAAGTCTTTAATTCTAGCTGTCCTACTATCGTGAGTTCAGATACGCGATGAGGTTGGCCATCTCGCTCTGCGAGAGTTGGGGCCAGGGGATGTGTTCTTGCTGCATCTTCGCGAGCATGCTGGGGCCGTGTTTCCAGAGGACGTCTACCATGGTAACGGCTGAATAAGGCTCGGAAGGTTTCCCCAGAGCGGGTGCGCCTGAATTCGTGTTGTTGTGGCAGGTGGCGCACTTTCTGGATTCAAAAATCTTGTGACCACGCCCAGCATCTCCCCGGGTGTAGAAGAATTGCTTGGCCCATACGTAGCCGAGCAATTGGCGCATCTCGGAGAGCGTGAATTGCGGGTGCGGCTGGTGCATTTGGGGGGTGTGATTCCACATCGCGGCCGCCACACTGGTCAACGTGTTATCGCCCAGCCGGTACTCCAGCGCGAGCGCGCCTTTGTGGCAATTCGCGCAGCCTTTCTCCTGGAATAATGCCTCGCCGCCTTCCGCTGACGGCAGCGTGAACGCCAGCTTCTCGTTCTTGGTTTGAGGCAGGTTCTGGAGATATACCAGAAGATCGTCCAGATCCTGGGCAGTCAGTTGGGGCCATTGAATCTTGCGGGTGGCCATTTCACCTTTCATCAGGTCGGAGTGATTCCACATTCGCTCCACCAGGACGATGGGGTCCGCCAGTGACTGCCAATGGTCCACCGGATTCCCGGGGCCGCTGCCGCCGGAGGCAGTCAGGGAATGGCAATCGTTGCAGTGTTTGGATTGAAAGATGCGTTTTCCGCGCTCGGCTTCGCCGGGTTTCTCGAAGTAACGAACCGCGTAAAAAAACGCGAAAAGATCAGAGGCACGGTCAACGCTGATGTCGGGAATCGGAATCTTCTGCTCACTCATGGCCTTCCACATGACGGGAGCGTGATCCCACATGCGGCTGGCGATGCCGGCGGGGGTGTAATTCCGGTCGAAGCGCTGGCCCAGGTCGGGAGCCTGGTTTCCACCCTGGCCCTCGATGGCATGGCAATTGACGCAGAACTGCGTCCGGAAGAATTCCGCGCCGCGGCGAGCGTCGGCTGTCGTCCCGGCTGTGAGGAAGCATACGGGAACGCCAAGGGTCGCGAGCAGGGCAAGACGATTCATAAACAGGGCTCTCCTACCCATAGCAAATGATACACCGAATGGTGTATTCGATGGTTTATCAGGCATTTGCGCCGAATGCGGGGTCCATTGGCCTGGGTCAAAGTGCTGCGGTAGGGTGAAATCACTCAGCTGCCCGCCCACCTTGTGGTGGTTGAAGTGCGTATGAAAACCCGCTGGGAGGACGGCATGACCCCTGGCGATAGGACGTCCTGTTTAGGAATGCCCTTGCCACATGCGCTCTCCCAGCGTTTGTTAGAATTTAGCGGGTCGCAGAACTTTACGCAAGACCGTACTGGTCTATCCGATTGGATTTAGTACTATCCGAAAGTGACCTAGAGTACCGGGTGCAGTTAAACCCAAGTGGTTGTCCCGGCCGCGGATCGGGTGCGTGTACAATAATTCAACTGGAGGAAGAATGCACCGTACCCAAGGCGTCGTCTTGCAGGCTGTTTGTGGCCTGATCGCCGCCACGATTTTGACCCGAGCTGCCCTCGCCGACGAAATTTCCGAGCGCGCGCATAAGCTCCACTTCAGTTCCATCGTGCTGGACACACACGATGACACCACGCAACGCTTCTTTTCGAAGGACTACGATATCGGGAAGCAGAACTCCGGCGGTCACGTTGACATTCCTCGCATGCATGAGGGCGGTATGAACGCCATCTTCTTCTCCATCTGGATCGACGGGCGCATCATGGGACCGGCCGCCGTGGAAAAAGCCCTCGATCAGATCGACGCAGTCCGCGAAAACGTCAAGAAATACTCGAAAGACATGGTGCTCGCGCGTACCGCCGACGACGTGCGCCGCGCTCACGCGCAGGGCAAGATCGCGGCGCTGATGGGCGTGGAGGGCGGCCACATGATCGGCAACGACATCCGCATCGTGCGTATCTTTGCCGACCTGGGCGTGCGCTACATTACCCTGTCGCACTTCTACAACGATGAGTGGGCAGACTCCTCCACCGACAAGCCTGCTCACAACGGACTAACTGATTTCGGCAAAGACATAGTTCGCGAAATGAATCGTCAGGGTATTTTGGTGGACATTTCGCATGTCAGCGATAAGACCTTCTACGACGCGCTGGAGGTGAGCAAGGCTCCGCTTCTGGCCTCTCACTCGTCGTGCCGCGCGCTTTGCAATCACGTGCGCGACATGAGTGACGACATGATCAAGGCGCTGGCGGCTAAGGGCGGTGTCATTCAGATTAATTACGAAAAGAGCTTCATCGACCAGGCGTATAAGGATGCCTACGACAAAGAAACCGGCGGGGTGGTGCAGCACATGAGTGAACTCACCAAGAACTGCAATAACGATGAGGCTTGCATCGCGCGCGAGATGGCTAAGATGCAACAGAAGCTGACTGCGGAGGGAAAACTGCCGCACGTCAGTTGGGAAAGAATCATCGACCATATCGATCACGCCGTAAAACTGGTTGGCGCCGATCACGTCGGCCTGGGTTCCGATTTTGACGGCGCGGACATGCCGGAAGGTATGGAAGATTGCTCCAAGCTGCCGAAAATCACCGAGGCGCTGCTGCGCAAAGGGTATTCGGAAGGCGACATCCGAAAGATTCTCGGCGAGAATACTCTGCGCGTCATGGAGCAGGCTGAGCAGGTAAGCATGGAACTGCAGGCGCAGAAGTGAAATCCCGAGCGCGGCGGGGTGAGGATTCCGGGAAAGCCGAACGGCATTCCGGGATGAACCCGAACACCCTTGGAGCGTGGCAACGCTGGCATTTCGTTCCGTCTTCCTCAATTCACGGTGTCGGGCGCTTTTTTTGTCCGAAATCACAAACCAGGCAGTGCTCAATCTTCCTTCCGAGCTGGACAATGAAGTACCGCTCTGTGAGCCAGCCCGACCGACCTATCGCGCCGTCTGCATCTACCCCCCCGCGGCTTAAAAACGTGCCCTCGATTGTAAACGCCTTCTGTCCGGTGTCGGCGTTGTAGGAGTTATAGAAAACCCTTGACGTGCCATAAGGATCGTAGGCTCCATTCTTAGTAGCCGGAGTAGTACTCAGAAGAACGAGCCAGGCCGAATCCGGAGACAAGCGAGTAGCATCTCCGGACGGCTGGCCCCATACAGCACCTGTCCTGTTGAATTCAAAGCCATGAAATTTAAGCGTGGTACTATTCGGAACCGTCTCCCCGGGACTGAACGCGCTTTTCCGCGCAAGGGGAACGACGGTGGCAGTGTCCCAGCGTTTGCGGCTCGGTTGGCCGATCGAAGCGGTTGGATCGGAGAGGTCGATTTCGTATCGGTTGGCGGTGTAATACTTAGTGCCTACGAAATCCGTAAAGCCCGCGACAAGGAAGCGGGTGCTGAGGAGCCCATCGACACGGAACTCATAATCGCTTTCATACAAAGCAAAGCCTAACTGCTGCCCGGCCTGCTTGTCGTAACGCGGGAATACCCAGCCCTGCGGGAATCTGACCAGGTGGCAATACACGCGCGCCGCTGGGGAGAGCGTCACCTCGAGATCGTCCCACTGTGCCCGGGCAGTAACACATAACATGGCGCAGCCAATCGTGATTCGAGTTAGCATGAACAGGCTGCGCTCCAACTCCATCGGTCCCTCCTATTGACCATAATCGGCAGAGGTTCGGAGCACCAACAGTCCTATTCGCCGTCAACCCCTCGCATGCCTTCAGGCCGCTGGCGCTGAGTGGCCTCGTGGAAACGGCCGACTGTCGGAGATCAGCTCATGGAAAGGGCTTTCCTCGACTGTTGCGCATGGAATCCCCCCCGCGTCTCAATACGGTGGGCGGCGTGAACCAAGCCGGTCGAGGATGCCATCGGCCCAATGTGGGATCGCCGATCTATTCGTGCGTTCGGAATCATCCCGGAATCGCGTTCACCTTCGGCCGGATTTCTCACGCGGCACCACTCGAGCCGCGGGCGCTACTGAATCAGATACTGCTCCAACTTCCCGCCGGGCAATGTAAGCGTGCTCAGATGCAGTGACTTGTCTTTGAACTGGATTTGGAAATGGCGGTAGGTCATGCCGCCGCGCAG
>JBEKJJ010000257.1:0-10997 GCA_050011295.1 Bryobacteraceae bacterium
GTGAAAATCAGCGACGGTTCGGAGATTGCCTGTCACGCGCTGCTGCTGGCCATGGGTGTGCAGTGGCGCAGGGTGAACGTGCCGGGAGTGGATCGGCTTCAGGGCGCGGGCGTTTACTACGGAGCCGGCTCGACCGAAGCGGCTTCCTGCGTTGACGAAGACGTTTATATCATCGGCGGAGCAAATTCAGCAGGCCAGGCGGCCATGAATTTCTCGCGACGCGCCCGTCGCGTCATCATGCTTGTCCGCGGCGATTCTCTGGCCGCTTCGATGTCCCGGTACCTGATCGACGAAATCGAAAAGACACCCAGCATTCATGTCGAGTTGAACTCGAGCGTGACAGAGGCGCATGGCGAGACTCGGCTCGAAGCGATTTCCATACAGTGCTCGACCAGCGGTGAGACCAATGTCGTTCCGGCGTCCTCATTGTTCATCTTCATCGGAGCCGAGCCGAAGACGGAATGGTTGGACGGCCCGGTGGAGCGTGACAACAAGGGTTTCATCCTTTCAGGGCCGGACCTCAAAAAGAATGGCGTCTTACCTTCGGGTTGGAAGCTTGCCCGCGATCCCAGTTTGCTCGAAACCAGTGTGCCCGGTGTTTTCGCCGCGGGCGACGTCCGCTGGGGATCGGTGAAGCGCGTCGCGTCAGGTGTGGGCGAAGGGTCGATTGCGATTCAATTCATTCACCAGTACCTGGCGGACCGATGATTGAAACGCGGGATTTGCGCGGTATCGCGGTATTCTCCGATCTTCCCGATGAACAGCTCGCATGGCTGGCCACGCAGGGTGAGGACATTCATGCCGAGCCGGGCGACATCCTCTTCCGCGAAGGCGACCCTGCCGAGCACATGTTGGTGTTCTTCGAGGGCGAACTTCAAGGACGCAACGAAAGGGTCAGCGACGGGCAAATTTTCACAGCGCGCGCGCCCGACGTAACCGGATTGTTGCCGTTCTCAAGGCTCCAAAAGTTTCAGGGGACTGGCCGCGCCGTGACGCGGCTGCGAGTCGGGCGCTTTCACAAGAGGCTCTTTCCGGAGATGCTGCAGCGAATGCCCGTGCTGACCGAGCGGCTAGTGGTTCTGATGTTGGACCGAGTCCGTGATTCGACAAGGACGTCCGAGCAGCGGGATAAGCTCGCCGCTCTCGGCAAGCTCTCGGCTGGATTCGCTCACGAATTGAACAATCCGGCCGCGGCGATAAAACGCGCCGCTGGAGGCATCTGGGAGGTGCGCAAGGAACTTAGAGACGCGTATCTTCGGCTTGATCAAAGGAGCCTGACGCGTGAACAACGAACGTACATTGCCGATTGCGAACAGTTTGCGATAGAGGCGATCCACAATTCTCGGTCAAAGCTGCTGACATCGATTGAACGGAGCGACCGTGAGCAGGAACTTGAAGAATGGATGGAGGAGCGCGCGATCCCAGAGCCATGGAAAATCGCGCCCATGCTGGTCGAGGCGGAATTCGATACTCGAAAGCTCAAGGAGATCGCGGAGACCGTCGGCCTGGAGGCTCTCCCCGACGTGCTGCACCGAATTAATGGCTCGCTGCTCGCGGCACGCATGGTTGCGGAGATCGAGCAGAGCGCGACGCGGATTTTCGAGCTGGTCCACGCAGTGAAGGAATATACCTACATGGACCAGGCGGCCGAGAAGGAAATCGATATCCATGGCGGAATCGAAAGTACTCTAACCATCCTGGCGTACAAGCTCAGGTCCAAGTCCATCCAAGTCGAACGCGAATATGATCCGGACCTTCCGAAGATCTGTGCTTACGGTGTTGAGTTGAACCAGGTTTGGACCAACTTGATCGTGAATGCCATCGACGCCATGGCTGATGGCGGGAAGTTGCGGATTCGCACTTGCCAAGATCCACGGGAGGTGGTGGTGGAAATCCAAGACAACGGTACGGGAATTCCACCCGACGTGCTGCCGCACATCTTCGAACCCTTCTTCACCACCAAAGGCGTCGGCGAAGGGACTGGTCTTGGACTAGACATCTCCATGCGTGTTGTCCGAAAACATCGCGGTGAGATTCGGGTTCAGTCCAAACCGGGCGCGACGACCTTTCGCGTGGGTATCCCAAAACAACGCACGGCGCAAAGCTAAGGCCAACTAGCGCGGCCAAGGTTCGTCGGATGTAGCCGGAGAACGCTGCAACACGATCAAGGTTTCATCGTCCGAAGCCGGACTTGTTCCACGAAAACCTTCTACACCAGCGAGCAGCGCCTCGCCGACTTCGACGGGTGAGACAAACGCCACGTTCCGAGCCAGCGCAAGCAAACCCTCCTTGTCCAGTTGCTTTCCAGCCGGGTCGTTGGATTCGGTGATGCCGTCGGTGTACAGAACGACCAAATCACCAACTTCGAGTTGTACCGCTGTTTGCGAATAGGGAGTCCCGGCTATCAGGCCAATCGGAAGATCGGCTACTTCCTTGGCATAAGGAGTGGATTCCAATAAGAAGCTCCACGCATTTTCCCGTGCGTGGTACCAGAGCGGCGGCATGTGGCCGGCGTTCGTAAAAACAACCTCACCGGAAACGGAGTAATGGCCCAGGACGAATGCCGTGGCATACTCGAATTTGGTGGCGCCAGCCAGGAAGGCGTCGTTAAGCTCCCGCACCACGTCGGACTGGTCCCACGCATCGGAATGCTGCCTCAAAACATCACGCAGCCTGTCGGCCACGCCAGCGACATACTCGCCGTGTCCGGCGACATCGGCAAGGGCAATCCTGGATACAAACCCCTGACTGCAGACCGAGAGGTAGTGGAGATCTCCGCCGCGTGTGGCAGGCGTTATTGGCCGGCAGAACACCCACGCTACCAAGCCGGGCAGCTCGATCTCGTATCGAGCGTGCTCATTGCCTCCTTTGAGCTCCAGGCATGCGAGCCGCGTTACCTCGTCCTGTTCGGGCATTATTTCCTTTGCGGATTAGTGGATCGATGACATCCGGCAACGAACGAAAGCCAGTGCTCAATTTTTGAATTATACGCTTTTCGCGCCGATCGTGAGCGACGGATCACGTGCGGCTACCAGACGTATTGGCGAACGCTATCGCGAGATCTCGGCTGTACTCGCTCTAGTTCGTCGACACCGGATTTGCGCCACGCACAAGCCTGACCGATAGAGGCACTTCCGAGCGGTTCCCGATCGAATTCCTTCAAGGCCTTTGCTATCAAATGGTCGGCTAGCTTATCAAGTATCTCGGGCGTCATCTTGTCGAGATCGATGTCCATCAGTAAGGCGCTGCGATCGACGAACATCCCGATCTCTTTCCCGATCAGCTCCTCACAGCGGGCGGCGGCCGAAATCTGACCAAGTTCTTTTTCCTGCTTAATACATCCAGCCGATTCAGCTTGCAACGGGTTCGCGCCTCAATTAGTAAGGACGCCATGCAACGGAATTCCACCTTCCAGTCGCGCGGGATCTAGTTCCAGATTTCTGCGGACAGCAACAATCGGGCGAATCATCCTTTTTTCGTTTTAATTCGTGTGTTGGTACTCTCAAGCGCAAAAGACGACAGGGGTTGCTCGCGGAGATAATGCCGAGCATTCAAGCCCACGCCTTCGCGTAAGAGACTACGAAATTGACGAAATAAGGTCCGCGCCCCCCGTGCTCGATCCTCATTCCTTAAGCTGACATATGACATAGCACACGAGGGCCGGCTTGGGCGTGTGTCAGCGCCTACAGCTTCCTCTTGAAACAGCCGTTGTACTGTAGATGTTACTTCGTCCCAAACTCTCATTGATCTCAGCGGCCGTTGCGCTCGTGCTTTCGTCCGGGTGCGGGTTCCAACCCCTCCACCCATTCAAGGGGTTGCTACGTGCGGCGACTCGGCTACCTGTACAAGTAACGCCGCCCTCAAGAACGGGGCCACTATCCCAGCTACCCCGGAAATTTTAGCAGAGGTTGGGGCACGTTTTACAACCGTGTGGCGCTGGGTGCAGCGGTACGGTCCAGAACTGGAGCGACGCATGCGGCGGCATCTTAAGCCGACCAACAAATCATGGCGCGTGGACGAGACCTACGTTCGTGTGCAGGGACGCTGGTGCTACCGGCAGTCTGTGCCTTCATCGACCAGTCCAGTATTTGAGCAACATTATCGAACAAGACCATCGTCCTTGCCCAGCCTTTTGGCCACGCCAAAAGCACGAGGTTTGGAAGGATTCCGATACGCGATAGATCCTTTGGCAATTTATTTGATCACTTTGATAATTGAGACTGAAGAGCAACGTGGCTCGTCGTCGACGTTTGGCCGCTCCATCTCCAAATCCTCCTCCGTCACGGTCTCCCCGGCCTCCAACCGCTTCGCAACTTTAGCTACCATCTCTGGGCTATTCAAGCCCTTCTCTTTCAGCGCCTTCGCTATCAAGTGATCGGCGAGTTCATCCAGCATCTCAGGCGTCAGCTTGTCCGGATCGATATCCATCAGGTTTATCTGCTCGACGCGGCGACCAAACTTTTCAGGATTAAAAACCTCTAGTAGGCGGATCAGAAGTTGATCCGAATACTCGATGTCGAATAGCGGCTCACCCTGGATGTAGACCTGTTTACCGCGGTAGAGCACCTGTCGGCGGACTCCTTCCACAGCCCGACGAACAGCCTCGTCCTCAAGCGTCTGGGTAGCTCGTTCTCGTGCTCGCCCTGCGGACTGAAGACGCCGTCCACTAGCAGCGTCAACGGAACCACACCAGTTGGTGCGTCGGTCGGAATCACGGCATTGATTTGTGCGTCACCCGAGACCAGGCCCGGTGCCTATCCGGCGTAAAGTACATGAACGCCTATATTGCCCACGCCAACGATTACCGGCGATGTCGCCTGCGTAAAGTCGCTTCGGTAAATCTGAACACCGACGCATGGCAGGCAGGCCGCGCGCGAGCCTCGCCCTTTACGTTGACCGCCTCGCCAGTACCGCCAAACCCAAAACGCCGATGACGAGCAAGGGTAACGCAGGTTCCGGAACAGTTGACAACGTAACTTTCGGCAAGAATGACGCGCCCGTGTATTCGCCCACGGTAAAACACATTGGATCAACATCGGCAAAAAAAGTCATATAGGAAGCGAGGCTTAGGAAACTATACGACCCGAGGACTGGATCAAGCGTTACGCTCTCCGGATCGATGTCGCCAATAAAGAGCGGCGAACCTGAAAAGAAGGGCTGGAAAAGACCTCCGGCAAGCTGTGCATCTAAAAGGGTTACTGGGGAGTCTAAACCTAGAGATGGAATCTCACCAAATATCTGCAATGATCCGCCGGCTCCGAACACGTAGTTCCCTCTGGAGGAGGTTTGCTTTCCGCTGGTTAGCGTTAGGTAGCCGTCAATAACTTCGCAGTCGCCACCACAAAGATTCACATCGTTAATCAGGTCGGCGATCTCGGAGCCGTTACCGCCATCCCCGGCGCCAAGAGTAATAGTGTTACCTACACCGGCGATCGCACTTCCGCGCATAGCGCGTTTCCGTCCAAGTGCGCAATTAAATGCCGTAGAGCCTTGCCGAGGCTCCCGTCATATGCACTCTGACGCGAGAAAATCGCGGCGATGGCGTTGCTACTTGTGATTCCACGAAGCCAGACTGTGCCTATCTGCGACGCACCTTTGCCGTCCTACCTGGGCATGAAGCGCTTAGGAAGCGGCATGGCCGATGTGGTTCGTATGTCGTTGAATGTTTGGCTGGTACCCGAAGGCGACTCGTCATGGGAAGAAATCATAGACTTCAAAGAAGACGCAAAAGATAAACTTTGGCACTTCCGCCGCTTCCTTCATGAGCTTGCGAGTAAGAGACAAACCGAAGACGAAATCCGCGACGACATCGAGTTGTCACTGAACGAATATAGCAAGGCCATTAATCTTCACAACCTCAAGGCCGGAAACAGCTTCGTAAAAGTGCATGTACTCCCAACAATCGAGGTGATCTAGGATATAGAAAAGTTCAATTGGTCCAGGATCGCCAAGGGCGCGTCGATTACGGTATGACATGTTGGGAGAACGGAAAAGGTATCCAACCATTCAACAGCGCTCGAACCTACACGCCCGTCCTCGCTAGGATGCTGGTAGAGCTTCGTGTGCACCGTCTCTGGCAGGTGCGGGCAAGTATTAGCACGATCATCAAGGCGGGGATCATCAATAGCGGCGAAGCGTCGCCGTCCGGCATCGCGATGGGTGTTGCCTCAACTCCATAGATAACTCCGCCCTCGTCGTAATAACCGACGACATCCCCGGAGTTGTTGACGCCGGTGGGTAAGGTTTCGCCGGCAGAGGCGTTTGAATCGGCAATCGTAATGTAATTTCCATTAATATCGGCAAACGCGCCAGCATCGTCCGTTCCAACGAGCTCGCCCAAGTCGTTGATACCAGTCAGGGACTCTTGGCCTCCGTCCGGACCGTTTAAGTTCGTAAAACCCGCGTTAGTGTATTCAACCGCCTGG
Organism: Bryobacteraceae bacterium; assembly: GCA_050011295.1. GTDB lineage: Bacteria > Acidobacteriota > Terriglobia > Bryobacterales > Bryobacteraceae > Palsa-89. Next base: position 6,426 of record JBEKJJ010000257.1, read on the forward strand.
ATATCCCCATCGGCAAGATAATAGTATCCAACGACCTGCCCGAAGTCGTTGAAGCCGTTGACAAACGTGCCATCGAGCGGACCCTGTAAAACAAACGGCCCAGACAGGGCATTTGGATCGGAGATGGTGGTGAAGGCCCCGTTGGTGTCCACAAACCCGTGGTTGACACCACTCGCGTCCTGGTAGTATCCAAGGATCTGTCCAGAGTTATTGATGCCATCCAGCCAGGTGCCGAAAGTACCCGAGTTTGGGTTGTCGATGGTGGTGAAGGTGCCATTCGTATATACAAACCCGTAATTCACAGACGTCTCGGCAACGCCATTCGGAATAGGAGTATTGGTCACCGCCGTGTAATAGCCAACCAGCTGCCCTGAGTCGTTGATGCCGGTCACAAAGGTGCCGGCCGTCGCGTTTGGATCGCTGATCGTGGTGAAGGTCCCGTTGGCGTATACGAAGCCTTGACTAATACCGTTTGCGTCTTCGTAATACCCAACCACCTTTCCTGAGTCGTTAACGGCCGTCGCGTAGGTGCCATCGGATTTGTTTGGGTCAGAGATTGTGGTGTACGTGAAGGTGATCGGGTCGCAAAAAGCTATGCTAGCAAACCCGACGAAAAACCCAATTATGGTAGAACGCGAGAAACACGATTCAAGCACTATGAGTTCTAAACTCCCTAGTGGGCTGTTCCTAAATAACCGATAGCGATATATCTTCGCCTTATGTTTATGGCGAGGATGGAAGTCTTGCACCTGACCCCGACCGAACGCGGCGAATTGCGACTCCACCTGAGGAAACGCATTTCAATCTATTCCTGTTTGGATCAGCGATTGGGTTTACGATCGGCGGGTGGGCCGCAGGCCGGTTGAGCCGTGATCATTTGGCGACTCTGTTGCTCCGTTATGCGTGGGCATCTCCAGCCGGCGTGGCGGAAGGTTACGTCTTCCAGCCAGTAAATCGCGTTGCCGTCACGGCCCCGAAAGACATAGTTGCGGGAAGTTTTTCACAAAGCCTGATTTTGTCGCCCCTATAAAAAGGAGCCCGCCCGCCCCGCTAAATCCAGTTAAGACCATCCACGTTCGCCTGAATCGACTCAATCGCCAGCAAATTTCCCTTCATGTTTTTCCTGAGCGGGGTGATCACTGTGACGACCGCAACCCGGTCTAGGAGAAACGAGATGAACAGCACAATTGAATCGGAACAGAGCGCCTCGCCGGCCGAAGCTTTAAAGCCGAAGGCCAAGCGTGCCGCAACCAAGAAAGCTAAACCGCCCAAGAAGGCAAATCAGGCCAAGAAGACCACCAGCAAGCCAAAAGCGGATCGCGCCAGCAAGAAGGCTGAAGTAATCGCGATGATGAAACGCGCTGAAGGCGCGACACTGGCCGAAGTCATGAAGGCTACCGGCTGGCAGCCTCACACGGTGCGCGGGTTCGTCAGCATCCTGGGCAGCAAAGGTTGGGACAAGACCGACTCGTCCAAGAACGGCCGCGGGTGAACGGACCTACAAGGTGCGAAGTAAAACCCACAGCAACGGTCGTCCAAACGCCACTTCCGGTTCCGGGCCAGGGCGGCGTTTCCTGCCTGTGTAGGCCACATTGCTCATCCAGTGACGTTACGGATCCGTCATGAACAGAGCGCTTGTATTAAGCGGACTCGAACTGTTATGAGCCATTGTACTAAGCCTCCGGCAGGTCGAGCGGTGTTTGTGGTGTGGTCACAAGGAAAGGAGTTTTCTTGTGACCCCACTTCGACAACGGATGCTGGAAGATCTCCAGATTCGTCATTACTCGCCCACCACCATCCGGATTTACTTGCATGTCATCGCCGAGTTCGCTCGGCACTTTTCCAAACCACCCGATCAGCTCGATGCTGAGCACATTCGCTGCTATCAGCTTTTCCTCATCAAAGAGAAACGGGTGTCGCAGTCCACTTACATCCAGACCGTCTGCGCACTCCGGTTTTTCTACACCCACACCCTTAGCCGAAAAATCGCGATCGAGCGCATCCCGTTTCCTGACGGGAAAGAAAACTGCCGCTGATCTTGAGCCGCGAGGAAGTGAAAGCGCTGCTGGAAGCGCCTCGCAATCTTCGTCAACGCACCATGTTGGCGGTCTTGTACGGTTCAGGACTTAGGGTCTCGGAAATCACCCAACTCAAAGCGGGCGACATCGACAGCGCTCGCAACGTGCTGTGGGTTCGCAGCGGCAAAGGACGGAAGGATCGACAGACTCTGTTGCCGACCAAACTGCTGGAACTGTTGCGTTGCTATTGGCGAACGCGGCGGCCTACGGGCTGGCTGTTTCCCGGCACCGATCCTACGCGGCCCATCTCTCCCAAAGCCGTGTTCCTGGCTTGCCGGAAAGCGGCGCGAAAGGCGGGCCTTTCTAAACCGGTGCATCCGCATTTGTTACGGCATGCCTTCGCTACACATCTTCTCGAAGCCGGTGTCAATCTCCGCACCATCCAGATTCTGCCTTTGGACAGCCTTTACGGTCGCGCGCATCCCCTCGCGCCACTCCGACTGTGCCGCTTCAGGCATTCTGGGCGCCGGGATCACCGGCAAAACCCCATTCAATACCCAGTAGCCTCGTCCGGCTCAGTTCAATGAATTCTATCGGCAGTGCTCACGCCGGCCTTATGCCGACATCCCCGAAGATGCTTCCGCGTGAGCACTCCCGATAGAATCCTTTTCATTATCGGTAGCATTGTTGACGTCCTCGAACTTGTTCCATAGGTCCCTTCCAAAGGTACCCTCTTGGATGCGAACACCTAACTCCGAAGTTCCGATCCCCAGCGCCCGGATTAAAGCGTCGCCGAATTCCACTGGAATCCTTTCATCCAGCTTCTGAGGTGATTCACGATGACGATCGCAACACGCATATGGGCGGGCAGATGACGAAGTAAGCGGTATACGCGTCAAGGCCGCCGGGCCGAACCTCCCACGCAAACAACGGGAAACTTTGCCTCGCCCCCGCACTTCTCGTTGTCACCTCGCTGCAGCGGACGGAACTCACATCGCTCTGGCTTCAAACTGGTGCACCTCGTCATCTTTCGCGGTATAACGCACCTCGACCGGCTGGCAGCACACTTCGCAGTCTTCCACATAGGTTTGTCCCTCTACCGAGGTGTCCAGCACCATCGAGATCCTCTCACCGCAGTACGGACATACGAAGAAATGCTCCATGGCCTCAAGGATAAGGTATTCGGCGGAGTTTCCCGCCTTTGAGTGAGTATGTCACGGTCTTTACGTTCGCCACTTGGCCGTCTAACGCCCATTGATCCTTTGTGCCGGTGCAAAAACAGTTCTTCGATCGCAAATCGGTGGGATGCCGACTACAAGCTCTCGCGGATTGCTTGCTGATTGCGGCCCTTCGACGGATCGTAAGACGCCGCGCCGTTAGTGAGAGTCACAAACAGCGTGCCATGCAACCGGGACGCCGCGCTTTATTCTTGTGCTAGTATTCGAGCTTCGGATACCAGTCCGTGCCGCGGCCTTCCGGCGTTAAGTCTAGCATTAGCCATAGAGGATCGAGATCCGGGCCGCCGCGCGGATCTTGTCCGGGATCTGCCATCGCTCCGCTCATCTCGCCGCTGTAGAAGTGGCGGATGATTCCATCGCGCCGGCTGAAAACGCTGAAGCCGGGTACATCGGCGTCTTCGGGGTTTACGTAGGTGCGCGTGTACTCGCCGGAGCCATCGGAAATGAACAGCAGATTCGTGAAACCGCGTTGATTCTTGTAATCGATCAGGCGCTCGATGGGCGAGCGCGCAGTGACGGCGATGGCAACACGCTGGCGAAGGTTGGCAGCGATCCCGTTCCAGGCGTTCAAGAAAGATGTACACATCGGACACGGCGCTTTGCGTTGCGGACCGTACATCATGCTGTAGATCACGAGCGTGCGTTTGTCGCCGAAAAGACTCGAAAAACGCGAAGGACCGGTTTCGGAGGCTAGCAGGAAGTCCTGAGGAATCTCACCGCCGACAGGCAGCGCGCGTCGCTGTGATGCGACGCGCTCCAGGTGGCGACGCAGCTCGATCTCCTCGACTATGAGCTCATTGCGAGCCGCGCGATACTCCGCGCTTTCGTTGGGATGGTGAGCCTTGTTGGCTGCCGCCAGATCCTGAGCAGGAACGAGCTTTTGCGTGTCAGGCATGAGGTCTCCAGGGTTACCAAACATTCTTCGGATGCCTTGCTGGGCGATGAAGGCCTGAAGGATCCGTCCACAATTTCACCGCTACTCCCCATTGTATTCTCGGGCGTTGCAGGGACGCCCATCCGGGAACTGGTGAGTTTGACGAAAAGGTTACCGAGAATACACTCGCTGCCGACATTGCCGACCACGGTGAATAGATCCTCACTGACGGCGTAGCGTTTACCGTCGGCACCTGGTGGGATCGTCGCCGGTGGTGCTTCTGAGGAAGCTACCGACATTCGCCGATATCGCAATCTTCCCCGAGGGCGGGCGATGCGGGCAAATTTCTCCCTAGGACTTCGCGGGCGCGTCGCGAGAAACCAGTGGCGTTCCGAGTGCGAGAATCGTTTCCCAGATGCGCCGTGACCCAGGCACTGTCCAG
>JBEKJJ010000258.1:0-16812 GCA_050011295.1 Bryobacteraceae bacterium
ACCAACGGTGGACGGGATCTTCGATCTGATCCTGCACCAGCCCGTGGATCTGGAACTGCTCACGCGATCGGCCACGCCCGCGTGGCTCCAGGAATTGATTCGGGAGCTCACGGCCAAAGATCCTTCCGAGCGGCCGCAACATATGAGCGCCGTGCTGTGCCGGATGACAACCCGCTGATCAGGAACCAATCCTGACCGTGTCCAATAAATAATAGGCTTCGCCGACAACGGGCAGCACCGTGATCACGAACCCGCGGCTCTTGAGAACGCGCCGCAGTTTTGGGTTCGGCCGGGCGCAATGCACCGCGTCGACAATCCATTCGATCTCGCCGAGCTGATGCAATTGTGCGAATCTTCTGGCGAGGGCCCAGAGGGATATCAGAACCCCTTCACCGCCACCTTCAATCTGGGCCAGCTCGATGCGCAGCCGCTTTCCTTCCACGCGAAATTCTCCGAGAATGGTGGCTGACCCGGCGCGGAAAACAACCGGCTCACCCGTGAGGATCATGGCCTCAATCTCTTCCCTGGGCAGATCTAAGAGTTCATCTTCGGTGTACCCTTCGAATAGGACCTCTGATCTCCCAGTCATTGGAACCCTCCTTATGATTATTCTATGAGCGAACCCGCGTATCCCGCCGCGCGCGCCGTTGCGGCAACTATCGAAGCTTTGATCGACGCCGCGTTCTGGGCCAGTCTGCTCCGCCAGGAACACTATCCGCCAAAATTCTCGTTGGCATTCCTGTCTCCGGAACAGTCGCGCCTCCCGCTCACTTTCGAGCGCCGGCTTCCCCTCATCCCCGAGAGCATCGCCCGGCTGGCACCGGCGGTGGAGCGCCCGGGAATCCACCTGGGTGTATGGCGCGAGAGCGAGGAATTCCATATCTGGGGCGCCACGCGCACACTGCCCGCTCTGTGCTTCGTCGTCGAGGTGGTGGATCCCGGTCTTTTGGTAATCAAGCATCGCCGCGGCACGGAGTCCGGCAAGTTCGTCAATGTCGCGGTGCTGGAGGGCGACCAGATTAAAGTGCTGGATCACAAGTCGGTGAACCTTCCCGATCCACCGGCGCTGGTGGCGTCCTTGCTGGGTTTGGATGTGCCCACTTCTGCGGCCGACTCCATCCAGGTATTGATCCAGATTGCAGCGTCCATGCGCGCGCACGGACGCGGTGGATCGATGCTGATAGTGCCGCATGGCACCGCAGCCTGGCGGGAATCAATTGTCGGGCCGACACCGTACTCAATCTCGCCGCCTTATTCAGAACTCGCCGCCTTGATCCGCGAGGAACCAGCCGAAAGGAGCCAGCGGCGCTGGCAGGAGGCACTGCGCCGCGCCGTGGAGGCCGTAGCGGGCTTGACTGCCGTGGACGGAGCCATGCTGATGACCGATCAATGTGAGTTACTGGCGTTCGGCGCGAAAATCGGGCGCCGCGATGCGTGGGCGCGGGTGGACCACGTGGTGGATACCGAATTGATGGAAGGCGCAGCCGGCCGCACTCTTAGCCCGACCCATTTCGGAGGAGCGCGGCATCTATCCGCGGCCCAATTCGCTCAAGATCAAATCAACTCTGTAGCGCTGGTTGCGTCGCAAGACGGCCGGTTCACAGTATTCGCATGGTCGCCCGCAAGGGCGGCTGTGTGCGCATATCGGGTGGAGGCGCTGCTGTTGTAAACTTTGCGCCGCGTTATCGAGTTGGATTGTTAAGCTGCTTGGTGGAGCGGCCGGTGATGCAGGCGCAGCAGATCATTGGCTCTCAGGGCGAGCGAGGCATAGGTTCGGCCGCTGTCATCGCTGAATTCAACTTCGAATACTTCCGGAGCGAGAAGCTCGATAACCGTGCCGACTTGTCCGCGGACCAAGCCTGCTTCAGGCCTGTCGTGCATTAAAGCGACCACCGACAGAAGCTCGATCTCATTCATATGTCTTTGTCCTATAGTACACGCCGCCATCTACACAAATGATCCAGGAGCCGCGGATCAATACGAAGCCCGCTATATATCGGGTTCAAAACCTCATCGGCTGTGCCGACAAGGGCGGCGGTGTGTGCGTATCGGGTGGAGGCGGCTGTTGTTGTAATCATCCGGCGCATCGATTCGCCCGAGGAGCCGCGCCCGGAAGGAAGCGCTACCACTAACCCACGAAACTAGCGGCACTCGTGGTTTCGCTCCGCGGCTCGGCTTTTTGCTCGAACATCACCCCCGCTGGGTTGCGTACCACTGTTGGGGATCCCATGCACATCCGGGTTTCGACCTTGGCTGCGGCAGGCTTGCTGCTGATGATGTTCGTGTTGGCCGGAGGGGCCGCCCTTCGCGAATCGGCAACCATCGACGAAGTAGCGCATATTGGCGCGGGCCTGAGCTACGTCCAGAAGCTGGATCTGCGTTTCAATGACGAGCATCCGCCGCTGGCCAAGATCTTGGCGGGTCTGCCGCTGGCCATGCGAGGCACGCGCGCCGATTACTTCAGCGTCCAGTGGACCATAGGTCAAAATTTCTTTCCCGCCTATCTCGCCCAGTGGGTGTTCGGGGACTGGGTTCTGGGCCGTTGGAACAACCCGCGCAGCGTCCTCATGTGGGCGCGTCTACCCATGCTGCTGCTGGCGCTGCTGCTGGGCTGGGTGCTGTTCGTGCTGGGGCGCAGGCTGGGTGGGGATTGGGGAGGGCTGCTCTGTCTCACCGTCTACACAACGATGCCGGCGTTTCTGGCTTTTGGCCCACTGGTGCTGACGGACGTAGCCATTGCGTTGTTCGCGCTCTTGACATTGTGGACCCTCGGCGAATTATGGCGGATTCCAGACATCGGAAATACTCGCTGGTTCGGTCTGGCTCTCGCGGGCGCGCTGCTCTCCAAGTTTTCCTCAGGGATACTGATCATCGCCATTCTCATCTTTGTATTAACTACGCGGAGGTGGGCCGTGGCGGATCAGCCTGCCGAGAAGCCCGCGGCACGCGCCTGGCGGAAGCTCCGCTGGCGCGCGCTGCGCAAAGCTACGCTGCTGGCCGCGGCTGTGGTGTACCTGGTGTATTTCGTCTTCTCGTGGAATCAGCCCGTGGACATTCCCGGATTTTCCAACCATGGCCCTCTGATCGCTTTTGCCGGCCGCCTGCTCATGCCGCCATGGCTATTCCTGCGCGGATTGGGTTGGATGCTGCTCACTTCCGTGCGGCCGACGTTCCTCTTGGGCCATGCTTACCCGCACGGCGTGTGGTTCTATTTTCCTGTCTTGCTGGTTCTGAAATCACCGCCGGGTTTCCTGGGCCTGTTGGTATTAACGCTGGCTCTCGGGCTATGGCACAGACAGAAGTCGCGCTTGGCAACGGTGGTGCCTCCTGAGTTGGCTTCCCACTGGCGCGCCATCTGGATAGCGCTGCTGGTTTTCATCGCGGTGTGCCTGATCGGGACCATGGATATCAGCATCCGGCACTTCAGCGTTCCGCTGGTACTGCTGATGTTGTTGCTGGCGCCTCTGCCACGGCTCATCCAGCAGTCCACGCGCGCCATCCGATGGGCCGCGGCCGCCGCTACCGCGATGATGGTAGCCATTGGCCTGATCGCCGCATTGCGGCTGTATCCCTACTACTTCCCGTACGTCAGCCCGTTCGGTGGTGGTCAACCGCCCTACTGGCTGATGAGCGACTCCAATGTCGATTGGGACCAGGCGCTCCCGGAAGTGGAGCAGTTCGCACGCGAGCACGCGCTGGCGGATGTGCCCCTGGACAACTATGGGTTATCCGACGCCACGGTGTTCGTGCCGCACGCGCGATTGTGGGATTGCCAAGCTCCGGCGGATTCCGACGGCGGCCACTGGGTTTTCCTCTCCGCGAACATGATTCTGGATGGTCATAACTGCGGGTGGATCATGCAGTATCCGCATCAGCCACTGGCGCGAGGTGGCATGTATGCCATTCGGCTTCCGGCCCCCATCCCGCCGGCCGGCGCTCCAGGAGGGCCCCCGCTCCTGTCCGAGCGCCATTTGTTCCTGCACGCACCCCTTGAAATGCGTGTGATGTTCCTGGAAGTGATTCAGCATCCGGAGCGGATACAAAAGACGTTGGACGATATGATGGCGCTCTGGCAGAAAACTCAGGCGGAAGCAAGTAAGAATAAGATGCCGAACTGATTGGCCCTTCTGTTGCATCTTAAAACCAGCGCCAATCAGAAAGGCTAATTATGAAGATTATTCTGGCTGTGGATTCCTCGGCTGCCAGTGAGGTTGCCATCCAAGCGGTTGCAGCGCGTCCGTGGCCGGCAGGCAGCACTGTGGAAGTGCTCACGGTGGTGGAACCTTGGGAGATTCCGGCACTTCTGGAGGGCCAAAATCGATCGGCCATGGAGATGCTTCAGCGCGCATTCCACGATCTGCGGGCTAGGGGAATTGAGACTACTAGCAAGCTGCTCTCCGGGGAACCGAAGGCTGTGATTATAGACCGGGCCAGTGAAACGCACGCCGATCTGGTGGTCATGGGCTCGCGCGGCGTGAGCGGCCTCTCGAAATTTCTGCTGGGCAGCGTCACTGCGGCAGTGGCGCGATTCGCGCCTTGTTCGGTGGAGATAGTACGGCCGGCAGTGCGGGATGAAGACCACCCCACCGCAATCAGAGTGCTACTAGCGACGGACGGCTCCGAGTGTTCCGAAGTTGCCACCCGCTCCATTGCGGAACGCCCCTGGCCGGCGGGATCGGAAGTTCATATCTTGAGCGTGGTGGAGCTTTCGGTGCCCTTGTTCCGGATACCTTATCCCCCTTACTTCGATTCGCACGCCATGGAAGAGCTGCGTGCGCAAGCCATGCAGCGGACCGAAGAGGTGGTGATGGCTGCCGAGAAGATCATAACGGACGCGGGCTTGACGGAGACGGCCACGGTTGCGGTTCCCAGCGCGACTCCGAAGGAATTGATTCTCGAGGAAGCTCAGAGGTGGGGCGCAGACATAATCGTAATGGGTTCACACGGGCGCCGCGGCATCAATCGGTTCTTACTGGGAAGCGTCTCGGAAGCGGTGGCCGCGCATGCGCATTGCTCGGTTGAGATCATCCGCAACTAAGTTATAGCCACCAAAGGATCCACCCGCTAGGCGGCTTGCGGCCGGTAGCTGTCTCAAGAGACTCAGCAGCTTGCGGCATTTCACCCACGTTCGAACCGGTTCGATGTGTCACTTTACTATTCCAGGCCCGCATTCCGCGCCGCCACCTTCGCAACGCTGGCCCAATCCTGATCGGCTTGCCCATGCGCCATCGCCGAGACGAATTGATCGTGAATCAAACTCGCCAGCGGCATGGGCGCCGCGCACTCCTCGGCGGTTTGGAGCACCAGGCGAACGTCCTTCAATCCCAGCCGCAACGCAAACCCCGCCGGTTCGAATTTCCCGTCCGCGATTAAGCGCCCATAGTTGGAATACACGGGCGACCCAAACAGCGTACTCATGATTTCTAGAAATGCGTGCGGCGGCACATCCGCTTTCCGCAATGTAGCGAAGGCCTCCGCGAACGCTTCCATCATACTGGCGATCATGAAATTCCCGCATACCTTTGCGGTATTGGCTTGCCACGGTTCAACGCCGATCACGAAGGTCTGGCGCCCGATGGCATCAAACAGCGGCGCGTAATGCTCCGCCAACTTTCGCTCGCCCGCAACCACTACCAGAAGCTTCTTGCCTTCCGCCGCCTCCGGCCTTCCGAAAACCGGAGCGCTCAGATAGCCCTGTCCTCGCGAGGCGTGTTCGGCCGCAAGCCGGCGCGACAGCGCGGTACTGATGGTGCTGCTCGAAATGTGAACGGCATTTTTTCGAAGCGCGGACGCAACACCCTTCTCGCCGAACACCACTTGCTCCACCGCTGGATCGTCGGCCAGCATGGTGAAAACGGCATCGGCATCGCTGCAGGCATCAGCGGGCGAATCGGCTACTCGCGCGCCCTCTTTCGACAGCACCTCTGCCTTTTCGCGGCTCCGGTTGTAAACCGTTAGCTCATTGCCGGCACGCAGCAGGTTGTGCGCCATGCCGGCGCCCATTCGTCCCAGCCCGATGAATCCGATCTTCATACACTCAGGATAACGAACGGCTAAACTGGTACCTTTACGAGTTCATGGATCGCCGCCACTCACGCGGCGAACCAACATTCAGCCGCCTGCCGCGCCCTACGCTGGCCGCCGATTGGCTCGCGTTATTGTTTCGAAGGAGCGCATCATTCGCACGGTGACAGGCCTCCGCCCGTTCCGTCCTTCCGGGTTTGTGGTGCGAACGGAATCCCTTGAAGGAAAAACCATCGTCCACAACTACGGACATGGTGGAGGCGGCATTACGCTCTCGTGGGGCACTGCACATCTGGCGGTGGAACAAGCGCTGCCAACCAATGCCCGCCGCATGGCCGTACTGGGCGCCGGTGCGGTTGGACTCGCCACCGCGCGGCTGCTGCAGGAGCACGGCGTTGAAGTGACGATCTACGCCAAGGACCTTCCGCCCGCGACCACGTCCAATATCGCCGGAGGGCAATGGTTCCCTTTCGGCGTATTTACGCAGGCATCAGCCACACCGACCTTTCTCGCCCAATTCCTGGAAGCGGCGCGCTTTGCTTATCGCCGCTACCAACTCATGGTGGGCGATTATTACGGCATTCGTTGGATGCCCAACTACAGTATGGACAACCAACCGCCTTCTGAAGGCGGCCTGGCCAGCAAACAAAGCCCCATCGCCGACCTGCTGCCGGAGTTGCACGATTTGGCGAAGGACGAACATCCGTTTCCCTTCCCCTACGTTCGCCAGTTCGACACCATGTTCATCCAGCCCTCTATCTACCTGGAGGCGATGCTGCGCGAATTCCGGATCGCGGGCGGGACGGTGCTGGTGCGCGAGATGCACGATATGCGCGAGATCCTGGATTTGCCGCAGCCAGTCATCGTAAACTGCACGGGCCTGGGAGCCAAGGCTCTCTTCAATGATTCGGAATTAACTCCCGTGAAAGGCCAGCTCACAATTCTGCTGCCACAGCCGGAAGTGGAGTATGCGACTTTGCCGCTGGGGGATCTCTACATGTTTCCTCGCCGCGATGGCATTCTTCTGGGCGGGACGCATGAAAAGGGTAATTGGGACCTGGAGCCGAATCGCGAAGCAGAAGCGCGCATCCTGGCAGCACACGCGGAGATTTTTCGGGGGATGCGGGTTTGATGCCAGCGGGTCGCAGGCGAAAGCGTCTGCGCCGCGTCTACGGATCAACAACCTGCGGCGCGAGTGGGGCGGCCTTCAGCCTGCCATGACTTTTGACACGGGCTGTTAGCGCGTAATCGCGAAAACCGGCGTCATGCACATACGCCAAATCTTCACGACAGCCGCGTGCTCCCGCCATCCGCTCCCGCTCCCAGCAGTTGTTTCGCGGCACCGCCCACCGCTGCCAGAAACTCCGAAAGTCCGGTGGGCTTCGTGATATACAAATTGGCGCCGAACCGGTATGCTCTTTCTTTATCCTCCGGCGAACTGGACGAAGTGAGAACGGCTACCGGTACTTGCGCCAAGTGCGGCCAGGTGCGAATCATCCGCAGGATTTCCAGGCCATCCGCCTTGGGGAGATTGATATCCAGGAAAATAAGATCGGGTACTCCGCCGCTAGTGGCATCGATCAGATATACGCGTGCGGCGTTTCCGTCGTTAATCTGGGTAAGCTCGAAGGGGACACCACTGGCTCGCAACGCTTCCTTCACCAGATAAACATCCGGCGCGTGATCTTCGACAATTAAAACCCGAGCCATGCTACCCGGCTGCGCCGCCGGACGCTCCCTTCGCGGAAATGGAAAACTTGAATGTGGATCCCTGGCCCGGCTCCGATTCCACCCAGATGCGGCCGCCGTGCCTCTCTACGATGCTCTTGCAGATTGCCAAACCCACCCCGGTTCCTGATTGCGCATTGCCATGCAAGCGCTTGAAAACGCCGAAAACATATTCTTTGTATTCGGTAGGAATCCCGATGCCATTATCGCACACGCTGAACACCCACTCCTCCCCATTCTGTTCAGCGGCAATTTGAATCCGGGGAGAATCCTTACTCTTATACTTGATGGCGTTGCTGATCAGATTCTGAAAAAGCTGAATCATTTGCACTTTGTCGGCGTAGACCGCGGGTAGCCGGCCGGTCTCGAGCACCGCGCCGCTCTCCTCGATGGCGAGCTGTAGATTATGCGCCGCCAGATCCACGGCGTCATTCAATGAAACCTCCTTCAGCGGCACGTCTTCGTGGTGAACGCTGCGCGAGTAACTCAGCAGGTCCGTGATTAAAAGCTGCATCCGCCTCGCGGCGGAAATCACGAAATTCATGAACTCGTTGGCTTCGCCGTCCAGCTTTTTGCCGTAACGGTCCGCCAGCAGTTGAGTAAACGTAACCACCGTCCGCAGGGGTTCTTGCAGATCATGCGACGCGGCGTAGGTGAACTGTTGCAGATTGGCATTGGAACGCGCCAACCGGTCGGCCTGCTCGGCAATGGATTGCTCGGCCAGCGTGCGTTCGGTAATATCGCGCGCGATCTTGGATGCCCCCACAATCCTCCCCGAAGCATCCAGGATGGGAGAAACCGTCAACGACACATTTACCAAGCGGCCGTCTTTTCCCCGCCGGATGCTCTCGAAATGTTCCACACCCTCACCCCGTTTGATGCGTTCCAGAATTGCGGGCATCTCGCCGACGCGGTCCGGGGGCGCCAGCACCGAAATGGGCCGGCCAATCATCTCCGCAGCCGAATACCCGAAAAGCCGTTCCGCGCCTTTGTTCCAACTGGTGACGCGGCCATCCAGGTCCTTGCTGATAATCGCGTCGTCTGAAGATTCCACCACCTCAGCCAGCAATCGAGTGGCTTCTTCGGCACGTTTGCGCTCGGTGATGTCCCGGAATACCAGCACGGTGCCACGAATCTTTCCGTCCGCCCCGCGAACCGGGGCCCCGCTGTCGTCGATCGGGATTTCCGTCCCATCCTGCGCGATGAGAATCGTGTGATTAGCAAGCCCCACTACCGTGCCTTCTCGCATCACTTTCGCCACCGGGCTCTCGACAGTCGCGCGCGTGTATTCGTTCACGATTCGAAACACATCCTGCAGAGGCCGGCCTGCCAGATCGGTGTCTCCAGCGCGGAGCAGCCCCCTGGCCGTCGGATTCGAAAAGACAATGCGCCCTTCGGCGTCCGTGGCGATAACCGCGTCTCCGATGCTGGTCAAGGTGGTTTCAAGCAAATCCCGGGCTTCGCGAGTTTCTCCGAGCGATTGCTCGCGGGCCAGAACCGCGCGATTCGTCGCCACGCTCGCCGCCATTAGAAAAGCGAAGAGAATCAGCGAGCCTGCGATCATCACTAGCTCGGTCTGCCTCGCGTAGCTCTCCTCCTCGCGAGATCCGTCAATCAGCGCGGAATATTCCCGGGACTGAATTCCCGTGCACGATTGCCGAATCTGATCCATCAACTGCTTGCCGCGGTCAGTGAGGACGACACCTAGCGCGGCCTGCAGGCCTTGGCTCCGGCGGAGTTCAATGGTTCGGTGAAGCTCGGCGAGTTTTTCGTCCAGTAGCGCTCTCAGCCGCGTCACGTCCTCAGGCTTGTCCTCCGGGCGAGTAAGAAGACTCTTCAATGTCGCCATTTCGCCGGACGCAAGCTGAATGGCCAGATAATAGGGCTCCAGATATTTTTCTTCACCCGTGAGCAGGTATCCGCGCTGCCCAGTCTCGGCATCCTGGACGGTGGAGAAGAGACGCTGGATGGAATCTAGAATGCCGCGGGAGTGATCCGCATCGGCGCTGGCGCGGCGATACTGCACCCAATCGCGATAAACCATCCCGGCCATGGCCAGCAGTATGAGCGCAGCTATTCCCAGCATCAGGGAATCCGGCCGTACGCGCTTCACACTCAGAGACGCACTTTCCACAACTGTTGTTTCAGAGTCGCTAACAACGCCACAAGAAGTCAAGGATTGATTTCCATCGAAGAAGGGCATATTCTGAGGTCAAAGAATTTGCTTCGTGCGGCCGTACCATAAGCGGAAGGCCACACGTCAGGGGAAAAGGATCAAGCCAAAAGGAGAATTATGTCTCGAATTCACTCCATGTCCGCAGTGTGTCTTTTTCTGATGCTCGCGTCCGCGCCGGCTCAGGAAACCAACGATAACAGCAAGCTGCCCGTGAAGCGTGTCGTTCTCTATAAGAACGGCGTGGGCTACTTCGAACATCTGGGCCAGGTGCGTGACAACCAGGACGTCGCCATTCCGTTTACATCCGGCCAACTCAATGACGTCCTGAAGACGCTAACCGTGCTCGATCTCAACGGAGGACGCATTGCCGGCGTAGCTTATGGCACTTCCGCTCCGGTCGACCGCCAGTTGGGTGATCTGCGCCTTCCCTCCAGCGACAAAACCACGCTTGCGGAATTCCTGGGCGCTTTGAGGGGTACGCGCCTGGAAGCCCGCAACGGAGCCACCATCATTACTGGCCGGCTGCTCAGCGTGGAACATAAGACGCGCGTGTCCGGCGGGACTACGCTCGAAGTGGACTACATATCGCTCATCACCGACGCGGGCGAGATCAAGACCACCGAGGTCTCGCCCGCGTTTTCGGTAAGGCTGCTGGAGCGCGGTCTCGTGGGTAAAGTGGATCGCCTGCTGGATCTGGTCTCAGCCGAGCGCGAAGCCGACGTGCGGCGCATGGTGGTGTCGACGCAAGGCTCAGGCGAGCGTTCTTTGTTCGTCAGCTACATCAGCGAGGTGCCCGTATGGAAGGCAACCTACCGCATCGTGCTGAATGCCAAAGGCCCGGATCATTTACTGCAAGGTTGGGCCATAGTCGACAACACTACCGGACAGGACTGGGAGAATATTCACTTGTCGCTGGTGGCCGGCGCGCCGCAGAGTTTCATTCAAAATCTCTCGCAGCCGTATTATTCCAGGCGCCCCGTGGTGCCGCTGCCGGAAAGCGTGCTGAGCAATCCTCAGACATTTGAATCCACGCTGGTGCCTGGCGCGGCTCAGCTCAGTGGAACCATTAGCGACCCGAGCGGCGCTGTGATTGGCCAAGCCACTGTAACAGCCGTCGCGAACGGCGCGCGCGTGGGCGAAACGAGAACGGATGCTTCGGGCCGCTACGAATTTCAATCGCTGCCCGACGGCCCGGTCCAACTACAGATTGAGGCGCAGGGATTCCAGCGAACGGTGATCAACGGCGTAGCGATTTCGCAGGGAAGAACCGCTCAGCAGGATGCCACGCTGCAGGTTGGTTCGGTCAATCAGAGTGTGTCGGTGAACGCGGCTACTACATTAGTTCAGACAGAAGCCGCGCAAATGAGCGTATCAGGCACAGCCGGAAGCGGCAGAATGCTCGGCTCCGGAGTGGCCCTCGGTAAATCCGGCCGCGGAGGTGGATTCGGATCGGGTGCGGGCGGCGGCGTAGGAGGCGGTGCCTACGCCGTTGGCGCGGCGCGCGCCCGCGCGGCATCGGCAGCCATGGCGCAAGAACTCGGCGACCTGTTTGAATACAAGCTCAAAGATCCGATCAGCATCCTCAAAAACCGTTCCGCCCTTGTCCCCATCGTCCAATCCAATATTGGCGGCGAAAAAGTTTCGGTTTGGAACGAATCCGCTGGATTGCCTCGGCCGCAGCGCGCTCTGTGGCTGACCAACTCGAGCGGACTGACGCTGGATGGCGGAAGCTTCAGCGTATTGGAAGACGAAACCTTTGCCGGTGAAGGAATCTTCGATCCCATCCGTCCCGCAGAGAAACGCCTGATTTCGTATGCCACGGATCTGGCTCTCAACGTCCGCTCGAAGCAGGGCAGTGAAGCGCAGCGTGTTTCTCAAGTGTTGGTGAGCCACGGGATGATGACGCATATGAGTGAGATGCGAGAAAGCAAAACATACACGTTCCGCAACGAAGACAGTTCACCCAGAACCGTGATCGTGGAGCATCCGGTTCGGACCGGGTACACGCTCCGCAGCGAGGCTCAGCCGGTAGAAACCAGCGCAGGCTGGATGCGGTTCCGGCTACAGGTGGCGCCCAAGCAGACTGCGTCGCTTGAGATCGACGAAGCCCGTCCGATCCAAAACAGCTACCAACTCTCGAACATCACGGATGCGCAGGTGAGTCTGTTCGTGCGCGAGAATTCCATCGACAAAACGGTGGAAGCCGCGCTGCGCCGCATCCTCGCGCAGAAGAACGTGATTGCGGAGCTCGATTCGCAAAAGGAGGATCGCGACGGGCAAATGGAGAAGATCTTCGACGATCAACAACGGCTGCGGGAAAACATGAAGGCGCTCCGGGGCAGCGCCGAGGAGAAAGCGCTGCTGCAACGCTACACCCAGCAACTAAATGAGCAGGAGAATCGCCTGGAAACGCTACGCAAAGAGAGCCAGCAACTGGAGTCACAGAAGGACGGCGCGCAAGCGGCGCTTGACAAGATGATCGAAGAGCTGGCTTTCGACGTGAAGCTGACGTAATGCACCGGCTCCTCGCGGTCGCGGTTCGCTAGTCGGAGTTGAATAACTCTGCGAGGAATGTTTTTATCGCGGCCGAAGACCGGGTGTCGGCGACGGCGTTGTAAGCGACGCCTGGCATCTTTGATTGAGCCGCATTCTCATGGGTAAAGCCGTGCATGGCGCCGCCTAGAATCAGAAGCTGCCAATCGGCCTCCGCGCTGTTCATTTCTTCGCTGAACGCCGTCACATCCGTCATGGGGACATGTGGGTCCAGGGCGCCGTGGCAAACCAGCACCTTTGCTTTCATCTGGGATGGCTGCGCAAGGCTGGTGGTCTTAAGGCTGCCATGGACGCTGACCACACCCGCCAGCTCGGCGCCACTGCGCGCCAGTTGGAGCACCGTCATCCCGCCAAAGCAGTAGCCCACCGCAGCCAGACGCCCGTCGGCTTCCGGACTCGACGCCAGCATCTGGATTCCCGCTTGCGCCCGCCGGCAGAGTCGCGCCGGATCATCCCGTAACTCCATGATCCGCGCCATCACGCGTTGCCGATCGCCTGCAACGCCGTCACCGTACATGTCGCAGGCGAACGCCACAAAACCCAGGCTAGCCAGGCGTCGCGCGCGCTCCTTCGCGTGATCGTCGAGACCGGCTCCCCCATGGACGACCAGAATGCCGGGGCGTTTATCGCCTGTTGCGTCGTCCCATGCGAGGAAGCCGGTTAGTGGCGTATCGCCATCCTGGTAGGGTGTGAGTTGCGTGTTCATTAATCCCGCGGCGTCCTTCCGTAGGCCATGTTTATCGAAACCGGCCATCCACGTCAAGCATTTCGCCCGTTTTTTCTTGCACAGCCAAAAATGCCAAGGCCTCCGCAGTGGCTCTAGTATACTGTATAGTATATGGCACAGATCACCATCTATCTGCCGGATGACATCGAAAACAAGGCGCGCAAGGCCGCCAAAATGAAAGGGACGTCCGTCAGCCGCTGGATTGCCGAGCGAGTGGTTGACACTCTCGATGACGCTTGGCCTAAGAGCGTCCTGGATGCCGCGGGCGTCCTCCCGGATTTCCCGGACGTGGAAGAAATTCGCGCGCGCTATGGAAAGGACTCCGCCCGGGAGCCCATCCGCTGACCCTTCTCGACACCAATATACTGATCCACTATCTGCGGGGACATCCATCGGTTGTCTCCCGGCTCCAGAACGCATCTCCACGGCAGCTCGCCATTTCGAGCATCGCCGCCTACGAAATCGAATATGGAACGCTCAAGCTCAATTCGGCGCGCCGCCGGGAAATTGTTTCCGGACTCCTGGCTAATATCCAGCAGATACCCTTTGATGGTGAGGCTGCGCTCGAATCCGCTAGAATCCGTATCGATCTGGAAGCTCGCGGGTTGCTGATCGGTCCAATGGACCTGCTGATCGCAGGAACCGCCGTGAGCCGGGGCGCAATCTTGGCCACCAATAATACTAAGGAATTCTCCCGAATTAAAGGCCTCCGCCTCTCCGATTGGACCAAATAGGTAGTGCGCCAAAAGTAAATTTAGCGGACCGCTCGATCAAGTTTGACTAATCGCCGCGTGATAGAATCGATTCGCCAAGCAACGCTAAAGAGATGCCAGCCGACGATATCAGAATGTCAAACGACGAGCTGATGCTGATGATTTCATCGCTCGACCTTGTAGCCACCATTCTTCCCGCAGTAGAGGCCGAAGACCCCAAGCTGTTATCGGAAAAGATGGCGGCTGTGAATAGGTTGACACTTCGTTTGACCCGAATAGCGTTTAAGCGCGGTTTACGGCCAATCTCAATAGCATCAACCAACATTTAATGGACTGGCAAATAATCGGACGCTAACCCGTTAAGCTACCATCAAGAAACATATGTCCATCTCACGGGCCCTCGCCGCCGCACTCGCCCTGCTTTCGGTGGCTTTGCTCGCGGCCTCCAACGCCCGAAAACCACGAACGCCTCGTCATGCGCCGGCCAATACTTTGGCATCGTCCCGGCTAGCCGCTAAGCCCCGCGCCACAACCACCCCGGATTCTTCCTACACCCTCTTCGAGGCTGGCCAAGTCCGTCCCCTGGCGCTCTCCTCCGATGGATCGCTGCTCTTTGCCGTCAACACGCCCGCCGGCCGTTTGGAAATCTTCTCCATTTCGGGCCAATCCGCCGGAACATTCTCGCTGGCCGCTTCCATTCCCGTTGGACTCGAACCTGTCGCCGTCGCCCTTCGATCCCCCACCGAAGTCTGGGTAGTCAATCACCTCTCCGACAGCGTGAGTATCATCGACGTCAGCAATCTTCAGACCGCGCGCGTGGTCCAAACGCTGCTTGTTGGGGATGAGCCCAGCGATATCGTTTTCGCCGGACCCGCGCATGACCGCGCTTTCATCACCACCGCGCATCGCGGACAAAATTCATCCATCGATCCGCAGCTCACCACTCCCGGTGTCGGCCGCGCCGATGTCTGGGTTTTTGATGCAACGAATCTTGGCAACACTCTCGGCGGCCAGCCGTTGACCATTCTCACGCTCTTCGCCGACACACCGCGCGCACTCGCCGTCACCCCCGACGGCAACACCGTTTACGCCGCCGCTTTTCGTTCCGGCAATGGTACCACCACTATTTCCACCGGTTCCGTTCCCACCAATGCCGGACCTGCTCCGTACACAAATTTCCAGGGCATCCTCGCGCCCCCAACTGGATTGATTGTCAAATTCCGCCTCAGCGCCTCCGACGGCAAGATGCACTGGCAGGATGAAGCCAATACAGTTTGGGACAGCGCAGTAAATCTTTCGCTGCCCGATAAAGATGTCTTCGCCATCAACGCCGCCGCCACGCCGCCCGTCGCGCAAACCGGATCCACCGCCATCTACACCGGCGTCGGCACAGTTCTTTTCAATATGGTAGTGAATCCAGTGAGCGGCGCCGTCTACGTCAGCAATACCGACGCCCAGAACGATCATCGCTTCGAAGGCCCCGGCACCTACGCCGGACACAGCCTCCGCGGCCACCTGGTGGAAAGCCACATCACCGTCCTCAGCGGCGGCCAGGTTCTGCCGCGCCATCTGAACAAGCACATCAATTACAGTTCCTGCTGCGCCGCCAGCCCAAATGCGGAGAGCTTGAAGAGCCTCGCTTTTCCCACTGACATGGCCATCTCGAGCGACGGCCAGACGCTCTATGTCGCTGCGCTCGGCTCCAGCAAAATCGGCATATTCAATACCGCCGCTCTCGAAAACGATAGCTTCGTTCCCAACGCCGCAAATCAAATTGCGGTCTCAGGCGGTGGACCCAGCGGCCTTGCGCTCGACCAATCGCGCCACCTGCTCTACGTACTCACCCGATTCGATAACTCCATCTCCGTCGTCGACCTCAGCGCTCAGCAGGAAACCGCGCACGTGCCGATGTTGAATCCCGAACCCGCCAGCGTGACCAACGGGCGCCACTTCCTCTACGACGCCACTACATCCAGTCACGGCGATTCGGCCTGCGCCAGTTGTCACATCTTCGGCGATTTTGACGGCCTGGCCTGGGACCTCGGCAATCCCGACGCCACTACCCTCAACGATCCCGGACCGTTCGCGGTCCTGGTCGGCCCAGACACTCCCTTCCATCCCATGAAGGGTCCCATGACAGTGCAAAGCCTGCGCGGCATGGCCAATCACGGCCCCATGCACTGGCGTGGCGATCGTACCGGCGGCAACGATGCCTCGAGCGCCCAACCCGATAGCGGCAGCTTCAACGAAGTCGCCGGATTCATGAAGTTCGAGCCTGCTTTCCAGGATTTACTCGGCAGCGCCGCGTCGCCATCCGACGCCGACATGCAGACGTTTGCCGATTTCGCTCTCCAGCTCACCTATCCTCCGAACCCGATCCGCAATCTCGACAACTCGCTAACCTCCGACCAACAGGCTGGCCAGAACTTTTTCTTAGGGATCACCAACAACGGCCTCGCCTCCGATACGCTCAAGACCTGCACCGGCTGCCACGTGCTTGATACCAGCGGCAACAGCCAGTACGCCGTCGCTCGCCCCGGATTCTTCGGCACCGATGGACAATCCTCGTTTGAGAACGAAACGCAGCTCTTCAAAATCCCGCACCTGCGCAACTTATATCAAAAGGTGGGAAAGTTCGGCTTTTCCCCCGATCCGCTCTTCCCGAGCGACCCCACGCCGTCCATGGGCGATCAAGTTCGCGGCTTCGGATTCCTGCACGATGGAAGCATCGACACATTATTTCGTTTCCATGGTGCGAAAGTTTTTGAACAATCGCTGCTCAACCCCGGTGGCGTCCCCACCGGCGCCGCGGGCGACACCATTCGCAACCAACTCACGGCATTCTTGCTGGCTTTTGACAGCAACATGGCACCGATCGTCGGACAGCAAAT
>JBEKJJ010000259.1:0-10872 GCA_050011295.1 Bryobacteraceae bacterium
TCGGGCACGCCGGTTATTCTCCGACTCGCCCCAGAAGGAATTCACCCATCCAGCCTCTTCCATTCGGTGAAGAGCCGGAAAGAGGGAACCGGGTCTGACCTTGAACGTGCCGCGAGTGATCTGCTCGACACGTCGGGCGATCCCCAATCCGTGGAATTCGCCGTCGCCAATCGCCGTGAGGATGAGCAGGTCCAGCGTTCCCTGCAGAAGATTTGCCTGATTTCGTTCCAATCCCCACTCTCCTATTGAATGACGATAGGAGCCTTGAGAACGTTCATAAATCTCAATAGGAGTGCCAACCAGGAAGCATAACGAAAGCGGTAACGACGCAGCAGAGGAATGATTAACCCGCGGTAGCCGGCAACATGCTCATTCAGCGGGAGTTGGGGACAGCCCAAGCCATACGTCCCGACAAACGCCCTTGAGTCTGGGAATCTTCCTGTTTCACTGGCCGCGTGGTCATTCCGGTGAGTGCTGCCGAAGCGGGATCACGGCACACCTCGGAAAGTGAGACTTCAGTCTTGGGGAAGGTGGACTGGACGATATCGGCAGATATCAAGGCGGCTACCAGCTTGTGCGATTCAGAATCCGTCGTCGATGGTCCCGCGCACGCGGCGCGTTATCTCAGCAGGATCTTCGTCAACCGAAAACGCCGCCCGACGTTCGAAGTCGTGTGGGACCAGTGACGTCACGGCGCATCCGCGTTTGACCGGAGGGGTCGAATTCATCTCTCACACGCCCATGCGAAACGCATTGGTCCAACGGATTGATGACAAATGGCTCTACCGCTTTAGCCAATCGCCGGGTAAGATTGAGGCGGTGTGAATAAACTCCGTCTCGGACGTCACGTCTTGGGCGTGGCGGCGATCTTTCTTGGGGCCATCACCTTGGTTTGGCATGACTTCAACGGCTGGCAGCGGATCGATGCGCTCGGGAAGGGATCCCAGCGCGAAATTCTGGCGTATATAGTTGGAGCCATCGAGATCCTGGCTGGACTGGCGGTGCAGTGGTCGCGTGCCACGCGGGCCGGCGCGATCACGCTTACCTGCGTCTTTTCGTTCTTTGCCCTGCTCTGGATCCCGCGCATCATCGCGACGCCGCTGGTGTACGATCCCTGGGGCAATTTCTTCGAGCAATCGTCTCAGGTAGCCGGGGCGCTGATCGTGTATGCGACCGTTGGCCGCGCCAAGGCCGATCGCAAACCAAGATTGGCGCGCCTCGCATACCTCCTGTTTGCGATCTGTGTGATCTCGTTCATGCTGGAACAGCTCATCTCTTTGTCCGCCACGGCATCTTTCGTGCCCAAGTGGATTCCTCCGGGACAGATGTTCTGGGCCATCCTGACTACGATTGCGTTCGCGCTGGCGGCCATCGCACTGCTCGTCGAGCGTCAGTCGCGACTGGCATCGCGCCTGACCACGGCGATGATCATCGGCTTCGGACTGCTGGTCTGGCTTCCTGCGCCATTTGCGAATGCGCACCAACTGTTCAACTGGGCAGGCAACGGGGTGAATCTGGCAATCGCCGGCGCGGCATGGATCGTCGCCGATTACCTCGACCCGACGGATGCCCGCTAATCGCTTAGTGGGACGCGGGCGCCGCTGGGCCATCAAAACCAGCCCCCGGACGGCACGAGGCCATTGAAGCGCAGATACGTGACGAGATTGCCGTAATGCAAGGCGTCATGATTTGCGAGTTGCGTCAAGACGAACATCTTGTTCGTCTTGAAGCCGAAGAAGTCCGCCGGGTCATTGAGGTGCGCATCGGTGAACCCGGAGTACACGCCATCGCAGTAATCGAACGCGCCTTTGAGGCGGGCCTTCATCTTGGTCTTCGAACCCGCCGCGTTAACCATGGCGGGGGTGGCTTCACCCTTGACGCTTGAGCACAATATGTAGGATATATCCGCCACATGATCCAGGAGCTCGGCAAACGAGCGAACGTCCTTCGTCGGCCGGTAGCTGTATTTGGACTCTGCCATCGCGTCCGCCGCCTTCATGATCTTGTCCTGCATATTGCTCCGAAAAATGGATATCGTCGCGGTCAGAGGATTCGGCGCCATGATCGGATTGGGCAGGTTCGGCGAGATTTGGGCGTTAGCCAAGGATGCCAAGACGGAAACAGATACCATACCAACAGGAACCACGAAGCGAGCAATGGATCGGAACATTAAGAATCCTCCAACGTCTCCGCGTGGCAAGTATCATGCCAAGACTCGGTTTTTTTCGTTTCAATGCATTGGCCGTCTAAATCAGCGGTTACCCCGTCCGGTAGTGGGACAGGAAATCTCGTAAACGGGAAGACCGATTCCGTCACTGGCTGGATCATTACTACTCCTGAAACTCGCCTTCCTTAGCCATTTCCGTGTGTTCGCTTGAACCAACTCGCCGATGGTCGCGGCGACTTGTTGTTTCATCTGGCGAAGGTCAAAGTGTCTCTCGGGAATTGTGCGGGCCGCGATGGAATGGCTTGCGACCTATTCCAAGATGGGCTTCAAGATGTCCGATTCTGCAGGCGATTTGGTCTTCGCTGCCCTGAAAGAGGAACCAGCTTTCCGCGAATCGAGCTTGCCGCGAGAGGAGTACGCTACAGTATTCCAAATCAAAACGGCAATGAGTTCAGACGGGATGCTGGCCCCAGGGAAGAATCGCTCTTGGCCGCCCAGGTGATGGAACACTGGGCAGAGTTTCAGGAAAGCCTGTCGTCGCAGAAACGCAGCTATCCGACGGGCAAGTTCGAGGTCTCTCGCGGCTCGTTTAGAGAGGATACCTCCTGCTAAACGCGCTTGCGTCAGCTAACAGCCTGTGGCAAAAGTCCCGGCAGGCTGAAGCCCGCCCCACTTGGTTCCGCAAACTGTTGATCGACAGGCATGGCGCAGGCGCTTTCGCCTGCGAACTGGGTGGTAGGGGACTTTTGCCACAGGCTGCTAACAGCTACTCCGGGTGAATTGTCGGCCACTCAACTTGATCGAATTGATCGAAAACAATTGAAAAAATGTCTTGACGGCCGGGCTGGTGGCTTGTTATTATTCTATACAGTTAATTAACTGTATGGCGAAATATTCTAGCCGGGCCATTGATTCGCTTAGCCTTACGCTGGCGGCCTTGGCAGATCCTACCCGGCGAGCCATTGTCGAGAAGCTTGCTAGCGGACAGGCCACGGTGAATACTTTGGCCGAGCCGCTCAAGATGAGCCTGCCGGGAGTTTCGAAGCACCTTAAGGTTTTGCAAAAGGCGGGGCTGGTGATTCAGGGGCGCGATAAACAGCGGCGGCCGTGCAGGCTCAACGCAGAGCGACTGCAAGATGTGGCGAATTGGGCGGAGCGATTCCGGCGCAATTGGGAGGAAAGCTTCAAACGCCTGGATGAGTATCTTTCCGAAATCACAGAAAAGGAGAAATCAAAATGACTGACAGCATGCAGCGGGAGATGGCCCTCACGCTGCCAACCGATCGCGAAATCGTTATGACGCGCGAATTCAATGCGCCGGCACGGATTTTGTTCGAAGTCTGGACCAAGCCCGAGCATGTGAGGAAATGGTACGCCGTGCGGGGGACCACGATGACGGTGTGCGAGATTGATCTGCGCGTGGGAGGGGCGTGGCGCTGGGTGGTGACGCATCCTAAGGGCGGGGAGATCGCATTCTCGGGAGTGTTTCGCGAGGTCGATCCGCCGCGCCGGTTGCAGAGAACTGAAGTGTTCGAGAGCGTGCCGGGAGCGGAATCTCTGGTGACGCTTACTTTCGATGAACACGACGGGCAGACGACGCTTACGATCAACATGCTGTTCAAGAGCAAACAGGATCGTGATATTTGCCTGAGGTCGGGGATGGAGTTGGGCGTGAAGGAGTGCTTCCAGAAGATCGATGAGTTGATGGCGGGTTTGTGAGCGTCAGTGTGATGAAGGCAGAGGCACCGGCTCCCTTACGGTCGCGGTTCGGTCCTGCCGGTTGGCATGGCGGCTGCCAGCAGCAGGACCGCTCCGGCGTAGAGTAACGTATCCGCGACGTAGTTTTGTCCTTCATTCAGACTCCCGACGGTGGTGGCCGTGGTCATGATGGGGAGGTAGAGGGCAAAGGTGAGAAGAGTAAAGAGCGCGCCCACCCAGGCCGCGGCGAGCCGGGCGTGCTTTTCGATTAGTATGGCCGCGCCGCCGATGAGCAGGACAGCCCCGGCAAGATATCCCAGGTAGGAATGCAGCGGAAACCAGGCTGGTGTGACTTTGGCGAGAGGAACGCCGGGTCCGAATTCCGAATGGAGGAAGTTTTCGACGGCGAAGAAGATGAGCGCGATGGCGGTATATAAGCGCGCGAGCATTCGCGGAACTTTCCAGCCGCGCGCGTACTGAGTAGAAGCGAGAGCACAGGCGCCTGCCGCGAAGGTGAGATCGCGCACCGCGACTGCCCAGATGATTCTGTCTTTCGGGCTCGCGGCTACGTTGGGCAGGTGGATCAGGGCGACAAACAGACAGAACATGATGGTCATGAGCGTGGAGGACCAGCGTACATACTTCCCCAGAACGAGGCTCAGGGCAGCAGCAATATGGCAGAGTCCGACGAAGTACGCCCAAAACAGGTGGAACGGCATCCAGGGGGGAACGCCTTGCGAGATGGATTTAGCCGCTGCGAGATGCTCCGCTCCGAAGAGAGCCAGTGGGGCGGCGAAGAATACTGGGCCGAGGGCGATCAACTTCTCGAGTCCGTGGGCGGCGGAGAATTGCCTTCGAGCGGTGAAGAGTCCTATGGCGAGAATGATCAGACCCGTTAGGCATGGCCAAAATATTAACGGAGAGAACACACTTCACCTCCTCGCCGCTAGGGCGTAGGAGGATTGACGCGCGCTTGGATGCGAAATGTTACTAGCGATACCCGGGATTCATCCGCTTTGCGAGCCGAATCTGCTCTGAGCGATCTGATTGTGATGGGGCTGGCAAGCCGGGGGCATGCCCCACATCTCTCCTTGACATTCTACATATTGGTGCTGTATATGTAGATTGTCATAGAGATGCCAAACGATAGATCCGATCTTCTGCAAGGGACGCTGGACATGCTGATCCTCAAAATCGTGGCGCTGGGCCCGGTGCATGGCTATGGCATTTCGCAGCGCATCCGCCAGATCTCGAAGGAAGTATTGCAGGTGCAGCAGGGCTCGCTGTATCCGGCGCTGCACCGTCTTGAAAAACGGGGCTGGCTGGAAGCGGAGTGGGGAGAATCCGATAACGGAAGGCAGGCGAAGTTCTACAAGCTGTCGGTAAAGGGCCGGAAGCAACTGGCATCGGAACATTCGAATTGGAATCGACTGGCGGAAGCAGTGCAAGTGATCATGCAAACGGCGCGATAGGAGAAAGCGATGTTCGGATGGCGCAAACCGAAACCACCAGAGCTGGATAGTGAGCTTCAGTTTCACATCGATGGGCTGGTGCGCGAGAAGATCGAGCAAGGGCTGACTCCGGAGCAAGCCAGGCGCGAAGCGGCGCTCGAGTTCGGCGGGACAGAACAGATCAAAGAGGAACTGCGTGACGTGCATCGCATCCCGCTGGTGGACGCTGTACTGACACACACGACATATGCATGGCGGGTGTTGCGCGGGGCGCCTTCGTTCTCGCTGACGGTGATCGCGACGCTGGCACTGGGGATCGGCGCGAACACGGCGGTGTTCTCCGCAATCGATGCCGTGCTGCTGCGGCCACTTCCCTACCCCAATCCGGATCGCATAGTGGTGCTGCGGGAATATCGGACCAAGCGAGAGCGGCCGGAGACTTTTCTTGCGCCAGTCCGGCTGGAGGATTGGAATCGGTTGAACAACAGCTTTCAGGCCATCAGCGGATACTTTACCGAGGATACGGTGGATGCGTCGGGTCCGCTGCCGGTGAAAATCAAGCGCGCGTGCGTGGCTCCGCGCTTTCTTCAGGTGCTGGGCGTCTCGGCGGCGCTGGGACACGATTTCACGAGCGACGATGAACACTTCCACGGCTTCGCACCGGGCAACGTTCTGATCAGCGACCGTTTCTGGCGAGAGCATTTTCACGCGGACGCGAACGCGATCGGAAAGCCGCTGTTGCCGGACCGAAGCTCGGGTACAGTGATCGGCGTTATGCCCGCGGGGTTTGCGTTTCCAGAAGATGTGGACTTGTGGATTGTGGGCCCACCGGACGCGCCCTTCGCGCAGGATCGGCGAAGCACCTGGTTCACAGGGATCGGGCGGTTGAAGCCGAGCGTAACCGAATCACAGGCACGAGCCAATCTGGATTTGGTGCAGCATCAATTGGCAGGTCAGTTTCCAGCGACGGACGCGGATGTCTCGGCCGAGGTGCAGCCGCTGAAGGAAACCACCGTGGGATCGGCGCGCGCTTCGTTGTGGCTGCTGTTTGGTGCAGTTTCCATATTGCTGCTGATGGCGTGTATCAACGTTGCGTCGCTGCTGCTGGCGCGGGGCATGGAACGGGCGCACGAGTTTTCGCTGCGATTTTCGCTGGGCGCGTCGCGCGTCACCATCGTGGCGCAGGTGCTGGTGGAAACATTGTTGCTCGCGATCGCGGGAACTGTCGCAGGGCTCGCGTTGGCAGCTGTTTCGGCGAGAGTTTTGGCATCCATGGCGAAGAGCATCCCGCGCATCGGCGAAGTGGGGCTGGACTGGCGGCTGTTTCTTTATACAGCCGTGAGCGCGATGTTGGTTACGCTAGTTTCCGGATTGTTTCCGGCCTTGCAGGCCAGCTCGACTGCGCTTAGCGGGTCGCTTTCGCGTGGCGGGCGGACACAAGTATCCAGTGCAGGTCCGGCACAATCGATGCTGGTTTCCGTCCAAGTGGCGCTCGCGGTTTGTCTATTGTTCGGGGCGGGATTGCTGCTCAGGAGCTTCCAGGCGTTGTCGGAAGTTTCTCCTGGCTTTGATGCCGCGCATGTGCTCGCGTTTCGTTTAACGGGCGGCTACGGAGAAACCGCGGATATCCCGGCGCTCAGGAGCCGCGTCAATCGGACACTGGATGAGCTGCGATCGCTTCCCGGCGTGGAGGCTGCGGCGTCGTCGCTGACGTTGCCAGGCGTGCCGTTTGAATTTCCCGTTGAAGTGACCAGTGCGGATTCGGCGCTGGATCCCGCGCGTAGGGTCACGGTCGAGAGCCGGTACGTGTCCCAGGGCTACTTCGCTAGCATGGGTATTCCGATTCTTTCGGGAGCTGCGTGCGATCAACGTTCGGATGCCACGGGTGCGGTAGTCAATCGCAGTTTCGCATCCACGTATTTCGGCGATCGGGCGGTAGTGGGGCATCACCTGTCCGAAAAGCCGAATCCTTTTGGTTTGGCACCTAGCATGGTGTTGGGAGTGGCCGCGGATGCACGCGAGACTGGGCTGAATCGTGAACCAGAACCGACAGTTTATTGGTGTGATCCGGTGCTCGATCCGGGGCGCTATTATTTGGTGCGGACAGCAGGCGCTCCGGCGGCGCTGGCGAGCGCGGTTCGCGAGAGGATTCACGCTGTTGAGCCGGCGCGAGCGGTGTACGATCTGGCGCCGCTCGGGGAGCATTTGAGCGAGTCCTTTGCGGAGGTTCGGCTACGGACGGTGCTGCTAACGCTGTTCGCGGCTACGGCGCTTTTACTTGCTTGCGTGGGTCTTTACGGCACGATGAGTTACTTGGTGACGACGCGGCGGCGCGAGATTGGATTGCGTATGGCGTTGGGGGCGCGGCGCAATCAGGTTGGGCTTCGATTTGCAGTTCGCGGATTGGCTGTTACGGGCGTTGGGGTGGTTGCGGGACTCGGGCTCGCAATCTGGTCCGCGCGGTTCCTTACTGGAATGCTGTATGGCGTGCATGCTGGCGATCCGGCCGCGCTCTTCGGCGCGATCGGTGTGATGTTTTTTGTGGCGCTCGCGGCGTCGGGGATTCCGGCTATCCGGGCTACGCGGGTGGATCCGATGCAGATGTTGCGGGAAGAATAGGGGGGTCAGGCCGCAGCTGGCTGTCAGGCTTCTAGCCAGTTGCGGTGCTCGATGAATGTTTTTGGTTCGTAGGTTTTGCCTTGGGCTAATCGCTTTTCTTCGCGGCGGCTGGTCCATAGCAGGACCGGCCCGAGGAGGCCGGCCATCGCACGGCTGAATGCTCCGAATTCTTCCGACATTTCTTTGCGTAGGTCGCCGATCTGTTCGCTGATGGCCGGATTCGTCGAACGAAGCTGCCGCTGCATGGCCCACAGCAAGCCGCTGTACCCGGTTTTGACGGACCGGATTTCCCACTGGAAGCGTTCACGGACGCGAGGATCGGGATCGGCTTTATAGCGCTTCCACCCTTCGAGCGTGGTACGGCAGATGCGAAACAAGCTGGGTCCGTTACGCTCAAAGTCGCGGACGAATGCCCAGTCGAGAAAACGATGCGACTCGTCGCGCGAAATGGCGGGATGCTGAAAGTTGAACTTGTGCTGGCCGTGAATGTCGGCTAAATCGACGTCGAGCAGCAAGCTCTTCTCCTGCATTTCTTGATAGAGCGGAGTGCCGGGCACCGGCGTATACAACATGAACTGATGGAAATCCGTGGCATGCGACACGGCATGATCAATTTCGTCCTGGATATTTTCGGGCGTGTGATGCTCCAGGCCCACGATGGTTGAGCCCAGCACTTTAATACCGTGTTGGTGCAGTTCTTTGGAGAGCGCCAGAGTATCGTGGCCCTTCAGCTTGGCGTATAAGGAGCGCGGGGATTCCAGGCCCATCCAGATCCAGGAAATTCCGAGTTCCACCAGCTCGCGCATGCTGTATTTGCTGATGGCGTTGGCGGAAGAAAAGACGTAGAGCGCCCAAGCTTTGCCCGCGGCTTTCATACGATCGAGCAGTTCCATGGCTCGCTTGCGGTGCAAAAGAAAATTCTCGTCCATGATAAAGAACGAACGCACGTGCATGGAGGATTCTATTTCGCACATCACGTTGAACAGCTCGCCGCCGGTCTGATAGAAATTGAGAAATTTTCCCTTGCCGCCGAAGAAGGCCGAGGTGGTGCAGAAGTTGCATCCGAGCGGACAGCCGACTGAAGGAATTATGGTAGCGGCGGTGTGACCGGGGGCAGTCGGGACTTTGATTCCCATGGCGCGCACGCCGAAACCGGAGACGATATGCGGATGGCGGATGGGAGCAGTGGCGTCCTCACCGAGGAACGCGCGCATCCAGGAAATGCCGTCGCCACGGACGATGTGATCGGCGTCGATCATCTGCGCGAGTCCGGGGATGGCGGCGACGTGTCCGCCGACGACGATGGTGGAACCGGGCGAGAGCTTGCGGACCATGCGGCACATTTCGCGCACCTTGCCGACGTTCACGATGATGGAAGAAATGCCGACGATATCGTAATGGTTTTCTATTAGCTCCTTGGCGAATGCTTCTCGCGTGGGAAAGTCGAGAACGGTAGAGGGCGCTGAAATATTTTGCTGGATCATGAGGATGCCCCAGGAGCGATGGAACATCCGCAATGAAAAAGATCCTTGGGCGCGCGTGACCTGGTTGTGATAGAGCTCCATGGGGTTAACGCGGCGGCTGCCGAACTCATCGTCTTGCGCGTAGGGTCCGAAAACGGAAGTTAGGAGAACGCGGGAACTGGTGCCCTTAGGATGAACACTCACTTTCTTAATCCTTCTTTCTGGCTTGATAGTAAACCCGGGCGGCGGAGTTGAACGTAATATTACTGTAATTACGTATGCAAGCTGGAACACCAAGCCGGACGGCACTTGCGGCGGCGTGGCACCGCGCGGCGCATCAGGTGCTGGAAGACGGGCGCATTTTTAGCGATCCACTGGCGCTGCGGATACTGGGTGAAAATGCGCAGAGCGTGGTTCGCTGGGCGGAGGAGCGTTCCTCAGGGCGGAGGATGCGGCTCTTCATCGCCGTGCGGACGCGGTTTGCGGAGGATGCGCTGGCAGCTGCAATTGAACGGGGCGTGCAACAACTGGTGGTGCTGGGAGCGGGGCTGGACACTTATGCGTATCGCGGGACATTTCGAGAGCGGCTGCAAATTTTTGAAGTGGATCATCCAGCTACGCAGGCGTGGAAGCGTGAACGGCTGGCGGGTGCCACGATCGCGGTTCCGGATAATCTGATTTTCGCGCCGGTGGATTTCGAGCGGCAGCGGTTGGCTGAGGGATTGGCGGCGGCTGGTTTTGATTTTGCGCGGCGGACATTTTTCACTTGGCTCGGAGTGGTGCCGTATCTGACGGCGGAGGCTACATGGTCGACGCTCGGGTTCATTGCGAGTTTGCCTGGCGGTGCAGACGTAGTTTTTGATTACAGCGATCCTCCGGAATCCCTTTCGCCGGAAATGCGTACTGACCATGAGAGGCGCGCCGCGCGCGTGGCGGCGGTGGGCGAAGCGTGGGTGAACTATTTTGAAGCCGATGAGCTGCGGACTAAGTTGACTGCGCTGGGATTTTCGGACGTGGAGGATCTGGGGCCGGCGCAAATTGTCGCGCGGTATTTTGCTGAGAGTTGGCAGGCGAAAGCGCCTGCCGCACGAGGTGGGCATATCGTGCGAGCTTCGACGGTTTGACTGTAGGCAGCGCATGGCGTTGCCCCACTTGTACAATGTACAAGCATGTGGCATCGTCTCACGGCTGGTTCGCTTGTTCTCGCGGGCGCATCGTTTGCGGCGGTCACCAGCGTGGAGCTGGTGGAGCGCACCGATTATCTGGGCGGTCCTTATGAGCACATTGTCGCGAAAGTGCACTTCGCGGTGGATCCCAAGCTTCCGGCGAATCGGATTATCGCGGACATTGATCTGGCTCCGCGCAATGACGATGGCCTGGTGGAGTTCTCCGCTGACTTGGATGTCTTGAAGCCGCGTGACTCGGCTAAAGGCAACGGTACTGCGTTGTTTGAGATATCGAACCGCGGCGGCAA
>JBEKJJ010000260.1:0-20716 GCA_050011295.1 Bryobacteraceae bacterium
GAATAAGGTCATCGAGCACTTCAATAGGCTGAAGGCGGAAGAGCGGCAAGATGTACTGAACTTTCTGCGCTCGCTCTAGCCTGGTACGTCGGACGTCCCTATTCCAGAATCTCGGCTCGTACGGCCCAACTCACGGAACTGACACCGGCTTCTAATGAGAGCCTCTCCACCAGCTGCTCCAAAGCTGAGGGTCGCTGGTTCGAGCCCAGCCGCGCCTCCTAAAACTCCGTCGCGTTGGGTTATTTCGCCCACACAGTCCTACGTCACCATCGCGCGACAACGGCCGATCACGCCGCTATGCGCTGGATTATCTGCTAGATACAGATTTTGGATTTGTAGTTGCCTGGAATTGTGCCAAGCGTGATGGAGGAGGAGAGAAATCATGACTGATCGTCCAGACGATGCCGCGGCAGGATTGCTCGAAAATTTGAGACGCGCCATCAATCGCGCCATGCTGGATTCCTCAGACGTCCGAGACGCGATGGCTGCGCTGGAAAATCAGGGTTTCGAAGTTGACATGGCGGTTGATCTCTCGCTCTACACGCGGATCGACGAGAGCGCCCATCGGCCGCTCGAATTGGCACCCAGCGCCGAAGCGGCGACAGGATTAACCGATGCAGACGCAGTGTTCCTGAAAGCTCTGAACATAGCCGTAACATAAATCGGTAATATAGATTGGTAACAACGCTCGCCGGCGTGACGTCATACGTGCGTGAACAAACCCCGGCAAGCAGTGGCGCTCCTGGTATTGATGTGTTGGCTTGGCAGCGGATGTAACCGCAGAGATCAACGGGAATTGAAGCACGAAACCCAGGAAGCCGGCCGGAAATTGAAGCAGGGCGCCCATGAGGCTGCCGAGGAAGCCCGCCGCGATGCTGCGGCGGCCTCACGCGAGATCAAGAAAGACGGGGAAAAGCTCAAGCGAGAGGCTCAGTCGAAATAGCAGCTTCAACCGCGGCTTCGGGCACCGGCGCTGCAACTTCCGGCCATGCAATTTCCATCTGGCCGGATCCGAGACTACTCGAAACTTTGAGCGTCGCGGGACTGGCTTCCACTGGGGACTCCATCTGGTAGGTGATTACGCGTCCGTTCATCAATAACGAATAGATTTCCTCGAGCGCTTCCGGCAATCCCTCCGCGGACGCATCGCTAAAAGTGCCATCCGGAAGGGATGAACAGAGATCCCGGAACGCAGGGCAGGAAAAGCCGGGAGCAAAGCCGTGTAACACGATGCGCTCATTGGCGAGCAGTGTCTTAAGCGCGGCCGCCTTGTCCGGTTCTTCCAGTTGGGCGGCGGCTTTTTCATGCAGGAACACGAACATGTGCCGCTTCCCGGAATGTTTGCTAATGGCTTCACATTGGCGTTGGATAGCCGCCAACGCATCCACCGCCACTCGGTCGCGGGGCACGTCGCCTGCAATCACCTTACTCAGAAGATCCGGCGACGCGAGGAAGCACTGCCGCATCTTCACTTCTTGAGTGGCGATGCTGTCATCGTATGGCAAAAAAGATTGTTCCCGGGCTGCCTCGCCGTCTTCTCTGGGCGGCTCGATGGAATAGCGGTCAATTCGCCATAGATCGTCGGGACGCTTTGCGGCACTCGATCGATTCAGGGCAGCTGTAATAGCATGGCCGTAAGGATCGGAGTTGGATATGAATCGAGGCGCAACAAAGCCGGACGCCAGTGCCGCCGGCGGGGCGAGTAACTTCACCTGATAGTTTTCTACCAGTTGGCCCGCTTCCCAAAGCGCGAAATCCATGAGCGTGAGCGCGCTGAGATCGCGGGGCGGCTCAGAGGAAAGCACCAGAGCGAAACTTCGTTTGCCGTCCGGGGTAACGCTAGCCTGCGAGACGCGGAATCGTAATATTCCAGCCTCCGCATTCAGCTTTTCACGGCGCCGTATGGAGGCCATCGCACGAGTGACAGCCAAACGTGTTTTCCCCTCCGAGATTTTGAACTGCTCCATGAGGAACGGGAGAAAACGCGGATCCATGCTTTCCCCAATCGCCCACAATGCTGATACCTGAAAGGCCGGATCTTCCTTTTGGCACGCCATGTCGAGTAGCATGCGGATGGCTTTCATTTCCGCGATGCGATGCAGGCCGAGCAGGGCATTGGCAGCCACCCGATTGTGCTTCGACTTAGCGGCTGTAAGCAAAAGTGGGCGTGCTTCATTCGCCTCCACCGCCCAAAGCGCTTCGACAGCGCTGGCCTGGACGCGCGCATCACGGTCCATAAAACGCCTTCCGATCCAGGCGGAGTTCCGGCCGCTACGGCCGATTAGCAAAGCTGCCTTGGATCGAATCACTTTGTCCGGATGCGCCATCAACTCCAACTGAAAGGAGTTCCAGAAGGCGGGCGGCGCAATGGCGGCCAGCAGCTCCAGAACTCGTAGAATGCGGTTGCTGTTTTCAGGGCTGGGTTGATCCTGCAGAACTTTGTTGAGCGCCAATTCCAACATAGGCTGCAGATTGGTTCCATTCGCTGTAACGGCATGCAGCGCCCCCAGGGCTTGCCGCGTGTCAGCAACCCGCAAGTCCAACAGACTGGACGGCAGCAACTTTCCCTTCATGAGTAAGTGCACCAGGTAACGAACTCCCGGAGATGGTTGACTCTTTGCCAAAACCGCTATGGCCGAAGCTCCGAAGGCCCGTGGATCGGAGACAAGTAGTTGTGACAACGATTGCTTGCCAGCCGTATCCCGCTCGGAAAATGATGCCAGAAGTACAGTGATATCTTGGGTAAACGAATCGCCCAACCCTACTTCTTTGACCATGACATTCTCCGATGTTTCTTATCGGCATGACTTGGTCTTCTTTTGCCTGCCGGTCAATATTTCCGGCCCGGCGCTTTGTCACCCCCTGTAACGCTATTGCAACGCTATGAATTCACGAGGGAATTTGAACGGCATTCGAGGTGCAACCTTTATCAAAAAGGAGGATATCGAATGAAAGCCGTACTATTGGAACTCGCAGCCTTGCTAGTAGCGCTGGGAGGGCCAGCCTGGTGCCAGCCCACCCGGGTGTTACCACAACAGGATCCACAACCTATTTATCGTGTGACAGTGGTTTCGCGCAGCCTGCCGGCCGTGAACTACGAGCACCGCGGCGGCCCAACTATGATCGACTTTCAAGGCACCGTATTGCTTCCCAAAGCTAAAGGCACAGCGACGGTGGAGAGCAAGCGCGGCCGCATAGTGATCGATGCGAAATTCGAGCACCTGGAGCCGCCCACGCGTTATGGCCGCGAGTATCTTACTTACGTTTTGTGGGCCATTACACCGGAGGGCCGCCCCAAGAATCTTGGAGAACTTCTGGTGGGGTCCTCCGACAAAGCCAAGACCATCGTCACCACGGACCTGCAGGCATTGGGGCTGATGGTGACCGCCGAGCCCTACTACGCCGTAACCACACCGAGCGACGTGGTGGTCATGGAGAATGTGATCCGGCCGGACACCGTTGGGAAGATCGAGCCGGTCATGGCGAAGTACGAACTGTTACCGCGTGGGCAATACACGTTGACCATGAACCCAGGCCAGCTCCGGACGATGGAATCCGAGCAGGAAAAGCTGCCGTACGATCGCTACGAAGCGGTGCTGGAGCTTTATCAAGCGCAGAACGCGATCCAGATCGCGCGATCCGTAGGTGCAGATCAGTATGCGGCGGATACCATCGGCAAGGCCGATCAACTGTTGGCGGACGCGCAGAACATGCAGCTCCGCAAGCAGGATACGCACATGATTGTTTCGAGAGCACGCGAGGCAGCGCAGATGGCGGAGGATGCGCGAACCATCGCAATCAAGCGCGGCAATGAAGAACGCGTTTCCGAAGAACGCGAGCAGCAGTTGGAAGAGAGCCGGGCGCGAGAGAGAGCTGAAAGACAAGCCCAGCAGGCTCAGGCAGCGGCCTTCGCCGCGCGAGAAGCAGCCGATGCCGCGCGCGCTGACGCCCAAGCCGCGCAGGAACGCGCTAGCGCTGCGCAAATCCAAGCCCAGCCGGCCCCACCGCCCCCGATCGAAGCTCAGCCCGTACCAGTGGTAGCGCCGCAACCCACCGGAGCACAGCGCCGGGCTCGTGCGGAATTGCTGGAGCGCTTGAACGGCGTGTTAACGGCCCGGGACACGCCGCGCGGCTTGGTGGTCACGCTGCCGGATGCGTCCTTTGAAGCAGGCGCCACGCTCAGGCGAAACGCTTCGGAACGGCTCGCGCTGATAGCCTCCATGCTCTCCACGCGCCGCGATCTGACGGTTTCCGTGGAAGGATTCACCGACGACCGTGGCAGTGACATCGAACAGCGCGAGCTTTCCGAGCATCGCGCGCGCGAGGTTCGTGCCACGTTGGTAGGCAACGGCTTCACGCCTGTTTCGGTTCAGGCTGCAGGTTTTGGCGGAACGCGTCCCCTAGTATCCAATGCAAGCGCGGGCGGCCGCGAACAGAACCGCAGAGTGGAAATCGTGATCTCAGGCCCGAGCATCGGCGGCATGGCGTTGTGGGACCGTACGTATTCGCTGAGTTCCCGGCATTGATTATTGGCCGCAAATGAACGCGAATGAACGCAAATAAAACAAAATTCTTATTCGCGTTTATTCGCGTTCATTCGCGGCCAATAAAAAGGACGGCGCTGTGACCAGCGATAGTTCCCTCGATGGAGGGCTTTGTTTGAAGCGCGAGTTGCCCGTGCTCATCGAGCGTAGCGTTCGTTGGCCCAAAGTTGCATACCAGCAATGCGCGGCTGCCGGATGGGTCACTGCGCTCCATTCGAAGCACGGCATCATCGATCGTTACCGTCGTCAGATCTTTGCGGCAATTCGATAAGCAGGGCCAGCGTTCCGCAAAGCAATCAACTCGCGGTAGACGCTCAAAATCGCCTGATGGCCAGCTTCTTCGAGTAGCGGCCAAGTGATTTTCGATCTTTCAAACGTGGCCGGCGCCTGTGGGTCAAAAAACTCGGCGACGTAGCGAACTCGGCGTATTCCTTCCGCCGTCCCTCGGTGACCAACTTGGCCAGCACTGGATCGAGATGGCTGGTGAAGTACAGGAAGGGCGCGGTCTCGGCAAACTCCTCACCCATGAACAGCAGCGGAAGATAGGGCGCACAAAATAGCAGCGTGGCCGCCAGCTTGAACTGGTCGAGCGAAACCAACCGGGATAATCGCATTCCTTGATTAGTATTGGCTACCTGGTCGTGATTCTGAATAAAAACCACGAATTTATCCCCAGGCAGGTCTTTGGATGAGGTTCCGAACCGGCGCCGGCGATAAGGCGAATAGATTCCGTCGTACACGAAGCCTTCTGCCAGAGCTTTCTGAATGTCCGCCAGCCTTCCGAACGCATCCAGAAACCCGCGCCGGGTGTTGGTCAGAAAGCTGAACAGCGCATGATGGAATTCGTCGAACCATTGCGCATCCAGCCCGTAGCCTCCGCCCGAGCGCGGCTGGATCACGCGGACATCATTGAGATCGCTCTCAGCAATCAGCCAGGCGCGCCGTCCAAGCTGCTCTGCCTCCTCATGGAACCGCTCGTCCAGCTCTGCAAGAATGTGGACTGCGCCCATGTCGTAGATGCTATGGATGGCATCCAGCCGCAACGCATCCATGTGATATTCGGTCAACCAATAAAGCGCATTGTCGATGAAGAATCGCCGCACGCCATCGCTCGCCGGTCCATCGAAGTTGACAGCCGGGCCCCAAGGCGTCCGGTAATGATCCGTGAAGTAGGGGCCGAATTCAGCGAGATAGTTTCCTTCTGGCCCAACATGGTTATAAACCACGTCCAGCACCACCGCCAGCCCCGCGCGGTGGCAGGCATTCACCAACTTCTTCAATCCCACGGGACCGCCGTAAGAAGAGTGGGGCGCGAAAAGATCCACGCCATCGTAACCCCAGTTCCGGCGTCCGGGAAACTCGGCCACCGGCATCAACTCAATCGCAGTGATACCGAGCTCTTTGAGATATGGAATCTTTTGAATTGCGCCTTCGAAGGTTCCCTCGGGCGTGAAAATACCAACGTGCAGCTCATAGATGATGTACTGATCCAGATCCAGGCCCTTCCAATCCTGGTCAGACCAGACAAACGCGTTTGGATCGATGATCTCCGACAGTCCATGAACTCCTTGTGGCTGCGATCGGGAAACGGGATCGGGCCGCTCTTTGGCGTCATCCAGGACCAGCGAATACGTTTGCCCCGGCTGGGTCTGCTTCACCAGAACCTGGAAGTCCTCTCCTTCGCGCGTCATCGGAAACACCGCGCCGCCGACATTCACCGCGAGCGTTTGAACATGGGGCGCCCAAACCCTGAATTGGACGCCTCCACCGGGAACGGGCGTAGCGCGATATGCCGTCCGCCAGACCATGCGGAACTAATCGGTCTCCTGGCTGACTAAAAGAGCGGCCGGACAATGGGAAAATGCTTGGGAAAGAGAGATCACCGCGCCATCTTCGCGCTGCTCAATTGCTATATCGCGGCCGGTGAGTGCATCCTGAAAACGCGGTTGCCTGATCTTTTTGGGCAGGATCAACGCCGTGTTTCCCCAAACATCGCCTGTAGGCGCAGGGTGCCCGTTAAACAGCCGGAGAAAGAATCTGCCGGCCAGCGCGATCACGGTCTTGCCCGCGAAACTGCGTGCGAATCCCACCACGTGGTTGGCGCGGTTTCCGGTTGCAGTTAACGGAGTATAGGAACCCTTAGCGAACAGATCTTTCGCATCTTTGCGTAGCCGAAGCGCGACGCTGGTGGTGTAAAGCTTGATGGCCCCATCACACGGATTCGCGGCCAGCCGCTCCACCAACGCAGCACGGTCGCGCGAAGCCTGCTCCTCGAATTGCGAGAGCATCCGGCGGCGCAGCTCAAAATCGACGGGACGCCTGTTGTCGGGATCCACCAAATCGAAACACCACAACTCATTTCCCTGATAGAAATCGGGCATGCCGGGAGACGCGATCTTCAACACCACTTGAGAAACAGAGTTCCAGATACCGGCCTTCGCAATTGGCGCTTGAAACTGGCGAAAATCTTCCAGGAAGGCGTTCTCGGGCGAAGGATCTAAAATTTTTGCGACGAACTGCCGCACAGCCCGATCATATTCCAGATTCGGGTTAATCCAACTGGTATGGACCTTGGCCTCGTGCAATGCCTTCTCCATGTACCGCTGAATGCGCTCCACATAGACTTCATGTTCCTCCGCATTCATGGGCTGGAGCGGCCAGGTTCCGACCAGCGTCTGATAGAGCAGATACTCTTCGTTGGCGCCGGGAGAAATCAGCTCGCCGGCTTTCGTCTTTGATCGCCGGTTGATTTCTCGCCAACGCCGAATCACGCGATACCATTCGCCCGGCATCTCGGATAGTACATTGATCCGCGCGCGAACGTCTTCGCCGCGCTTGGTATCGTGCGTGGAGGTAGCATTCATGCTGTTCGGCCACAGCTCGCCGCGGATCAGGTTTCTGCGGTGAAACGCACTCACCGAGACCCCGAATCGTTCCGGTCCGCCGCCCACTTCGTTCAGCGAAGCTAACGGGTAGTAGCGATAAAAAGCGGTGTCCTCCACTCCCTTGGCCATCACCGGCGAAGTCAATTGCTGAAACTTCATAGCGAAAGCGTGACGTTCGGCGCGTTGCGCGTCGTCAAGCCCCTCGGGATGTTCGAGCAGCAACAAGCTTTGGATGAAATCGAAAACAGATGCGTTCACGGCTGGATTGCGGCGCTTGGCCTCTCGAATTGCAATGTTGATTTGACGGCGATCTTCCGTATCCGCTTCCTTATCATCGGACCGAATGTACGTTCTATAGACAGGGAACGTAGCCACAACTTCGCGGAGCGCGTCACGCAGGTTCTCAAGCGTGAAGTCGCGATACCAGCGATGCTGTTCGGAGAGCCGATCCAGCTTCCGCGCCAGCACGTTCAGCTCGCTCGACATGGAAACTTGCAGGATGAGTCGCTTGGTGTCGCACACCAGATCGGCGAAACCACCCGAGGGGCCGGTGAACCGCTCGTAAAGCTGCTGAAAAGCTTTTTCCTTGGAGCGGTCGACGAAAAGGCCATTTACCAAGTTCAGGAACCGATAGCCGGTGGTGCCTTCCACGGCCCAGGAAGTGCGCAACGGCTCATTTCCTTCCAGGATTTTTTCAGCCACGATATAAAATGTTCGCTGCGCGCCATTACTCGTGCCGTTGCCGTTTCGCTTGGCCAATCCGCTTTGCGCTTTCGACAAGTCTTGCAAGGAGCGAAAGTATTTCTCCGGCTCATACAGGCCGTCCGGATGGTCAACTCGCAGACCGGTAACATGTCCCTGGCTGACTAAATCGAAGATAAGAGCATGGACCGGCGAAAACACGTCAGCGTCCTCCACGCGAATCGCCGCCAGGTCGTTGATGTCAAAAAATCTCCGGTAATTGATCTCATCCGTCGCGACGCGCCAGAAGCTGAGGCGATATGCCTCGCTGTCGAGAAGCCGTTCCAAGCGATCGAAACTTCGGGGATTGCCGCGCTCGCCGTTTATCTCGGTCAGTGCTTCATCCATCGCCTGGCGCGCTTCCGGGCTTGATCCGAGCAGAGTAGCCAGCCGCTTCTTTACGATCTCTTTCTCGCGTTGACGTTCCCGGATCCTAGCTTCGTCGGTTTCAGTGTTGTCCGCCAGATGGCTCAAGGCCGTGACGATGCTCTCGAGCTCCGCCACGTGTTCGTGTGCAGGATCCAGCTTGTCGCGTAGCTTAGCGGCTGCTGGTTCCAGGATCATGGTCCAGGTGCGCGGCGCGAGCGGCAAAGGCGTCTCATAGAAGGCTACCTTGAGTTCGTCGTCCTCGTAGATGACGCGGATTTCCTGATTCTCCAGCGCGCGGCCATATTGATCGCCCAGCACGGGCAACAATACTTTGTTCGCAAGTTCCGCCTTGGGAGGATGCCACTCGATATCGAAGAACCGTGCGAAGGGACTGCTAGGCCCATTCTCCAGCACATCCCACCACCACCGATTGGACGGATGCGAGATGCACATATGATTCGGCACCACGTCGACAATCAATCCCATGCCGCGCTGCTGAAGCTGTTCAGAGAGGCCTAAGAACGATTTTTCATCGCCGATCTCTGGATTGAACCGGCTGTGATCGGTGACGTCGTAGCCATGGAGACTACCCGGCCGCGCCATCAGAAAGGGCGAGGCGTAGAGATCGGAAATCCCGAGCTCGTTCAAGTAATCGACTATTTCAGCCGCCTGTTGGAAGGTGAACGAGCGGTTGAACTGTATCCGATAGGTAGCCGCGGGCGTATAAACCGGTTCAGTTTTCCTGCGCTGCATGGGCGTCGGCGGTCTCCCTCGTGGTTGGACTCCGCCGTATGAATAAGATTACTCGGTAAGTGCCCCGGCAGCAACAGGCGGAACGTACCAAATCTTCGCTACTGAATTGCGAGTCGTCGGGTCACGGCACAATCAAGATTCCATGCCCCGCGGACTGGTTCCCACCGATCGACTCTGCCATCGCCACGGTATTGTACGACAGGTTTATGAGCTTCGTATGGGCCTCGCTGATCTCTTCTGCGACGCCGTCGACCGTCAGAATCTCCCCCGCGGCGGCCGGCCTTGCAGGATTTATTTTCCCTTTGCTTTCAATGGCCTACCGTCGACAGCGATAGTTTTCGTCCGAAAACGCCTCAAAGCGTCTTTGGCGATGGCAATTAAGAGTTGAGTGGAATCAAGATGTAATAGGAATCCTACCACAGCCACAAGAATTGCGGGCTGGCGGATGGAAGGCGGACTTCACGCTGATCGATGATCGTGGATCCGTGACCAAACTGCGAAAATATCATGGACAGGAAGTCTATCCTGCACGGGAAGATGCCGAACGCGCGGGTCTCGACTCGGCTCGGCGAATCATCGGCGACGAGGATTAAGACTATCGGCTAAGCGCTGGTTTTCGGGTAGCGTCTGTAGTGTTGAGTATTCAGGCGCTACCTGGCTTCTTGCACGCCGCGGTCCTTGCCCTGAAGCAAAGATTTTCTGTTACCGGGCGGAGGAGTCGAAGCGCTTAGAAAGTGGCGCGGCAGGTCTCGTGAACGGCGCTCAGTGCCAGCACCGCAGATCTAACGCGCTGCCCAACAAGCGGATCTACTTGCGTGTCTTCGCGGCCTTGAAATCCGCCACCAGCCGTTTGGCGATCTTATCCGCAACATCCGCGCTAGCGCCCAGGAACTTACCGCCCAGGCTCTCCGCTGTGGCGGACCAGATTATGTCGCCATTCTTACCAACCAAACGCACGGTGGCGATCGCCTCATGCTTGCGCTCTTCGCTATGCCGGCTGGAATTTTCGCCGATCGTCAATCCGGCGCTGTGATTGTTAGTGCTGCTGGCATAGTTTCGCGTGCTCGCGCTGCCGCCTTCGCCGACCTGGGTGTGCGCGTTGATGCCCTCGGAGGCCTGAAACGTATCGGTGAAAACCTCGTCCTCGCCCGCACCCTTCAGCACCGCGTCGGCCTTGTCTTCATTCTCCGTGATGATGAACTGCTTGGACCGCTGCAGGCTGGTCATCAGCAGCTCGCGAATCTGGATCGCGGTGTCACCGCCGGTCAGAATGTCGACATAAATCCTGCGGACCTTGGCGAGTTGACCGGCCGTTTCATCCTCCGGCGCCTGCTCGTCATCCGCCGCGATGGGCACCAGCAACATCAGAATGTAAAGCCAGGGCGCCATCCTTACCCCTTCCCGG
Organism: Bryobacteraceae bacterium; assembly: GCA_050011295.1. Classification (GTDB taxonomy): domain Bacteria; phylum Acidobacteriota; class Terriglobia; order Bryobacterales; family Bryobacteraceae; genus Palsa-89. The sequence goes on from JBEKJJ010000260.1 coordinate 10,698, forward strand.
CTTTGCGCGCATCGTCATCCTGAAATTCCACTTTGCGGCCGGTGCGCGCCTCCAGGCTCACCAGCATCATCCGGATGTCGTCCTTGCCCACGCGAAAAACCATGGCCTGCTGGCGATTTTCCTCGTCCGAATAGCCCACGGTAAGGAAATGGCTGCGCTTCTTAGCCAGCAGAAATAGTGGAGAGAGCAGCGCCGCCGCGATATACCTGCGGTCCACTTTCTGGCCATATTCCAGCAGGTTGATCTTATCGTAGGGAACGCGCCAACTGGCCTTCTTGGAATAAAAAACGAAATATTGTTCATCCACGGCAGTCACCATTCCCGAGCAGCCGTCTGGAATCTGCGAAATGGTCCCCCCGACGTATTCCGCATGGCCCCCGGCGCCGCGGCCACAGAGAAGTGAAGAAACTACAAGACTTAACACAACCAGTCTCTTCGATGTCATAATCGAATTAGTAGTGGTACCAGGCTGAAACTCTCACCGATGTTCGCAAGGAATCAATACAAAACCCAGATGGACACAACTGCCTGCGCCACCCGGCGAAGACAAAGGCGCCCCATGGCTCCCGCGCCATTTGTGCCGCATCCCAAGAAGTGGCCGGAGCAGGGGTTGCACGCGGCGTGGCTGGGCCACAGTACCGTGCTGCTGAAGCTGGACGGATTCACAATCCTTACGGATCCTGTGCTCGGTAACCGCTGCGGCGTCCGCATGGGCCCAGTGACAGTAGGCTTAAAGCGGATGGTGGCGCCTGCACTGTTGCGTTCTCAACTACCCCACATCGATCTGATCCTGCTCTCCCATGCGCATTTCGATCATTTCGACCTGGCCACATTGCGTAGCCTGGAGCGCTCAGGCGCAATGGTAGTCACGGCGTCCAATACCAGCGACCTGCTGCGGACACGGCGCTACAAAAGCGTCCAGGAAATCGGCTGGGGCGAGCGAGCGCGCGTGGGTCCGCTCAGCATTCTCGGGCTTCGAGTGAAACATTGGGGCGCGCGGATGCGCACCGATACCTACCGCGGATTCAATGGCTATCTGATCGAGACCAAGAAACATCGCGTAGTGTTCGGCGGAGACACGGCCTTCACGGACACGTTTCACGCGGCCCGCGGCCCGCGGCCGGTGGATCTTGCCATCTTGCCCATCGGCGCCTATGACCCCTGGATTCATGTGCACTGCAGTCCCGAGCAGGCCTGGCGTATGGGTGCCGATTGTGGCGCGGAGTTTTTAATGCCCGTCCACCACCAGACCTTCCGGCTGAGCCGCGAGCCTTATTACGAGCCGGTGGAGCGCTTCGTCGCCGCGGCAGGCAGCCGTCCGGAACGCGTGGTGACGACGCGAATCGGGCAGGAGTGGTCACAATCTTAAGCGGGTGCCCGCTTGTTGTATGCGGCTGATCGTTCTACTGGAAGCTGCGTTAATTTCGACGGTGGCGCTGTGCGCGCAGGACGCACGCGAAATCGTACGCAAATCCGTGGAACTGGATCAAGCGAACTGGCTGCGCATGCAGGATTACACCTGGGTGGCCCGGAACACGGAGCGCCATCTGGACTCCAAAGGCCAAACCAAATCGGTAGAAACCGAGGCCTGGGAAACATTGGTTCTCTCGGGCGAGCCGCACCGCCGCATCATCGAGCGCGACGGAAAGCCCTTACCACCCGACGAGCAGCGCAAACAGCAGGAAAAACTCGACAAAGCCGTAGCAAAACTGGAGCGCGAAACGCCGGACCAGCGACAGCGCCGGCTGGCCGAACTGGAAAAAGCTCGCGCGAAGGATCGCGAGTTCTTACGGGAGATCCCCGACCTATATGATTTCCGGCTGGAGGGTGACGCGAAAGTGGACGGCCACGATGCGTGGGTAATCGCGGCCACGCCTAAACCGAATTACCGGCCGAAGCTACGCGACGCCAAACCGCTGATGAAGATCAGAGGGAAGTTGTGGATCGACAAAGCAGAGTATCAGTGGGTGCGCCTGGAGGCGGAAACCACGGACACCATCTCTTTCGGACTGTTTCTGGCGCGATTGAGTCCAGGCGCGAAACTAGTGTTCGAACAGACCCGTGTGAATGATGAAGTCTGGTTGCCCAAGCGCGAGTACACCAGCGGATCCGGCCGCCTGGGGTTGGTGAAGAAGATCGCGATGGAGCAGGAGCTGACCTGGAGCAACTACCGTAAGTTCCGGGTGGAGTCGAAGATCGTTTCCGAGAAGTGACTTAGCCGCGAATAAACGCAAATAAACGCGAATAAGAATCTGCGTTCATCTACGTTCATCAGCGGCCCATTGAATCACCCGTCCTTTTCCCAACAGCCCACCAATCTCTTTCACCGTCATCTCCACCTTAGCGCCCGTCACACGCGCGAATATGTGTCCAAAGAACCAGCCGTTCTCGAAGCCTTCGCCTTTGAGCTTTCCTCCCGAACTGCCCGCTTCGATATACACAATGCCGTCCTCAACCAAGCGTACGTACTGATGCCCATGCCCGCTGATGACGTACCGTGCGCCGTATTTCCTGACCAGTTGATGAAATGGAAACTGGCTGCTCTGGAACTTCACCGGGATCAGCCAGAACGGTTTATGAAAGAGCACGAACTTGGGATCGCGATCTTTATGAGCCGCGAGGTCACTCGCGAGAAATTCCATCTGATCGTCACTGAGATCCTCTGTCTGGCTGTTATCCAGCACGGTAAAATGCGCGTTTTCAAAATCAAAGCTGTAGTGTGCCGGACGGCCCGTTGCCTTTTCATAGATCGTCCGGGACTCAGCCGACCAGATGTCGTGATTGCCGGGCGTAAAATGCTGCGGATAATTATATCGCTCCCAGAGAGGCCGAAGCGCGTCCCACTCGGCTCTCGCGGTGACATCGTTCCCTCCCTGGATGGTATCTCCCACGTTGATCACGAAATCCGGATGCGCTAGGTCCACGTCGCGCCAGACGCTTTCATAAACTCCCGCCTGCGCGTCGCCAGTCCGATCGCCAAGAATGCAGAAGCGAAAGTCGTTCCTTGGCTCGCTCCATGCGCGAACGCCTGCGAATCCCGCAAGTACAGCCACGCAGGCGAGCAGCCAACAGTGAACGCGCCCCATGCCGGCGATTCTAGCAAGCCAGGACTCAGGAAGCAGGCGGCAGGCTGCAGAAGGCCCTCCGCTACCGCATCCGCTACTGGTCTTGCTGCCGCCTGCCACCTGCTTCCTGCCGCCTTACCGTCGCCTGCTTCTGTAGAATAGTTGTTATCACCTGAATGTTTCGTTTCCTTCCCGCCACTCTCGCAGCGGTAACGGTTCTTTTCATCTGTGGATGCAAACGCGCCACGCCCGACAACGTCGCCGCCACCGTCAATGGACGTACCATCACCTACGCGGAGCTCGACAAAAAATATCAGTCCACATTCATGTCGTCCACCGAGCGCCCCAGCGACGACCAAATGGCGATTCAAAAGCTGGAAGTGCTGCGCAGCCTGGTGGACAACGAGATCATGCTGCAGCGCGCGGAAAAGCTGGGGTTGATGGCTACCGATGCCGACGTGGAATCGAAATTCACGGAGCTCAAGGCGCCCTACACCCAGGAAGAATTTCAGAGGCAACTCGCCTCCACTAAAATGACGGTTGAGGACATGAAGCAGCAGCTCAAGCGCGACCTCAGCGTTCAAAAGTTATTCACGAAAGAAATCACCTCGCATATCTCAATCTCCGATCGCGATGTCACCGATTTCTATAACACCAACAAAAGCAGCTTCAATTTTCCGGAGGCCCAAATTCACCTCGCTCAAATCATGGTGACCCCGAATCCGGATCCGAACGTCCGGAATCTCAAAAGCGACAAGGCCCAGAACGAGGAACAAGCCCGCAAGAAAACTGACATGCTGGTGGCGCGCCTGAAACAGGGAGAGGACTTCGCCCAACTGGCCCAGAATTTTTCCGAGGAAACCACCTCCGCGCCCAACGGCGGCGACCTGGGTTTCGTCCCCGAATCCGCGCTCGAGAAGGCCAATCCGGAAATCCGCAAGGCCATTCAGGCAGCCTCGCCCGGCCAGGTGACCGGCGTGGTTCGAACTGCGGAAGGCTACCGGGTATTCAAGATTTATTCCAAGGAACCAGCCGGCCAGCGGGAGCTGACGGATCCGCGCGTCCAGCAGAACATTCGGGAAACCCTGCGTAACCGCAAAGACCAACTGCTGCGCGCCGCCTACTACGAAGTAGCGCGCGACGAGGCCAAGGTGGTCAACTACCTGGCGCTCTCGATCGCACAGACGAAAGACAACAAGAAGTAGGGCCGCGAATGCACGCAAATGTTTTATTCGCGTTTATTGGCGTTCATTCGCGGCCAGACTAGTTCCCCGATGTTTTCGGCTTGGGCTCGGCCTTGCTCTTAACCGGCAGCTTCCGGATCTCTTCGAAATACTGCTGCACGTACTGTTGATACGCCAGCGGCACTTCGTCGCGGTTGATTTCGCCGCCGGCCTCCACGTGCGTCGCCTTGCGATCCGAATATTGCGTCTTCAACTGCTGCTTTCCGGACGCCACTTCCACCATCACCTCACCAGTGACCGTGGCCGCGCGTTTACCGATGATCTCGCTGATCTTACCCATGGCTCGCAACTGCTCGGCTTCGCGCGCCGTCTTGTCGCCGTCCTGCTTGCCGATGCCGCTCTTGCCATCCGGCGAATTGGGCCGGTCCGCGCTGCGGCTGTCACTCTTGCCCTGAGCGGCCTGTTGGGCTCCGCTCTGGGATTGTTGCTGCGCTTCCGATTGCGAACTCGCGGCCGCATCCGCTTGCTGCTGCTGGCTGGACGGGGATCCATTCGGATCCTGGCTTTGACTCTGACGCTGCTGCGATTGCGATCCGCTCTGCTTGGACGAACTCCCTGGCTTGCCGTCGCCCGTCTTCGATTGCATCTTCAACTTGGCCATCAAATTGGCCAGCGCATCGCGCATCTTGTCGGTGAGGCTGGAATTTTCACCCGAATTCGCCGATTGACTGGAATCCTTTTGCGAGGATTGCTTGCCCGCTTGCGAATTGCCATCCGGCGAAGAATTGGCATCGCTCAGCGCGTCATTTCCGGCTTTCGCTCCCTCGCCTTTCTCTGTAGCCTCCAGCGGATCGTTGCCGCGCGGCTCAGGCTCTTTTCCCATGGCGTTGGCTTTCGGATCCGACGCGCCGTCCGGATTATTCGGTTCGGGTGTGTCCACGGTTTGGAGAACGCTATCGGGAGCCGGATCCAGATTGCCCTCCTTCGATTCCCATGGATCGACGGCCTGGCCTTGCTCGCGATGGCCATCCTGGTCAAATGGCCGCTCCCGCTTGATCTTCTTCGCATCCGCGATCTCGCGCGGCGATCCCAGAAATCCATCAAAAGCGATGCGAACCAGCGGCGGCCGCAGATCCAGGCTGCGGTTAATTCCATAGCGCAGCCCGAACATCGCCGCGACGATCAGCACCAGGCCGGCGTTCACGTAGAAGGTTCTGGGCGCGAGGAAAGGTAGGCCAAATCGCACATCGGCCGAACGCGCCAAATCCTCGGCGGCCGACCTTTGACGCTCGATTAATTCCGCAGGTGCGCCGGCACGGTCCGGATGCTCGCCAAAATAATACGCCGTGGAAAGCGTGTCGTGCAATCCGAGTCGTCCATCTATGCACTGCGCCACTTGATACGCGGAGAGCATTTTGGTGCGGGCGCGATAAGCTCCCACCGCAAGGCTCCCGGCAAAGAGCAGCACCGGCCAATACCAATTCAGAATCTGAGTGCCGGTGAGAAGCAGCAGAATTGCGCCACCGAGCGCCAGCACCGCTGAGAAAGAAGCTTCCTGGACAAGCAAGTGCCGAATCTGCCGCCGCCGTCCGCGACGGATCAAATCCACAAGTGCGCTTCGCTCACCCACCCACTAATTATCCCAGAAAACCGCGATTCCCGTCGTTTCGTTTCTTGTTTCTCGTTTTCGGGTGGACCTTGCTGGCCGGCGCGTGATGCCGATAGCATCAGGAACGAGAAACCAGAAACGGGGGTCTACTTGATTGTGTCCGCCAAGGAACTTGCACTGGCCGCCTCAGGCGAACTAAGAGTGCCCGATGCCGGGCTTCTGGGACGTTAGTGCGCTGATGCCGCTTTGTCTTCCGGCGCAGACTCCAAGAAACGGCGGGTGTGGCGCGCTACCTGCAACCTGGCGCGTGATCCAACCCTCCGACCGGTCTTGAGGGAGCTGGCCGAGGAACGGCTCGATCACCACGAACTCCGAGCGCGGACGCACTTAAATTGGCAGCCGCACTGGTATGGTGCAGCCAGCAACCGCGGAATCGCGCCTTCCTGTACCGAGACGTTTCGAAGGCTCACACCATCGACAACGAGAAACCAGAAACGGCTTTTTACAAGATCAGCCGCTCCACAATCACCACATCGCGCCATTCGCCATCCAACTGGCCGTGTTTCTCATAGACGCCCACCTCGCGAAATCCGAGCTGGCGAACCAATCCCCGGCTCGCAGCATTTTCGGGAAAGATGCGCGAAAGCAGTTTCCAAAAACCCGCCTGCTTCGCCGCCTGAATCAAAGCTTCGAGCGCTATTCGGCCAGCCCCGCGGCGGCGATGGGAACGCGCAACATACACCGACGCTTCGGCGACCCCGGCATAACACGCCCTCGGCCGGTAGCTGGACGTGGCGGCGAACGCAACCACGCCATCTTCATCCTTCACCACCACGATCGGATGAATCCCATCGAACCAGGCACGTACATCTTCGAGAGAACGGAGCCGCGTCTCGAAAGTAGCCACGCGATCCTCAATCCCTTCGTTGTAGATGCGTGCGATCGCATCCGCATCCTCGGGCGTGGCTGGCCGGGCCGTCACTTACTGGCGGCTGGCGGGCGGCACGATGCCATTCATGCGCGCATATACCACGGCCTGGCCGTAATGATCGAAGCTGTGCCAACCCGGGAAGGCGGCAATCGATATCCGGGCGATTTTCCCACCGCCAAATGGCGACGGAACCATGTCCATGGCATTGGCCGCTGTCAGTGATGCTGTGGCTTTGTGCGCATAGGCGTAGGAATCCTTCAGGTATTTCACCACGGCGTCTTTACCCTTGATGGATGCCGGTCCGTTTTCACCTGCCCCAATCTCGCTTGGATTCTTTTCTCCCAATGCAGCGGACGCCACCTGGTAATTTACCGCCGCAATATGCGTCATTTGCTGCGAGAAGGTACGCACGCCTTTGAATTCACCCTGAGACGGCGCGAAATCATATTTATCGGCCGGCATGGCCTCCGCCAGCGGCACTACCTCGGACTCCGCTATCTGAACCTCCAAATCGACAGCCTTACCGATAGTGGGCGCTGGCGCGTCCGCGGCGAATGACACCACTACCGCAACCAGGATCGCGCCAAATGCCAATACTGTCTTCATGAGTGATCTCCCACTCCCGACATTATACGGAAACCCAACGAACGGCCCCCATCCAGCGTCGATAGATTGAGAAAGGACACTCGATATGCGGCCACTTCAAGATCTCACCGCGGACCTCCGCTTCGCCACTCGCACCTTCCGCCGCAGCCCCACGTTCACCATCACCGCGATACTCTCACTCGCCCTCGGCATCGGCGCCAACAGCGCGATATTTACGGCGTTGGACACGGTGCTGTGGAAGCCGCTGCCTGTAGCGAACCCTCGTAGCCTGGTTCGCTTGACTGCCACCAACGCCAGCGAGCAACGGATGTCGCTTCCGTCCGCGTTCATCGATCAACTCCGCCGCGCGAACATTTTTTCCGATCTCGCCACGTTTTCGAACGACGGTCTCAGCTTCTCCTACGACGGCCGCGCTGAGCGTATTGTCGGTGAGTTCGTATCGGCGAATTACTTCACCTTTCTCGGCGTGGATGCGATTCTAGGCCAAACCTTCACGCCCGAAGTTCGCTCCGGACAATGGGCGCCGGAAGCGGTGCTGTCCTATCGCTTCTGGAAGAGGCGTTTTGCCGGCGATCCCACGGTGATCGGACGCACTATTCATCTCAACACCTATCCCTTCGTGATCGTCGGCGTCTCACCCCCATCGTTCTTCGATCTGGAGCAGGGCTTCGAACCGGAACTGCGGGTGGCGATTTTGCCCGCCGGACGCGAGCTTAGTCAGATCGCCGAAATCGGTAACTTGCCGCAGCGGCCCTGGGACACCGCAGGCCGCGCAAAGCCGGGTGTCAGCCGGCCACAGCTCGAAGCGGCCGTGAACTCGCAGTTTCAGGAGTTCCTTCGCACCACACCTGCCCAGGAGATTCGCCGAAGGAATTATAGGCAAGTCCGAGTGCTGGCAGGCGATAAAAGCTGGCCAGGACAAATGGAACAATTTCACGCGCCGCTATTGGTATTGTTCGCGCTGGTGGCTGCCGTACTGCTGATTGCCTGCGCCAACGTGGCCAACATGCTGCTGGCGCGAGCCACTGCGCGCAGCCGCGAACTCGCCGTCCGTGCGTCACTGGGCGCAGGCCGCCAGCGCCTCATCCGGCAGATGCTGGCCGAAAGCGTACTGCTTTCGCTGCTAGGAGGAGCTTTGGGAATCGCGGTTGCCTATGCCGCCGAACAACTTCTGATCCATTTCCTCCCGCAAGGTCACATCAGCATTGTTATCGATCTTCATCCGGACCCACGCGCGTTGATGTTTACGTTCGCGCTCTCGCTTGCCACCGGGCTCCTCTTCGGATTGGTCCCTGCGCTTCAAGCAACGCGCGGTCATCTGGCAGCCACGCTGAAAACGGACTCCGCGGCATCCATCGGCGAATCCAGCCGGACCGGATTCCGCGGAACTCTGGTAATCGCACAAGTGGCTTTCTCATTGGTGCTTTTGATCGCAGCGGGTCTGTTCGCGCGAACGCTCAAGAATCTTAGACCCTCCGATTATCGCGTGCATCCCGACCACGTACTGCTCTTTACCATGAAGCCGCAGCAAGAGATTTACAACGAGCAGCGCAAACGGATCCTGGCGAGGGAATTGCTCCGCCGCGTATCTTCGATTCCGGGCGTCGAATCCGCTGCACTGGCCGAAAATGGCCCGCTGGGCAGCCGCTCCGACGCCGAGTCAATCTTCGTGCCGGGGAGCGACGCGATCCAGGTGGCATCCGACGAAGTCACGCCGGGATTCTTCGATGCCATCGGTCTCCCACTAATCGCTGGGCGCGATTTCACCGCAGCGGATCAGCCCGGCTCTCCTTGGGTAGCCATCATCAATGAGGCGCTGGCCCATGCACTTTTCAAGAACGAGAACCCCATTGGCCGCATCATACAGGCACAGGGTGATTCCCCGCGCCGCTTTCAGGTAGTGGGCGTCGTCCGGAATAGCCATTACTACGATCTCCACGCTGCCCCTCCACCCGCCGTCTACTTCGCCTATCAGGAGGACTTTCTTTACATGCCGACGCTGCATGTTCGGACTGCGGCTGCGGATACGGCCGGAACGATCGCCGCCGTTCGCCACGAGTTCGATGTTCTGGACAAGGGATTTCCGGTATTCAACGTTAAGACGCTGGAAATTCGCATTGAAGACTCCATGGCGCGCGAGCGAATGGTCGCAAACCTCGCGGGCGTGTTGGGCCTCCTCGCTCTCTTGCTCGCCGCGGTGGGACTCTATGGCGTCCTGGCCTACCTGGTCTCGCGCCGCACGCGCGAAATCGGTATCCGGATGGCTTTGGGCGCACTGCTGTTGATCGCCGCCGGAAGCATTACAGGCATCGGCATAGCGACATTGGCTGGCCGGCTGCTCAGAAGTTACCTTTTCGGGATCTCCCCGGCCGACCCCATAACGCTCTTCGCTTCAGCCGCCATGATGCTGATAATCGCGGCAATCGCGGTGTGCGTTCCGGCAGCCCGCGCCGCCCGTATTGATCCGCTAGTCGCCTTACACTACGATTAGTCGGGCAGGATGCTATCCTGCGGCGGGTTGCCAACCCGCCCGGGTTTGGCCCGGTTTGAACGTTTCCGCTGCGGCCCGCGTCTAATCTTCATGCGGATCTTAACAGCTCTGCTCGCCCTACAGCTCAGCATCT
>JBEKJJ010000261.1:0-10853 GCA_050011295.1 Bryobacteraceae bacterium
CAAAACCGCGCTTATAACTTCGGCCGTAGCCCCGGACCGGTTCGCGAATCACCTCCGCTCCGAAACCGTGCGCCACGTCGGAGGTGCGGTCAGTTGAACCGTTGTCCACCACGATTACCTGATCCACGAATTCGGGCATGCGGCTGAGGACGCGCTCGATCCCCTGTTCTTCGTTCAAGCAGGGAATGATTACCGTGATGCTTTGCGATTTATACACAATGATCGGTGGGCGCTGGTACCATATTCTCATGAAGTTGTTTTGTGCCTTCGCGCTCCTGGCCGCCTCTGTTCCCGCGGCGGTAAACCAGCAATTGAAGCAAGTGACCACGGTCTATATTCTGGGGATGAGCGGCGGCATGGATCAATACCTCGCCAATCGGTTGACCAATATGGGCGTGTTCCAGGTAGTGACAGATCCGCAAAAGGCGGATGCGATTATTACGGACCGGTTAGGCGAACCGTTCGAGGCCAAGCTCAAGGAACTCTATCCTCCGCCGCCTCCGCCGGCACCTCCCGCGCCGGCCAAAGACGCAAAAGACGACACCGACAATAAGACTGAAGCGAGCGTCAAGACGGCGAAAGACGATAAAGACAAAACGGAGGACTCGGGCACTGTGCGCGTCGGCGGGTTCAACCGCGGGCGGGGAAATATCTTCATCGTGGACCGCAAAAGCAAAAATGTGGTGTGGTCGACTTACGAACGCCCTAAGGATACGACGCCCGGCGAGCTGAGCAAGACCGCGGAGAGAGTGGTGAAGCGGTTGAAGGATGATTTGAGTGACAAGAAGCAGGCTACGAATTAGGCCGCGAATGAACGCAAATTCTTATTCGCGCGTATTCGCGTTCATTCGCGGCCCAAACGTTTTGCCTTGAGTGACGCGCTGTAGCTTTCCAATAACCGTCTAGTCAGAACCCCCATGTCACGCGTGGCCACTACTCGGTCGCGGGCGCGTGTTGCAAGTTCACTCGCCTTCGCGGGGTCTCGAAATAATTCTAGGATTTTTGCGGCGAACGCTTCCGGCGAATCCGCTAATGCGCAGACGTCGCCATCTTTATCTGTCAGGCCTTCTGCTCCTAAGTTCGTCGAGACTACGGGAATGCCTGCTGCGAAAGCCTCCAATAACTTCACGCGCATGCCGGAGCCGCTCAGGATGGGGCACACGAAAACCGCGTAGCGGGAGAGCGGCTCGCGGACGTCTTCCACAAATCCGCGGAGTTCAATGCGCTCGCCAAGATCGGGCAGGGAATGCTTCTGCGGAGGATCGGCCCCCACGATTATTAGGCGCGCATCCGGCGATTGTTCGAAGACGCGAGGCAGCACCTTGCGCATGAACCAGTCCAGCGCTTCTATGTTCGGGAGATGGCGAAAGCTTCCGAGAAAAAGCATGGTGAGCGGCTCGCGGCCATTGGGCTTGAAATCATACCGGGCGGTCGAGATGCCGGCGCGATTGTCATCCAGCTTGCCGGTCAGGCTTGGAAGGAACGATAAAAGATAGTCGCCGTTCGCGGGACTGCAAACCTGAATGCGATCGAACTTGGGCAGGATCTTTAGTTCATAGCGGAGCGCCCGCAGATATTCGAAAGTAGCTTTCGTTTTCCGGACCAGGCTGCGAGTACCCGCCAGACCGCGGCCGATGGATTGAAAGTAGATGTCGTGCTCGAACAACAAGCAAGCGATGCGGTGAAAATCCCAATGATATTGCCCGAGAGCGGTGTATTCGAGCTGCACCACGTCAATGGCGCGCGTGTAGATCTGGCGATGCAGGAGCCAATCGAGGTCCGAGTTGGCGAACTCGCGAACCGCATAAGGAAGAATGGATCCAAACTCCTTGGGCTTGCCCTGCATGCGGACCAGATATTCCGCGGAGGCTGCAGACTGCTGAAACTCGGCATGGTCCCATTGTTCCCAATCGTGATCGAGGAGGATCACCAGGTGCAGTGAACATAGCGGCATCAGTTCGCGCGCAGTTTGATACATGAAAACACCGCCGCCGTGGACTGGAGGACAGATCGGATACGGTGAAACGAACAGGACGCTCAGTTTTTCAGGTTCCTGATTGGGGATCAAGAAGCGGTCGCGGAAATAGCCGCCCAGCGGCCTTCGGAACGCCTCCGTGTCGGAAATAGTCGCAAGCGCACGGGCACGGGCGCGGGCGCCGAGCGCTTGAGGCAACTGAAGAAAGGCGCGCCACAGGGCCGACAGATTGGCGCGTTCCGGGGAATCGCCAAAGAAGACGCTCAGTACGGCACCGGCAAATGTGAAGAAAAAGTGCGACGCGAGGCGCGGCCACTCGTGGATGTTCTTCCAACAAAACAGGATGAAATTCTTCTTGAGCACCAGATCGATATGAGATTGAGAGAAGCGTTTCCCGATGGTTCCGCGGTGTTCGTGAAACACCACGCTGCGCGGCTGATACAGCACCTTCCAGCCGCGCTTCCACGCCAAATAGCCAAGGTCGGTGTCTTCCAGATAGAAGGGACGCAGCAGTTCGTCGAAGCCGCCGAGCTCGAGAAACTTATGGCGATCGAATGCGCAGGAGCCGCCTCCGCCATAGAAGCACGGATACAGATCGGTGATGGCCGGGTCGTCGCGGTGACGTACGCGTAGTCCGCCGTTTTCCCACCAGCCCTGCGTGAGTCCCGTTTCTTCGCGGAGCTTGTTCGGGTCGGTGAAAAAAATCTGACAGGAAACGGCGAAGACTCGCGCATCGTTGAATCCGGCCAGGAGCGGTGCGAGGAAATTTGGCTCGACACGCATGTCGCTATTGAGTAAAACAACGATGTCGTTCTTGGCCGCGCGAAAGCCAGCATTTGAACCGCTGCCGAATCCGAGGTTTTGGTCCAGCGCCAGCACGCGCACGGATGGAAAGCGTTCTCCGAGCATGCTGGCGCTGCCGTCCGACGATCCATTATCAACGACAATGACTTCGTTGTCCGGATTCGCGTGAAGCGCTTCGATGATGGAAGGGAGGTAGCGTTCCAGCAGGTCGCGTCCATTCCAGTTGGGGATTACGACGGAGGCCGCGCGATTTGCGCAACGAACATCGGGAGGCAAACGATTTCTTTTTCGGAAAGTTCCGAGCAGATCCGCGGCGCCGATGGCAGTTATGGCCGCGAGCATCAGAAAAGGCGAGAGCAGCAAGAGCGGAAGAAACTTGATCAGCCGCCAAAGGATGGTTAGGAGCGTTCTCACAGATCCGGGCCAAGCCCAAACTTTCGCCCCAGCTTCAGCCAGCGCGACTGGCGGATGAGATCCAGTTGGGCGGCGAGATCCGCCCGCAGTTTTTCGGTGCGTTGCGCCCAGAGCGTCCGCTCTTCGACCGTGGTCTCCGCGGCCTCGAGCAAGCGGACGCACTCCGCCAGTTCACTGGCCTTTTGTTCAAGACTGGTCACTGTAGCGAGGGCCCATTCGGTCTTGGCCAGGTTCTCGCCTTCTAGATGCGTCACCCGGGCTTCGTATTCACGGGCCAGTGAGTCAGCAGCTTTGCGTTCATTGGTCAGCACCACGCCCAGGGCGTCGAGTTCGGCTCCGAGTTTTTCAGCCCAGCGGGTCCGGTCCACCAGCTCATCGGTCTGCTTGCGATACAGATCGAGCAAGGTGTCGCGTTCGGCCTGCGCTTCGGCCAGCCAGCGCTTGGTGCGCGCGAGCTGCTGCTCCAGAAGCTGGACATGCTGTTCGCGCTCGCGAAGTAAATTAGCCGCTTTCGGAACGTAGACGAAGGACTGTGGGTCGGGAAGGCGGCCGAACGAGCACAGACCGATCAGGAAGTTTGCCTCGGCCGCCGTTCCGCCGCCGCCATCGATTCGCACGCCGGCGGGCCAGAATGTTCTGGCGGGATGAAACGCGAAGGATTCGACGCGATTCTCGAGCAGCAATCGGACGTTCGAGAAAACGCGGCTCAGCTCGCTGACGAATTCATCAGCTTCGAATTCATGCTCGTGGAAAGGATTGGGACCGGTCTTGGCGCGGGACTCCGCATAATAACTTTTGTTGGGCGACGAGACGATGAAAAGACCCTGTGGCGTGACCACACGAGCGCACTCGTTCAGGAACGCGCGGTAATCCTGCAGATGCTCGATTACTTCGAACGCGACCACCAATTCAAAACTATTCGGGCGAAAAGGCGTGGCAATGCACGAGGAAACCAGGAAAAATAAATTTGGGATCGGATACGTAGCGCGCGCGTATTCTACCGCGTCCGGCGCGATGTCGAGACCGGTGACTTGGAGCGCGGATTGTGCCAACTCGGCTGCGCCGTATCCCGCGCCGCAGCCTGCGTCGAGTACGCGTTTCCCCTCCGCGAAGCGGCTGGCGAAGGCATAGCGCGCCACATGCTCGCTCCACAGGTCGTCATTCACCTGCCCGGGAATGACGCGCTCGCCGGTAAACTCAACCAACTTTCGGCTCCGCGTGGCTCAGCGCTTGGGCAGATGATTTGGCGAGGCATCGGTTCAACTCTACGCGGCAAGGCAGGTGCAGGTGCCCGTAGATCTCGCCCTCGGCGGGGCTCATTTGAAGGACGATGGCGTTGTCGATCCAATCGCAGGTTGTGTAGGAGCGCAGGGTTCCGTCAGCGATGGCGGGAGAGAAGGAAAATGAGGAAGGATAAAGCTCGGGAAGCTGGAGATGGAAGTCCACCGTGTAGACATCGCCCGCGACCATGGGCGGAAGCTCGAAGCCTTCGCGCGCCGTGTTGGTGCCGGCGAAATCGAGACCCATATGGTTACGCATGATGAATCCAACTATCGGGAGGGTGATATCTTCAGAAGCGCGAACGCTGATCCGGACCACGATTGCTGACAGGGGTTCGAGCAAATGGATGGGGTGACCGGCGAGATCGAGTACGGCGATACCGATGATTTCCGCGCGGCCGTCTCCAAAACGATGGTCGATGTTGGGGATGGTCTCGACCACTTCCGGCGCTCTTACGGGGCCGCGTGCGATTCGTTGGGCGTTGCGATGGAGCGTGGTGAGATAGGCGCTATCCTTCTCAAACATGGCGGCCAGATACCGGTTGACCACGTGCTCAGTACTGCCGAGCTCGCGCATGCGCCCGCCATCCAGCCAGAGAGCGCGATCGCCGATCGATTTGACTTCGCCCGCGGAATGGGTGACGAACAGAATGGTCACGCCCTTTTCGCGTAGCTCATTTACCTTGCGCATGCAGCGTTGATGGAAGTAAATGTCGCCAACGGCGAGCGCTTCGTCCACCAGCAGGATTTCCGGGTCGACGTGAATCGCAACCGAAAACGCGAGGCGCACCGCCATGCCGCTGGAGTACGTCTTCACCGGTTGATCGATGAAATCTCCGATCTCGGCAAAGGCCTCGATCTGCTCGAACTTGGCGGCAATTTCTTTCCGCGAGAGGCCCAGGATAGCAGCGTTCAAAAAAACATTGTCACGGCCGCTGAATTCGGGGTTGAATCCGGAGCCGAGCTCGAGCAATGCGGCGACGCGTCCACGCACGGAGATCTCGCCGCTGGAGGGGTGCAGAATTCCTGCGACCATTTGCAGTAGTGTGCTCTTGCCAGAGCCGTTCTCGCCAACGATGCAGAAGGTCTCACCGGGGTAAATTTCGAAAGTGATATGGCGGACGGCCCAGAAATCGCGATGGAACGAGACGCGATTGAGGAGGGCAAGCTCTTTGAGGCGAGCGCTGGGTGTTGGGTAAATGGGATAGCTTTTGGAGACATCCCGGAACTCTACGACGGGAGAGGGCACTTACTCGAATCTACTGGAGGGGGAAAGGCCTGTCAATTATGGTACAGGGCGACCGCCAACTCCTGCTTGCCGCCTTCGGCATTTGAGATTGCGGTGTAACCGCCGCGAGCCGGTGAGGCTGTTAATCTCACCCTGCTTTTATCCGCTTCAGGCGGAGCAAGTCGAGGAAGCTGGTAGTCGCCCCGAAAGGTAATCGTTGTCGATAAGGGCCTCCTGCTTTACTTCTCTCAGTGCCGGAGTTTCTGTCTCTCCAACACCCACTATTAAAGTAGTCTAATGTTACATTTTTGTCAAGCGTTTTAATGATTTACGAGCCTTAGTTTGACATCCTGGCAACGCTCCACATACCCTTGAAAGAGCGGTATATTGCCGGTGTAGCTCAGGTGGTTAGAGCGGCGGTCTCATAATCCGCAGGTCGCAGGTTCGAGTCCTGCCGCCGGCACCATTATTCCTTACGCGTCGAGACGATCATCTCATAAACGCGCTGCAGGTCGTCCTGGGAGTAGTATTCAATTTCTATTCGACCGTGCTGATCGGTTTTCTCGACGATTCGGACTCGCGTGCCGAGCGCGCTTTCAAGTTCACGGATGGCGGCTTTGATATTGGGGTCCTGAAGCGGCTTTTCGGAGGGTTCGCGAGGTTCGCTGATTTTCTTAACGAGGCGTTCTACCTGGCGGACGGAATAGCCTTGCGCGGCCGACTTGTCGGCCATTTGTGTTTGGAGCTCAGGCGTTGGGAGTCCCAGAATGGCGCGCGCGTGACCCATGGAGAGGCGGCGTTCGGCAACCAGAAGCTGAACATCGGCGGGAAGACGTAGCAGCCGGATCATGTTCGTGATGGTGGTGCGGTCCTTGCCCGTACGATTGGCAATTTCCTCGTGACTCAAATGCATCTCGCGAACCAAGCGTTCCAGGGCTTGGGCGGTTTCGATGGGATTCAAGTCCTCGCGTTGGATATTCTCGACTAGGGCGATCTCGAGGAGCCGGTCGTCAGCATAATCTTGAATAACTGCTGGAACTTCGGTGAGGCCAGCGACCTTGGCAGCGCGGAGACGGCGTTCGCCTGCAATCAGCTCATAGTGGGCGCCTTTTCTTCGAACGATGAGCGGCTGAATTATCCCATTTGCTTGTATGGAGTTGGCTAATTCTTGTAGGCGTCCGGGATCGAACGTGGTGCGTGGCTGCAAGTGATTGGGTTCGATTTGCAAAATGGGGATGACGGCCACGCGAGCCCCATGGGGTGCTGCTTGCGGTTCGGCCTGGGGCGAAGGGCCCGGGGATTTCGTAGGCAGGAGAGCCGAGAGCCCCTTACCTAGAACCCTACGCTGTTTGTCCGGAGCCTTGTTCATGGGCCAGGATCTCCTTTGCCAGTTGAATATAGCATTCGGCGCCTCGGGAGCGGACGTCGTAGGACAGAATCGGCTTGCCGAAACTGGGGGCTTCTGCCAGGCGAATGCTGCGCGGGATGACGGTTTGGAAGACGTTGTCTTCGAAGAACTGGCGCAGATCTTGCTCCACTTGTCGCGTGAGATTCGTTCGATCGTCGTACATGGTCAGCAAGACGCCCTCAATTTTTATTTTCGACCCGAAGGATTCGCGGACACGGTCTAGAGTACCTAGAAGCTGGGAGACTCCCTCGAGGGCGAAGAATTCGCACTGCATGGGGATCAGGATAGAATCGGCCGCGACCATTGCGTTGATGGTTAGTAGATCCAGGGCCGGTGGGCAATCGATGAGGATGTATTGATAGCGGTCGCGAATTGGCTCCAGCTTGTCACGGAGTAGCGATTCACGATTCTCTAGCTCAACCATCTCCACATTGGCAGCGACCAGGTTTTTGTCGGAAGGAACGATGTCTAGGCCTTCGAACTCGGTGTGGGCTATAGTATTCGCTAGATCTTCGTCACCAAGGAGGACTTGGTAAAGTGTGGGTCGGTCGTCGGATTTGGAGATTCCAAGGCCGGTGGTAGCGTTGCCTTGGGGGTCGGAGTCGACAACAAGGACGCGGAGGTCGTTGGCGGCGAGGGAAGCTCCGAGGTTAATGGCAGTGGTGGTTTTGCCAACGCCGCCTTTTTGATTGGCAATTGCTATGATTTTTCCCAAACCGACTCCAAGAGGTTCCACGTGGAACCCACTTCCTTACGTTCCACGTGAAACACCAAGCACGCAAATCCTGCGGTCTCCCCAAGGTAACTGAATCGGTTCCGACCACGCAATGTGTTTTGCGTTCCGGATCTCGAGAAAATCAGATTCACCTAACATCAGACCGATTCTAGATGCGAGACGCGGGACCAGGCCTACAACGTCCTTGGGATTCACTGCTCTTGAAACCAGCCAGTCGAATGAGTGCGATACCGTCTCGGCCCTTTGCGCGACTACTGAAACGTTCGCCATGTGCCGAGTTGCCTCTCTTAGGAAAACGGCCTTCCTCTGGTTTGATTCCACCAAGCTCACACGCGAGTCCGGCTTAAGGATGGCGATCGGAACACCAGGAAAACCAGCGCCACTGCCGACGTCCACAACCGAGCTGCCGTGATTCTCAAGTTGCGCCGCAAAGAATAAGGATTCGCAATAATGGCGAACTACCAACTCCCGGCCCGGCTCAACCGATGTCAGGTTCATCCTTCTGTTCCAGCGTTCCAGAAGACCGTAATGCTCGTACAGGCGGGACACTTGCTCGGGTGATAACGTTACCCAGGCAGCAAGCTCACGCTGAAGAAGGTCGGCGAACCATTCCGGAACCACTGTCCCCTCAAGCTCGGACAGCTAGGCTCAAGTAGATATCCAGAACAGCGACCGCTGCCGGCGTTACGCCGGGAATGCGGCCAGCCTGCCCCAAGGTCTCCGGCCGGACGCGCTGTAGCTTTTGCTTCACTTCGGTCGACAGACCTGGGATCTCCGCAAACTCGAATTCATGCGGAATCCTGCGGCCCTCGGAATCGCGCAGCCGCTCGATCTGGCGTTCCTGCTGCGCGATATAGCCGGCGTACTTGGCTTCGGTCTCAATGGTGGTCAGCAGTCCGTGGACCGGCTCTTCACTCAAAACTTCACGAATGCGGCCCGCGAGAGTCGCGATCTTCGCTTCGGGCCGCCGAAGCCACTGAAGTAGAGTTGGATGATCGTCCGAAGACTCGCATTCGATTCGGGCGCTCTCCAGCAGCTTCCCCACGCGCCGCTTCTGCTCCCGCTTGCGTTCATACAGATTCCAACGCTGATCACTCACCAGGCCGACCTTCCGCCCGAGCGGCGTCAATCGCTCGTCCGCATTGTCAATGCGCAAGTGCAACCGAAATTCCGCCCGCGAGGTGAACATTCGGTAGGGCTCTTCGGCGCCTTTGTTGACGAGATCGTCAATGAGAATGCCGGTGTAGCCCTCGGTGCGGCCAATGCTGATCGGCGGAAGCTCTCCCAGTCCGCGCGCAGCATTGATCCCCGCAACCAATCCTTGGCAGGCTGCTTCTTCGTATCCCGACGTTCCGTTGATCTGTCCGGCCAGGAACAAACCTGCGATGGACTTCACTTCCAGGCTATGGCTCAATTCGCGGGGATCGATGGCGTCGTATTCGATGGCATAACCCGGACGCATCATCTCGGCGTCCTCAAGTCCCGGGATCGAAGCTACCATGGCAGTCTGGACATCGATAGGCATGCTCGTGGACATGCCATTCACATAGACTTCGTATGTATCCAGGCCTTCTGGCTCCAAGAAGATCTGGTGGCGCAGTTTATCAGGAAATTTGACTACCTTATCTTCAATGGAAGGACAATAGCGCGGGCCGACGCCCTCGATCTGGCCGCTGTAAAGTGGCGAACGAGCAATGCTATCTCTCAGGATCTGAAGCGTTTGTTCTGAAGTGTACGATATATAACAGTCGATTTGTTCCCGCTCAATCTTCTCGGTCAGGAATGAGAAAGGTGTGGGATCGGCATCGCCTTTTTGGGCTTCGAAGCGCGACCAATCGATAGTGCGGCCATCCAAACGTGGCGGAGTTCCGGTCTTAAGCCGCGTCCACGCGAGACCGAGGCTGCGAAGCTGGTCGCCGAGCAGGTTTGAAGGAGCTTCGCCATTCCGGCCGCAGCTATACTTCATTTCGCCAACGTGCGCCAGGCCGTTGAGGAATGTCCCGGTGGTTATGATCACGCGGTCGCTCGAGATGGTTCGGCCGTCGCGCAGGAGAACTCCGGTTATTCGTTGGCAGGCGGAAGCGCTTGCTCCACTTATGCTCAATTCCGCCACTTCTGCCTGCAGAATCCGGAGATTGGGCTCGCTCTCGAGCACTTGACGCATGCGGAGACGGTATTGCTTTTTGTCGCACTGGGCGCGTGGCGACCAGACGGCGGGCCCGCGGCTGGTATTCAGCAGTCGAAATTGAATTCCGACTGCATCGGTCACTTCACCCATTATTCCGCCGAGCGCATCGATTTCGCGAACCAGGTGACCTTTAGCGATGCCGCCAACAGCTGGATTGCAGGACATCTGCGCGATGAGATCCAGGTTCATGGTGATCATCGCGGTGCGCAGGCCCATGCGAGCGCAGGCCCGCGCAGCTTCGCAGCCGGCATGTCCGGCGCCCACCACAATCACGTCGTACTTCGAGGACTTCATCGGGGTTCAGCTCTTAGTGTGACATAGTGTGTTAGTTTCTAGTTCTGCGATGAAGATTCTTGTGATTGGTTCAGGAGGCCGGGAACATGCGCTTTGCTGGAAACTTGCTCAAAGCGCCAAGACGTCCGCATTGTATGCCGCGCCTGGCAATCCAGGCATAGCGCAGGTCGCAACTTGCCTGGCGACTTCCGATTATTTAGCCGCGGCCGAATCCATCGATGCGGACCTAACCGTCGTGGGGCCCGAAGCTCCGCTCGCGGCCGGCATTGTCGATCGGTTTCGGGAGAAGGAGCGGCGCATTGTTGGTCCCACGGCCGCAGCCGCCCGCTTAGAAGCGAGCAAAGCATTCGCCAAGGAGTTCATGCTGCGTGCCGGCATCCCGACCGCACGCTTTGCCACGGTGCAATCGGTGGATCAAGCGCTGGCCGCGTTACCGGAATTCACTCTTCCGGTGGTGCTCAAAGCGGATGGGCTGGCGGCGGGGAAGGGCGTGATCATCGCCAATTCCGGGGAGGAAGCCGAGCAG
>JBEKJJ010000262.1:0-10825 GCA_050011295.1 Bryobacteraceae bacterium
CGGCAGCCCTCGATCGCCGACACGTTACAAGACCACTGACACGGATCAGAACGGCCACTTCGTTATCAAAGGCCTCGCGCCGGGCGAATACAAGATCTACGCTTGGGAGGATCTGGAACAGGGCGCCGAGCAAGATCCGGATTTCATGAAGCCTCACGAATCCGACGGCGAGAAGGTAAGTATCAAGGAGCGCGCGCACGAAACTGTGCAGCTAAAGCTGATTCCGGCGGAAAGCGCGGCGAGCGAGAAGCCTTCGCATTAGAACCCTCCACACACCTCGCGCCGCTGAATTCGTAAACTAAAGAACGATGGTCGGCACAACTGTCCTTCAATATCAACTGCTGGAGAAACTCGGGTCCGGCGGAATGGGCGATGTCTATAAGGCGCAGGATACGCGGCTGAACCGCTTCGTCGCTATCAAGGTGCTTCCGGCGAAGATGTCCACCGATCCGGAGCGGCGGCGGCGGTTCATCCAGGAAGCGCAAGCCGCGTCGGCGCTGAACCATCCGAACATCATCACCATCTACGACATCGTGAGTCAGGGCGATGCGCAATTCATGGTGATGGAGTTTGTTTCCGGCAGCACGCTGCACGATTCCATCGGACCCGGCGGGCTCCCGATTCCTCAGGTGCTGCAATATGGCGCGCAAATGGCGGATGCACTCGGCGTGGCGCACGCGGCCGGCATTATCCACCGTGATCTCAAGCCGTCCAACATCATGATCACGCAGACGGGCCTGGTGAAAATTCTCGATTTTGGATTGGCGAAGCTGACCGACCTGAATCCCTCGGGCGACAAACAGGCCACCGATCTGGGACCACTCACGCAGGAAGGAACGATCCTCGGCACGGTGAGTTACATGTCGCCCGAACAAGCCGAGGGCCTGCCCGTGGATGCCCGCTCCGATATTTTCTCCTTCGGTTCTGTTCTGTACGAAATGGTGAGCGGGCGGCGCGCGTTCGACGGAGGATCCAGCATTTCCACGCTATCGTCCGTTCTGCGGGACGATGTAAAACCGTTTGCGGATGTCGCGCCCGATACTCCCCCGCTGCTCGAAGCCATCATTAGCCGCTGTCTTCCGAAGGATCCGAATGCGCGCTGGCAATCCATGAAGGAAGTGGAGAAGGCACTTACCAGTTTGAAGCGATCATTGGAATCGAGCGGGGAATCGAGAGGTTTCCCTGATGCTACCGTCCGAACTGCGGTTGTTCCGCCGGCTGCCTCCGCGTCGCCCGCTTCGCAAACCGCGACTGTGACCACCCGTCCGGAGCGCCCTGTGCCACCCGCGCCCCAACCCGCGGTCCAACAGCCGACGCCGCCTGCGGTCTCGATTCCAGTGGAACCTCCCGCGCCGATTGCTGCTCCGCCTCCACAGGCTGCGGGCAGCTCCTCAAAACTTGGAATGGTGCTGGGCTTAGCGGCGGTGATGATCCTGGCTGCTGCGGCTGGGTGGTGGTGGAATAATCGACGCCAGGCTGTCCAACAATCTGCCGCCCAGGTGCCGGCGTCGCAGACTGCACCCAGTTCCGCCGCCCCTGCCGACATTCCGCCGCTGCCTCCCGTACCGTCCGAGCCGGGGAAAGCCTCGCCGGTCGGCTCCGCTCAACCCGGCTCTGCTCAAGTAGGTTCGGTGCCGCCATTGCCGCCGGTCAATGCGGAGACACCTGCCGCGGGTTCGCCCACGCCCGCACAGCGCCGCCCAAGTGTTGCGCTGACGCCGGTGACCGTCGGCGACGCGCTGCCGCTCCGCATCACTCTTCAATCGGATGTTCCCTCCGATGCCCCGGAAGGTCAAGCGCTACGCTTCACGGCGGTGGATGGGCTGCAGGTGAATAACAATACGGTGATCGCGAAAGGCGCTACGGTAACCGGCACCGTGATGGGCGAAACCGGCAAAAAGAAAATTCTGGGGATTGGCAAAGGCATCAAGCTGACCTTCCGCCTGCTCACGGCCACCGCAGTGGATGGCAAGAAGGTGAACGTGCGCGCCATGTCCGCACGGCGCAACGACGGCCCCACCGTCCGTACCTTCGAGACTTCCAAGGGTTCCAAGACGAAAGGCTTGGCGGCCGCGCAGGGAGCTGAATACATCGCCTACATCGATGGCGAGCAAACGGTCTCGGTTCCGAAGCAATGAAAGTATTCTGGCAACAGTGCGAGGGCCAGGTGATCGACGGCTTCCCGTTGCGCCAATACCTGGGCGGCGGCGAGGACCAAGCCGTTTTCCTGACCGAATATGGCGGCGAGACACCGCGCAAAGCGGCCATCAAGCTCACTCACGCGGATCCCGCGTCCACTGAGAGCCAGCTGCGCCGCTGGAGGTTGGCCGCGGAACTTTCGCATCCCAACCTGATGCGCCTGTTTGAGCGCGGCACATGGCATCTGGACAAAGTTCCGCTGCTCTACGTGGTGATGGAGTATGCCGATGAGGATTTGTCACAGGTGATTCCAGAACGGCCGCTCACCGTGGAGGAGGCCAAGGAAGTGATGGAGCCCGCGCTGAGCGCGCTTCAATACTTGCATTCCAGCGGTTTCGTGCATGGGCATTTGAAACCCTCGAACTTCATGGCGATCGATGGGCGGCTCAAGATTTCAAGCGATGGCGTTTCTCAGATTGGCGCCGGTTCGCCTACGCCGGCGGACGACGTCTGGTCGCTGGGCATGACGCTGGTGGAAGTGCTGACACAGCGTCTGCCGGTTTGGAACGCACGCGACTCGGGCGACCCGGTGTTGCCGGAGAACATGCCGGCGTTTTATGAAATCGCTCGAAACACACTGCGCCGCGATCCAAAGAACCGCTGGACGGTGGCTGAGATTCAACACCGGCTGAGCGGGAAACCAATTAGTTCCGGAAAACGCTTTTCGGCATCGATGGTGACTACGGCGCTGCTGGGGGCGCTGCTCGCGATTGCGGCGGGAACGCTGCTGATCCGTAATCGGGAGGCTGCGCCAACCGCGCCAGCGCAAAGCTCGGCCGTGCCAACGCAGAGCCAGCCTGCTCAACCTGTGACGGCGGCTCCTGCGACGGTGGCACCCAAGCCGGTTGACCCAGCGCCGCGCGATCCAGCTCCCCCGGCGGCGGAATCTAAGCCGTCTCCATTGCGGCCGGCCCATGGAGAGATCGTTCATCAAGTGCTGCCCGAGGTGCTGCCTCGCGCGCGCGAAAGCATTCACGGCAAAGTTGACATCAGCGTGCGAGTGGAAGTTGATCCGGCCGGAGATGTAGCTAAAGCAACCGTCGAATCCGGGGGGCCCAGCCGGTATTTTTCCGGCCTCGCGGTGAAAGCCGCGCGCCAATGGAAGTTTGCGCCAGCGGATGGCCCGCGCGTGCGGACTCTAAAATTCGAATTTACGCGCGCTGGGACGAAAGTCGCGCCCGTGAAATCAGGATGACGGGTTCGACTTTTCCTTCACCTTCTTCGCGCCCTTTTCGGTGGCGTTCGCGGACTTGTTGACGGCCTTCTTGGTGCCCTTCTTGACACCCTTGGCGCTGTCCTTGGCCGCCTTACCGGTGTCCTTGCCGGCTTTCTTGACATCTTTGCCGGCCTTCTGCATATCGTCCTTGCCGCTCTCTTGAGCGAAAGCGGCCATCCCGGTTGCCAGTGCCGCGACAGCGAATAGTGCTAATAACTTTTTCATTATTAATTCCTTCCGTACTAGAAGGACGGGTTTGGAGAACTATTGTTTCAGGCGCGCTTTGTTAAGAAAAGATCACCGTCTCCCTCACGGTCGCGGTTCGGTGCGGGGCGTGGGGTGACTTAAGTGTTTGTAGTAACCCAGATCTTGCCCGGTTAGTAGCTTAGTGGCGAAAATGATCTGGCCGGTGTGTTGGGCGAAGTGCTCCACCACGTGGTAAATCGCTTCCATCATCGTGATGTCGTACTTTTGGATGGTGAGCTTGTCGGACAATCGCGTGTGGGCGAGATGCCGAATGGTGCCGGCGGCTTCCGTCACGGTTTTGTCCAAACGTTCGCTCAGCTCGGCGGGTTGAATGTTGCCGCGAGCTGCGAACTCGGCGTCGCGCTGCCGGTCGTCTGGTTTTCCGCCGATACCCGAGCCGATCCACTGGTCCACGTTGCCGCACAGATGCAGCACCAGGTTTCCCACCGAATTCTCGTTCTCGTGGCCTCGCGCCCAGACCTGCTCGCTCGAGAGCCGTCCCAAACAGTCCTGAATGCGGCCGCTCAGTTGAGTGAGTTTGTGCGCGGAGAATGTCAAAAAATGCTGTTCGATCACAAAATCTCTCTCGACCAGTTTTCGAGAATCGATTTTACCTTGCCGGTGAACTGATCGGCCAGCGCGCCGTCGATCAGCCGATGGTCGAAGGTGAGCGCCAGATAGGCTACCGACCGGATGGCGATGGCGTCATCAACCACCACCGGCTGTTTCTCCACGGCGCCGACGCCGAGAATGGCCACCTGCGGCTGATTGATGATGGGCGTGGCGAACACGCTGCCGAAGCTTCCGAAATTGGTAATGGAGAATGTCCCGCCCTGCACTTCGTCCGCCTTCAATTGGCGCGAACGCGCGCGAGTTGCGAGATCCACGATAGAACGCTGCAGGCCCAGCACGTTCTTCTCGTCGGCGTTGCGAATCACGGGCACAATCAATCCATTCTCCAGCGCCACCGCGATCCCGATATTGATTTCGTTGTGATAGATGATGTTCGCGCCTTCGATGGAAGCATTCAGGATTGGATATTCGTGAATGGCTTCGACAGTCGCTGCGATCACGAAGGGCAGATAGGTAAGCGAATATCCGTAGCGCTGCTGGAACTCGGCTTTGTGACGATCGCGCAATTTCGCCACTTTCGTCATGTCCGTTTTGTGAACTGTTGTCACGTGAGCGGAGGTGCGCTTGCTCGCGAGCATGTGCTCGGCGATTTTGGTGCGCATGATGCTCATCGGTTCCACGCGGGCTTGCGGCGCTTGAGGGCGGGGCATGGGCGTGGCCGGCGGGGGCGCTACGGGCGCCGCGCTGGGAGCCGGCGTGCTGGCTTGCGCCATGGTCCGGGCGCCTTGCGCGGACATGTAAGTTTCCAGATCCTGCTTGCTGATGCGTCCGCCTGCGCCGGTGCCCTTCACCTGGCGAAGATCGATGTTGTACTCGCGCGCCATTTTGCGAACCAGGGGCGATAGCGGGCCATCGGTGGCTAGCGGTGTCTGCGGTTCGGGAACCGGAATTGGATATGGACCTGCGGAGCTTGCCACCGGTTCCTGCCGTGGCTCCGCCACGAATGGCTCTTGCACAGCGTCGGATTGAGGCTGGGGCACAGGTGCAGGAGGCGGCGCTGGTTTTGCGGCCGCCGGTGCGGGAGCCTCTGCCTGCGCTGGAGCCGATGCTCCGTTGCCCGCGCCTTCCTCAATTCTTCCAACCACGGTGCTGATCGCCACCGTCTTGCCCTCTTCCACCAGCACTTCCTTTAGAACGCCGGCGGCGGGAGCTGGGATTTCTGTATCCACCTTGTCAGTAGAAATCTCGAACAACGGCTCGTCGCGTTCCACATGCTCACCGGCCTTCTTCAGCCATTTGGTCAGCGTGCCTTCGACGATACTCTCGCCCATCTGGGGCATAACAACGTCAATCATGAAAATGTCTCCGTCAAAATTGGAACTTGCATTTCGAAATGGAAGCTCTTCGCGAAATTTCGCTTGAGCGCCGCGGTCACTTCTTCACGCGTTGGCGTTGAGCCCAGCTCGCGCATGGAAGTAACAGGCCTCGTCAAGCCGCACGGCACGATGTATTGGAAGTAGCTCAAATCCGTCGTATGATTCAGCGCAAAGCCGTGGGAAGTAACCCAGCGGCTGATATGGATACCGATAGCGGCAATTTTCTTTCCGTTCACCCACACACCGGTGCAGCCCTCCAGGCGCACGGCTTTGACTCCAAACTCGGCGAGCGAATCCATAATGACCTGTTCAATCGCACGGACGTAGGCCACCACGTCGCGCTTCCATTCTCGCAGATCGAAGACGGGATAACCGACGATCTGGCCCGGGCCGTGATAGGTGATGTCGCCGCCGCGATCGGTTGCGTGGAATGCGATGCCCGCGCGCTCAAGGATTTCTTCGCTCGCGAGCAGATTCTCCGCGTGTCCGTTGCGGCCCTGCGTGATCACGTGCGGATGCTCCACAATCAGGAGCTGATCGGGGATGAGCTGCTGCTTGCGCTGTTCAACCAGATTCTTCTGGATGGCGAGCGCTTCGCCGTAGCCAAGTAGCCCGAGGTCGCGTAGTTCACAAGGGCGCATGTCAGATATTGATCGCCAGTCCGTAGACATTGTTGAAGGCCTCACCCATGGCCTCATACAGCGTGGGGTGGGCATGGATGGTGCTCATCATGGTCTCTACAGTGGCTTCCGCTTCCATGGCAGCCACGGCTTCTGAAACCAGTTCGAACGCTTCCGGTCCAATGATATGGACGCCCAGGATCTCGCCGAATTTTTCGTCTGAGATCACCTTCACGAAACCCTCGTGAGCGCCCAGGATGCTAGCCTTGCTGTTGGCCGAGAACGGGAATTTTCCGACCTTCACCTTGAAACCTTGCGCGCGAGCCTGCGCTTCCGAGAGGCCGACGCTTCCGATTCCAGGCTCCGTGTAGGTGCAACCGGGAATGCGGTTGCGGTTGATGGGCTTGGCTGGTTTGCCGGCCATGTGCGCCACTGCGACCATTCCTTGCATCGATGCGACATGCGCCAACTGCGGCGTGCCGGCAACTACATCGCCGATGGCATAAACGCCGGATTCGCCAGTGCGCTGGTATTCGTCTACTTTAATGAACTCGCGATCCAACTCGATCTTCAGTGTTTCCAAACCAATACCATTCGTGATGGGCCGGCGGCCGACTGCGACCAGCAACGTTTCGGCTTCCATGTCCTCGCGCTTGCCGTTGGACATGGCGACGCACATCTTGACGCCCTTGTCGGTCTTGGTAATGTTCTCCGCCTTTGCGCCGGTTTCGCAACGGATGCCGGTCTTCTTGAAGTTGCGCTCCAGCTCTTTCGAAACTTCTTCATCCTCGACTGGAACCAGGCGAGGCAACATTTCAATGACGGTGACTTTAGTGCCAAATCGATTAAAGATGGATGCGAACTCCACGCCCACGGCTCCCGCGCCGACGATAAGCATGCTTTTCGGAATCGCGGGCAGGCTGAGAATCTCGATGTTGGTGAGGATGATTCTGGGGTCGGGCTTCAATCCAGGCAGCATGCGAGCCTCAGAACCAGTTGCCACGATGACGTTCTTGGTTTCGAGTGTTTGCAGCCCGCCGTCGGATTTCACTTCCACCTGCAGCAGCCCATTTGCGCCCCGCGGTTTCATTGTCGCAAAACCCTTGATCCAGTCAACTTTATTCTTCTTCATCAAAAACTCGACGCCCTTGGCATGTTTGGCGACGATTTTGTTCTTGCGGTCCTGGACCTTGGGGTAATCGAGCTTCGGATTTTCGCACTGAATGCCCTGCTCGCCTGGGTTCTGGAAATACTCCCAAACATCGGCGGTGTGGAGCAGCGCCTTGGTTGGGATGCAGCCAACGTGCAGGCAAGTGCCTCCGAGCTTGGTATCTTTTTCGATGATGGCTGTTTTCAATCCGTACTGGCCGGCCCGCACGGCCGCCGAGTAGCCGCCGGGTCCGCTGCCGATGACGATCAAGTCATAAGTCATTTTGATTTCAGGATAACATCCGCGTTTCTGGTTTCTGGTTGCTGGTTTCTAGCTTTTGGTCGTTGATTGACGGGACCTGGCTCGCCCGTGGCGCGAACACTCGTGTTTGCCGCGTTCGCACTCATGCGAACGCTGGGTGTGTCGCAGTAACGAGCAGCCTACAGCGCGGCGGTCTCTCCAGATCAGAAGCCGGTTTTCACCTTGACGTCCTTACTCTCATTGACCTGGACGACGGTGCTTCCGCCAGAGGCGGTGGCATTCTGGACTCGCGGACCGGCGGAGGCCAACTCAGCACAGCGCCTCAGAAGCTCTTCGCGGAAAACCGCGTCGCGCTCAGCAGCCTGTTGGATGTAGAGCTCCACCATCTTCTGCGCGATGTCATCGGTCGGCGCCTGTTCGAGAGTATGAACGGCCTCGGTTGCCCCAACGCTGGTCAGCTTCGATTTGATCCAGTTCCAAGCGGTCTCGGCCGCGATGCCGCCAGCCTTGCCTGCGGCTCCCGCGCCCACAGGGCCGAGGACCGGTAGTACCGCTTGTATAACTTGCTGGGTCGCCAGCACGAGATCGATCATGGTGATTGCTCCTTCGAGGATTCTACCGCCGCAAGAGTGGCCAGGATTGGCGCGATGGACGCGAGTGCGTCCGCGTCAGGCTCGCGGCCAAGAGCGCGGAGGCCACGCAAATGGACTCCAAGGCAGGCCCTGGCGAGAGCCAGGAAAACAGCAGGCCAGGCGGCGAAGGGTTCCGCGAGAAGAACCAGTGCCTCGCGGCTGCTGTCGAGAGCTTGGCCAGGGTCACCCGCATGCTCGGAAATCGAGGCGAATGTGCCGAGCGATCTTGCCAGGGCGGGACGGAAGGCTTCCGCATTGGCTTTGTCCAACTGTCGGTACAGTTCCACTGCCTCGCGCACCACCTCCAGTGCCTCCTCGCGCCGGCCCACGTCGCTGAGCATGTTGGCGAGGTTGTTCAGCGAAGTCGCCAGGGCGGGGCGGAAGGCTTCCGCATTGGCTTTGTCCAACTGCCGGTACAGTTCCACTGCTTCGCGCGCCACCTCCAGCGCCTCCTCGCGCCGGCCCACGTTGCTCAGCATGTTGGCGAGGTTGTTCAGCGAAGTCGCCAGGTTGGGGCGGAAGGCTTCCGCATTGGACTTGCCCAACTGCCGGTACAGTTCAACCGCTTCGCGCGCCGCCTCCAGCGCCTCCTCGCGCCGGCCCACGTCGCTGAGCCTGACGGCGAGGTTGTTCCGCGAACCCGCCAGGGCGGGGCGGAAGACTTCCGTGTTGGCTTTGTCCAACTGCCGGTACAGTTCCACGGCTTCGCGCGCCACCTCCAGCGCCTCCTCGCGGCGGCCCGCTGCGCTAAGCGCGATAGATTTCCTCGCCAACCGCTGGGCTCGCACCTCGGTTGCGCTGTCTTCCGCAAGGAGCACTCCGTCAACCGCGAACTCTGTCGCCAACACAACTCCCCGGAGTGAGTAGGTTCCCTCAGGCTCTGGGAGCCGGCGCCATAACGCCATCAACAGGTCGGACTGCCCTGTCTGGGACTGGCGCTTGGCCAACTCAAGGACCTCGGTCAAGCAGCCCAGCGTGGAACGCTCGGAGTGAAAGTCCTGCGCCATGCGGACCAAGGCGTCCAGGACGGCGGGAGGCTTGCGCTCCAGGCAGCGAAAAAATGGGCCCTGCCCGTGTCCCGCCAAATGAAGCGTCAACATCGCTTCGCCGATAAGGTCAGGCAAGATCGGAGCGAGTCCACCGCTTGGCGCAGGCATCGCATCAGCCAGGCGGCGGGCGAGCTGGCCATGCCCACCTGGGTATTGGAGGCCCAATTCCTGGCATTCCCGCCCGGCGACAAGAACGGCTTCGCTGCGTGTGAGCCCTCCGCACAGCGTCGCGCAAATGGCAAGATGCACCAGCAAGTCCCCTGCTCCCGCAGGCTCCGCTGGAGCGAAGCCCTTTATCCGTTGCCGCTCCCTTCTGGCTAGACCGAGCGCCAAACTCGCCCGATCAAGCTGCAAGCCTGCTGCGCTCCCGGTTTCGCTGGCGTCGAGGGCCGCCATTATCAACACCAGCGGCTCATTCCACTTGATGTGTGTGATGGTCTTCTCCAGCTCCGCCTCAACTGCCTTTCTGGCGGCCGGCAAACTAGCATGCCGCAGAGCCAGCTTTTCGTGGGCGGCATCGAGCGTGTCGTTGAACACGCGCCTTCGGAACTCAGCATCCGTCAAGGGCCTGAGCTCCTGCGGCTCCTTGGGATCGAAGAAATCATGGACGCGTTCATACGCAAAGCGGTCGCCAATGTCGACTAGGGATTGATACCATCCGGTCTGGAGACTTGCGTCGCGCTCCAGCAGTAGAAAACGCAAGGACGGTGCATCTTCCGTTTCGGATTCGCTAAGGGCCTTGAGCCAAGCGCCCAGAATCTGGGAAACAGCGGCGGCATTGTCGATGACGACGAGCGCCGGTTGTCGCCAGCGCCATTGGCGGAACAACGGTTGAGCGAAGAAGCGGGCAATTTCATCTTCTCGCAGAAAGCCGCCCAGCCAATGTAGAGCATTCGGCTCGCGGTCGGGCTTAGCCTCAAGCTCGGACAGAAGCTCGAGCGCCAAGCGCGTCTTGCCGGCGCCGCCTTTGCCAGTGAGCGTCCGCGCGGAGATAGGTTTCGGACCAGAGAGCCACTGGTGGAGTTGGGTTAATTCCGCTTCGCGCCCGACCAGAGCGACGGTGCGGCGGTCGGCTTTCAGCAGGTCGAGCGGTTGCTTGATGGTGGCTTGTCGGAAGCGCCGCGCGGCTGGGATCAGAGTGAGGTAGGGTTGGCCCACCGTGTTGACTTCGATATTATTTCCGACAGCCTGGATGATGACGTTGTGGGAGCCTTGGGCATGAGCCGATTGGGTCGTCGCCGCAGCGTCCGTCGTTTTGTTTACTTAACCAGATTATTGTCCTGATTTTACCACCAAGGCTGGCGCGGTCACGAAAGCTGAGTCAGAATGAAAGAAGAAACCATGAAGAAACGCAAAATTAAGGCGAGCGATGAGCTACGGCCTGAATATGATATCCGCGAGTTGCTGAAGGGAGCGGTTCGCGGAAAGTACGCGAAGCGATTTCATGCGGGCACAAATCTAGTTCGTTCGAAACGGGGCGTCAGGAAGTTCGCGCTATAGCTT
>JBEKJJ010000263.1:0-10782 GCA_050011295.1 Bryobacteraceae bacterium
CGAGACAGCGATCCATGTGAAGATGGGTCTCTACCAGCACCCCACCGAAAACCGCACCTTTTATGCCGCGGACCGCGAGCCCACGGTGGACCTGCCGTTCCAACTCTGGCACATCGCGGGCCTGGACAACTATTCGATCCCGCAGCCGGCCCTATTGCGTAGACCTCTAACGATGACGTCCCAGGCCACGACGGGTTCCTGTCCTGAGCAGTCCTTCTGCGGTAGTGACATGAGAGCGGCCTATTACGGGGGAACAGCTCTTACCGGAAGCGGCCAGTCGCTCGGGTTGTTCGAGTTTATCGGCACCGATCTTGCTGACTTGGCCACTTACTATACGAACGCCGGTCAAACCAACAATGTGCCGATCACCGTGCTCTCGACGGACGGGACCAGCACGAGTTGCACCTTCCCGAGCTGTGATGACACCGAACAGACCATCGACATGACTCAGGCGCTCGGAATGGCCCCAGGTTTAGCCAGCCTGGTGATGTACGTCGGATCGACCGATGCGGCCATCTTTAACGCCATGGCCACCGCCAGCCCGCTGAACGCGCAATTGAGCTCTTCATGGATCTTCAGCCCGGCCGACCCGAGCACCGACAATCCGTACTTTCAGGAGTTCGCGGCTCAGGGGCAGAATCTGTTTCAGGCGGCAGGCGACGGCGGTGCGTGGTCGCCGTCTTCCATCATCTACCCCGCGGATGACGTGTATCTCACATCGGTGGGCGGGACGGACTTAACAACCAGCGCTGCGGGCGGCGCTTGGAGTTCGGAAACGGCTTGGGTTGACGGCGGTGGCGGCATTTCGCCGAATAAATTCGCGATTCCCTTCTGGCAGACGACGACAGCCAGCGGATGCGCCAAGTGCTCCAACAGCTATCGCAACGGCCCGGACGTTTCGGCCAATTCAAATTTCACCTTTTACGTGTGCGCCGATCAAACCACCTGCACGGCTAACTTGTACGGGGGAACCAGTTTCGCCACGCCCATGTGGGCCGGCTACCTAGCTTTAATCAATGAACAGGCAGTGCTGGACGGTCGGCCCACGCTCGGCTTCATCAATCCGGCCATTTATGGCATTGGTTTAAGCGCGAGCTATGACACTGATTTCCACGACATCACCAGCGGCAGCAACGGCAATCCGGCCACTACAGGCTACGATCTGGCGACTGGTTGGGGCAGTCCGAACGGAAGCGCCTTGATCAGTGCGTTGCTCAGCACAATTAACACTCCTGGCTTCGGCCTTACAGCCTCGCCCACTATGGTCTCAGTAGTGCCGGGCAGCTCGGGAACGTCCACGATTTCGAGCACGGTTACGAACGGCTTCGACTCGGGCATTTCCTTGTCTGCGACGGGCCAGCCCACGGGCGTGACCGTAACGTTCAGCCCACCCTCGATTACCGGGGCTGGAACTTCAACCATGTCGATCATCGTAGGCTCATCCACAGTCATCGGCACCTATGGCATCAGGGTCACGGGAACCTCCGGCGGCATTACGGAAGTGGTCACTGTCACCCTGGTGGTGACCAAACCTGCTTCCGGCTATACCCTCAGCGCATCGCCTACATCGATTAGCGTTGCCAGAGATAGCTCCGGCACGTCCACCATCACCACAACTATTTCCGGCGGCTTTGACTCGGCCATTGCCTTATCGGCGACTGGCTACCCAACTGGTGTGACGGTGAGCTTCAGCCCTGAAACCATACGAGCGCCGGGCGCGGGGACCTCGACCATGAAAGTCAAAGTGGGTAAGGGAGTCGCGCTCGGAAACCACACCATCACTATAAACGGGACAGGCGCGGGAGTGCCGCGTACGGTTCAGGTCACACTCGATGTCCTCAACTAAATAAGAGTGACTCGGGATAGTTAGTACAGATCTCGGAGAATTGCAGTGCTTGACACAACGAAGTCGTGATGTATTGCCGACGTCATTCGACCCGTCGGATTGAAACCGGTTTGGACGCTCTGATCGCATGGTCAGGGACTATCCCCCTCGGGGGAAATTCACAAGGAGACAAAATGGTAAGAAAAGCATTATTTTCGATAGCGCTGGCGGCTGCCCTGATTCCTTTCGCGCGGCCGGCGGCAGCGCAGAACTATCAGGGACCAGCTAAGCGCACGGTCCAAGACTATGGACCGTTTGCAAGCGGACCGTTTAAAACCACTACCACCACGGCCACCGGGACCGCAGAAACTGCTAGCGGGTCATGCGGCAATCCGGCGGGCAACTGCTTGTTCTACGGCGGGGACTTTCTCTTTAATCCCCTCTACCCGCCGACCATCGCCAATGGCTTGGCCAACGAGAGTACGCTGGCGGCGCCCGGAACTCCGTACGGAGCCGCAACCTGGGTTCCGTTCACTGTGCCGGCGGGCGAGAAATGGGAAGTGACGGGACTCTTCACGAACAATCTGGCGTCGTATGGCGTCCTCGACCAAGGAACCCCACCAACGTCGGTGGCCTACTGGTCGATCAATGAAGGAGTATTCGCAGGTAGCGCTGGTACCGTTGTCGATTCCGGAACTTCGCCGGCCACCAGCACTCCGACAGGCCGCGCCGCTTTTGAACTGAGCGAATTCACGGTCCAAGTGACAGGACTGAGCATCACCCTGACGGCGGGCTCATACTGGATGGCCGTGGTTCCAATATGTACGAATACGGCCAACCCTTACTGCGACGGCATATTTTTTGAGACTGACGTCGAATACATTAACGCCACGCCCACAAACGCGTTTGGCCCGGCTGAGCCGATGGATGCTTCGTTCTTCGACTCTCCTCTTTTTGGCCTGAGCTTCAATCCCACCAATGGCCCCCTAGGGGCCTGCGCCGGGGACGGCTGTGACGCGTTCTCAGCGGGCGTGCTTGGAAAGAAAAAGAAATAAACTCGATTGTCGTCCGCTACTGGTCCTAGCGCCGCTGTGGACGCCAATGGCAGCGCCTGGGTCTCGGTCTTCTGGCACAGCGGCAGGCTGATACCGGCCAATGTTTCCTCATTTCTCCGCCGGGGCAAGTGACCCGGGCGGCCCCAGCCGTCAGAAGCACCCAGTCAAGGAGAAGCACTTGCCGGGCGGTATCGAGCTGGCTGCCATGTTTAAGGGCGGATGTGGTCGATCACATAACCAGCATATCCACGACTGGTAGATCCAGTGGAGGCCATGGAATAGCCTAGCGGAAGGCGTCACGCTCTTCATTACGATCATCAAGGCTAAACCCGAAAGGTCACAGACTACGTTGGTGGCCAGTGGGGACGAATCGAAGCTGCGCCGCCGTCGATGTTCGGTACGATGTAAGCGCTTCCCCGTCCAAGGCCGAGCGCGCAATAGGCGTGCAGAAGGGAAGCCCCCCGAGGATGACGGTAAGTGGGACCGCGAATCGAAGCAGGCTACGCATCGGCCATGATCCTCACAATACTCAAAATTAATCGCTCGCTACTCGCAAGCAAATTAACTGTTGACGACTGAGATTGGAAACTGATATTCAGAGGACGCTGAGTACCGGCGCGCCCATTCGCAAACACGGACATGACTTCGCAAGAATTGGACACACATATCGAGATGTGGCCGGTCGACCGCCTCGCTCCCTACGCACGCAACCCTCGGCGGAATGATGCCGCTGTCGATCGCATGGCTGCGTCAATCCAGGAATTTGGTTTTAAAATTCCGGTACTGGCGCGCAGTAGCGGTGAGATTGTCGATGGCCACCTGCGGTTGAAAGCAGCAAGGAAGCTCGGCATAACCGAAGTCCCCGTGATCCTGTGCGACGAATGGACCGAGGCGCAAGTGAAGGCCTTTCGCCTGATGGTGAACCGATCCGTCGGCTGGGCCGAGTGGGATGAAGAACTGCTGGGGCTTGAGCTTTCCGAATTGAAAGATCTCGACTTCGATCTTGACCTCACCGGCTTTGATTCAGCCGAGTTGGAGCGCTACCTCGCGGACGTCGACATCGAGCCAGGGCTCACGGATGAAGACGATGCGCCCGAGCCGCCTGAAACACCTGTCAGCCAGCCTGGTGATCTGTGGTTGCTCGGAAAGCATCGCGTGCTCTGTGGAGACGCGACCAAAGCAGCCGATGTCGAGCGGCTCATGGCAGGCCAAGCCGCGGACATGGTGTTCAGCGATTTGCCCTATAACTGCCGGTACGAGGGTTACACGAAAGACAGACTGACGATCCAGAACGATGACATGACCCCGGTAGAGTTCGATCAATTCCTGCGGGCCTCGTTTAAGAGCTTTCGAACTATCGTGAAGCCCGGCGCCTCGTTATACATTTGCCATTCATCTGCTTTCCAGCGGGAATTCCAGAACGCGCTTGAAGCAGCAGGGTTCGAAGTCCGTTGCCAGATCATTTGGGGAAAGAATACTTTCGCCTGGGGCTTCGGCAGGTACAAGTTTCAGCACGAGCCGATCTTCTATTGCCACGTAAACGGTGAAAAAGACTCGTGGTATGGCGACAAGTCGCAATCGACGTTGTGGACAGAGAAAAAGCCCGCCGCGAATCGGCTGCATCCGACGATGAAGCCGGTCGAGTTGATCGAGCGCGCGCTTCGCAACAGCAGCAAGGCGGGGGATATCGTGGTGGACTTGTTCGGAGGGTCGGGCAGTTCGCTGATCGCCTGTGAACGCCGCGAGCGGTCGGCGCGCCTGATGGAGCTGGACCCCAAATACGCCGACGTGATTGTCCAGCGTTGGGAGAAGTACACCGGCAAGGCGGCGAACTTGGAAGGCGACGGCAGAACCTTTGCGGAAATCACGGCGGAGCGAAGAAAGGATGCTGCCTGAGGTGGAACGCTGCCGTAGGGAGATCGCCGGGATCGAGGCGCAGCTTCGTTCCGGCCATCGCGATTTGCACGGCCTCCTGTTGCTGAACGACTGGCATGTGGAACTGCGGTTACTTGAAGGCGAGGCGCTGGAGCATTACCGGGAGGCGGCGTGAGTGCCTCGTTGCAGCCGGGCGATGTCTTCAACCCGTTTGGGCTGTTCACAGGCGTCTTTGTGCCGTCAGGCGTTGCCGCGTGTCGGGGACCACGTCAAGGAGACAAGCTCGCCTACGGTGCCCTGCTCCGGTTTGCGGGCCGTGACGGTAGCTGTTTCCCTTCGATGAAAACACTCGGCTCCAAACTGGGCATCTCCCCCAGGCAGGCACGCGCGTATGTGGCCGCTCTGGAGAATGCGAAGTTCATCCGGCGAATGAAGCGCTGCAACAATGGCGGCCAGACCAGTAACGGATTCCAATTTCTTTGGCACGAGTTGCTGACCGATTCTGTGAAGAATACTTCCGGGGGGCCCCGGAACGATACTTCCGCCCTACCCCGGAACGGTTCTTCCGCCAAAGAGAGTCAGATAGAAGAGAGTCATCTTGAAGAGACAGAACCCAGACTAAGACTCCCTTCCCGGATATTGAAAAAGCCGAGAGGCGCTTCCGAACTTCCGTCAACGGGCTGCAAACTATATCCAAAACTGCGCGAAGCGCTCGCGGACTATATGCAGGAGCCCGGTGAAGAGCGGATCTATCCTAGCGACCGCTTAGTCGTGGACGTCATGGATGCAGCCGAAGACGCCAGCGAGCGGGAAGTGATTCAGTGTCTCCATTACTTCTTGGAAGAGATTGAGCAAAGTCAATGCCTAGGCGCGCGTCCAATAGCTTTAACAGTGATTCGGGCTTTGCAAGGACTATCAGGATGAGGGCTAAAGCCACACGAGCAACAACAGTAACTGCCGGGGTCGAAACCTGCGGCGCGAGGTTTCGCAATGAATCGACTCGACCTATGAGACTGGTGGGATAGTGTGGTAGAGAGACAAGTAGATAAAGAGCCAGAAGGAAGAGCAGTATCCGTAGGAAGGCTGCCCCGATGCGCTTGAATAGTTCCCATGACCCAGCCCGAAGCGATAGCGTACTCCGCCATAGCTG
This sequence comes from Bryobacteraceae bacterium, assembly GCA_050011295.1. Lineage (GTDB taxonomy): Bacteria > Acidobacteriota > Terriglobia > Bryobacterales > Bryobacteraceae > Palsa-89. The sequence continues at coordinate 5,906 of JBEKJJ010000263.1, forward strand.
AAAACGAACCCAAAGGCGTCGACCGTATGAGCCGGAGATCTTGGCTTGATCGAGAACGGTTTGCAGGAGTGCAGACCAGAGGTTATCCTCGCGGTCGTATTTCCACGCGTTGAACCAAATGGGATGTATGCCGGTCTTCTTCAGATCGTCATTCACCATTCGAAGAAAACTTGTCCTCCCGCTGCCCCATGGTCCGTATATCCCAATCGTCAAGGGAGTGGAGTCGAGATTGGATTGCGAAATTCGAGCGACCACAGGTGCAACCATCTGACGGTAGCCGAGAAGGTCACGGGTTGTCGGCGCATCTGCTAAGAGGCTGCTGGCGTTGTCCACGGATTGCTGAGCGGACGTGTTTCCGATCATACGCTCAGAGTATTATCACACCGCGAGTCCCATTGAAGTCGGATCGCTGATGCTGCCGTTCGTCCGGAATTACCAGGCGGACCGCTTTGAAGGTATGACGAAATTTCAAACAGTTCTCAAACAGGCTCGTTTCGTCTACTCCCCCTACGCCGCAACCGAGATGCAGGGCTTCGCGCAGGTGCTAGGGAATGCGATCAGCGCGCGCATCCAGAGCGGGCAGAACACCTGAAATCGCAGCCCAGTGGATCGGCAGCCACTACGACCCCACCCGCAACAACACGTGGGGCCGCGTCACTGTGGTGTTCCGTGGCAACTGGGCGCATGCCACGGACATCGCGCGGACGAACGTGCAGGCACAGCAAGCCAAATCTACGGCGGCTGGAACCAGCAGGGAATTGGCGGCAAGACGCCACTTTTTTAAAGGGGCGACAAAGTCAACCTGATTGGCCTGCCGCCCGTTCATCCAGCGTCCGTGGCGCTGCCCCCTCCGCCGATCTGGTCACGAACCGCATCGCGTAGAATCGAGCGCATCAGCGGCTTGGACATCACGGAATCCGCACCGAACATCTTGGCGGAACGCATTTGGTAGCCCGCCTCGCTTTCTGCCACCGCGATTATCTTGAGACCAGGATATATTGCTCGAACCGACAGGATAGTCTCCAACCCATCTTGCTCCGGCATCACGATATCGGTGATCATCAGATCCACTTCGCCAGCCTTCAGAACCGCCTCCGCCTCTTTTCCGTGCGCCGCTTCCACTACCTGATAACCTGCGTCCCTGAGCAGATCACCCGTAAGCGCTCGCGTGGCAGAGTCGCCCGAGACCAGCAAAACAACCAACCCGGACCGGCCGCGCCGGTGTTTTCTTTCCACCGCTGACGGAGCCGTTGCCGACGCTCGCGGCAACAGGACATCAACCGCCACGCCCGATCCGGAAGTTCCTTTCACTGCCACCGCACCTTGAATGCGCTGCATAATACTCCGGACCACTGGTCCTACTTCCAGACGCCCACTCGTGAGTGAAAGCTCTACTTGCACGTATTCGCCGGGCGGCAAATGCATTGCGCGGGCGCTGCCGGGGTTTAACTCCACATTCGCCGTCGTGATAAGCAGCTCGCCTCCGCCCGGCATCCCGTCACAGGCGTCCGCGGCCAGGTTTGTAAAAAGCCAGTCGATTTGTTTCGGATCGCCTTTGATACGTGCCAGGTTCGGATCTAGCCGGGTTCCGAGGACGAGTTTGTCGCCAACGATGGGTCGTATGCGCGTGGCGATCCCTGCCAGGATAGAATTCAGGTCTACAAGAGTACACATCATTTTTTGAGTCAGATGACGCACGCGGCCTTTTTTCCGGCATCCGTGCACTTCATCTCAGATTGCAGGATCGTCGAGGGAAACAAAAGGGAGCTAACTGCTAGCTAACCTGCTCGAAAACGGCAACGCATTGCGCGTGTTAAGCTTAACCAAACGCGGGCACAAGGAAAATAACGCGATGGCAGGCAGTACGCCGGCAGCGAGCCTCGATGATAGCGGGCATTCCGCGCAACCTTCTCCCGCACAGATTCGGACCCAGCTTGATCGAATTCTGACATCCGCGCTTTTTGTACGCTCTGAACGCCTGTGCCGGTTCTTGCGTTTCACCGTGGAGCTTACCCTTTCCGGTGAACCCGATCGAATTAAAGAATATACGCTGGGGCGCGATGTTTTTGACCGCGATAAGAACTACGATCCTCGGGCCGACTCCATTGTGCGCGTGGAGGCTCGCCGGCTGCGGAGAAAACTAAGCGAGTATTACCGGGAAGTTGGTTCCACCGATCCGGTCTCCGTCGAATTCCCTCCGGGCAGCTATGTCCCGGTCTTCCAGCCGAGGCGCCCCGCTGTTCCCCGGCTGACCACTCCAACGCCGCTCCCGGAACATCGGCCGCTGAACCCGCGCACGGTTGCGGTGCTCCCCTTCCTCAACCTTAGCCCTGACCCGGATCAGGACTTTTTCTGCGATGGTATCGCCGAGGAAATCCTGAACACGCTGGCCGCCGTTCCGCAATTGAACGTAGTAGCGCGTACCTCCGTGTTTCGTTTCAAGGGCAGCCACGACGTTCGCGAGATCGGCCGCCAACTGCATGCCGGCACGGTCATCGAAGGCAGCGTGCGCAAGTCGGAAAACCGCCTGCGGATCTCGGCCCAGGTGATTGACGCCGCCAAGGGGGTTCTGCTGTGGTCGGACACATTCGATCGTGAGCTCACCGATGTCTTCGCGGTGCAGGATGAAATCGCGCTTGCTATCGCGAATTCTCTGCATGTCACCCTGGCGGCCCATGCGGATAGCTTGCCGTCGGGCGGGCGCAAGCCGGCGCTGGAAGCCTACACGCTGCTTCTGAAGGGCCGTCATTTCTGGAATCAGATATCCCAAACTGGATTGCAAGCAGCTTTGCAGAAATTTACGAGCGCCATCTCGCTTTATCCCGATTATGCCCCCCCGTATGCAGCCCTCGCCGAAGCTTATTTGAAAATTAGTTTTTGGGGAGTGATGCCGCCGCATGAGGGGATTTCGCGGGCTCGGCAGGCGGCCCTCGAAGCCGTTCGGCTGGACCCAAGCCTCGCCGATGCTTACGCTCTGCTAGGCGCAATCGCTTGCTGCCACGACTGGCAGTGGGAGGAAGGCTCCCGGTTGTTGCGCACCGCCCGGGAACTCCAGCCCAGCAACATACATGCCCTCGCTTACGGCGCTCTGCAGTACATCTTCCGCGGTGAGTTCGACGAGGCCAGGCTGGTTGTCGAAAAATCTTCGGAGCTCGACCCGGTCTCGCCGTGGAGTTTTCGCAACCAAAGCTGGTTCTATTATTACCAGCGGCAATACGGTCCGGCCGCGGATTCCATGCAGAGCGCGCTCGCTCTCGATCCGCACTTTCGGGAGGGGCAGTTCCTGCTGGCCTATACGTATCTCCGCGAGTCCCGCTACACGGATGCGATCTCGCAATTGCTCGAACTCCCGGCCGGACCTTACGAGGCCACCAGGTGGGGCGCTTTGGGCGAAGCTTATGCCTGCTCGGGAAACACGGCCGGGGCGAAGGATGCGTTGAGTAAGATCGACGCGCTTGCCCAAAACGAATACGTTTCCCCCATCTGCCGCGTCTGCATCTATGCCGGCCTCGGCGATTGGGACCGCGTCTTCGAGCAGTTGGAGCAAGCCTATCTGGAACACACTCCCTGGCTCGCCGCGCTCAAAGTTGACCCGCGCTACGATCCCGTGCGTTCGGACCCCCGCATGACCTCCCTCTTAAAGCGAATAAACCTTACCTGACCAATATATTCTTTCGTTGAAAAACACAATCCACCCGGCGCGTCTAATAACGGGCGATGACACATCGACACTCGGGGTCACTATTGGGTATGGTGGCAGTGCAAGACCATTCCCGGCAGCGCTGATTTATCGATAGAACGCCGTCTCAGAAAATCGCGCTCATCAGACCCTCTTCCATGCCGATCATTAGCCGCCACAGCACCATCCTACGGTGATCCAGTGATCAATTCCGTCAGGCATTCCCGCTCGCCACGCAATACCCGTTCGGCTTCTCCGTCGAGCGCCCGGTGATCGTGCACCACTTCGGAGCCACTGTCCGGCTTGACCATTCCGGCAGGACAGACGTGGTGATCGCCACCCCGTCGCAGATCAGCGCTTTGTCGCAGATACCATCCAATGCGCCCGGATCTATCGGGATCACGGCGGTCGGCACCACGTTTTCGGGCGCGAGCCGCTCGGTGTTCATCTACTCGTGAAATTCGCGTGTGTGGGGCGCGGAACAACCGCCAGATTCAGCTATATGCGCCTTTCCAATGGCCTGATCTTCGGCGGCTTCGAAGCTTCGAATCTCGTCAATGATTTCGGGTAGTTCGCCCAGGCCGGACCAGACTTTCGGTATCAAGAAGTGATTGCTCGGTTTGAGCAGAAAGCAAAAATGACCGACTAGCCTATCCAGCGCCAATTGCTCAGGGGGATTGGAGTGTTGAGGCCCACGTCAGCGATATGACAAAGCTTCCAATCACAGACGTTCACGTTATCCGGTGACCCAAGCGTGCATTTGAAGGCAGCGTAGCTCTTTGCCTCCTTTGTCCTCACCATTGCGAACGGGATCTCGTCGCGATCAAATATCGCACGAACATCCTCCAGAACGATTGGATGCGCCTGATGCTGCGCTGGTCCAACAACGAGGCGGCCAGCAAGTGCATTCGGGCGCTTTCGTATCCTTACATCAACGGCGTGCTCGGAGGCGCCGGTTTCTTCGATAGCAAAACCAGAGCCGGTTTGTGGTTAAGCGGCGATTACTTGGGCAATGACTGGTTAAAGGCTGACGGCGCCGCGCAGCCACTCAGCGCGCGCTGGGCACGCTTGCAGGGGCGGAGAGTGACGAATTTCGGCGGCAACGCCCTCCAGGTGGCGCGCATGATGATGTTTATCGCGCGAAGCCCGGAAATGATCAGCCTCATGACAGGTGTTGACGGCATCGGCAGTTACATTC
>JBEKJJ010000264.1:0-10764 GCA_050011295.1 Bryobacteraceae bacterium
CCTTGTGCGGCCGCGAGTCCCAATGCCACTCCCGTTAGCGTGAGCACGGCGCCGGGGCGCAACGCCAACAGGAGAATGTCGCGCGCTTCGGCGCCCAGAGCCATTCGAATGCTGAATTCCTGGGCTCGCTGGCTGACGGCGTAGGCCATGACGCCATAAATTCCAATGGATGCCAGAAACAATGCCAGCGCGCCAAAGACGGCCATCAAGGAGAGCGAGAACCGGCGGCGGGCGAGCGAGGCGGCCATCATTTCTGGCATGGTGCGAACCCCATAAACCGGCAGTTCCGGATCCGCGGCATGTACAATTCGTGTGACAGCCTGCTTGAGCCCGGCGGAATCGGACGCGCTGCGCAGAATAACAGCGATTTCGTTGGCTTGACCTTGATACATCGCCCGGTAGATGCGGGGCACGGCAGGGGAATCCAACCCATCATGGCGAACGTCCGCCACCACGCCGACGATCTCCCAGTCGGCACGCCCAAAGTTCAAACGCTGGCCCACATCGTGGCCGGACAAATATTGTTTCGCGAACGATTCGTTTACGATGACCACTCCTTTGGTCTTATCCGTATCCGCTTCGGTGAAGGAGCGCCCGCGCAGCAAAGGCGTCCGCAAGACCTGGAAGAACTCGGGACCGACGACGGCGAACTCGGCGGAGCGTACCTTCTGTGCGGAATCAGGCTGGTCCGGTAACATGAACGCGATCGGCTTGAGGGAATTATTCACCAAGGGAACGCTATTGTCGCCGCCCATGACAACTGCTTCAATACCAGGCAGGGTCTTGGCCTGACTCAATATTTCCCGGCTCAAGGCCGCGATGGAGGGCGCAGTCAGATACTTGTTCGCGGCAGGATTATTGGGAAACGGAATCCAGATGCGAGCGACAAGCAGGCCCTCAGGATCGAAACCGGGATTGACACGCAGGGTATTCCAAAAGCTGTGCAGCAGAATTGCGGCGCCGCTCAGTAACACCACCGACAAGGCGACCTCCGTAGCCACCAGCGCGCCTCGAAAACGATTCTGGCGCCGGCTGGCAGTGCCGCCACGCGTGCCTTCCTTCAAATCCAGATTAGGATCGGTGCGGGAAGCATGCAGCGCCGGAGTCAATCCGAACAGAATTCCGGTGAGCAGCGAGAGAGCGCAGGCCAAGCCGATCACTCGAACATCGAAATGCACTTCGGCGAGACGCGGCAGATCGGCCGGCATCAGAGCGAGAAGCGATGTTTTGGTCAGCGCCAGAACCAAGACGGCGGCCAGACCGCCCGCGAGCGATAGCATGGCGCTCTCGGTCAGCAATTGCCGGATCAAGCGCGCCCGCGAGGCGCCCAGAGCCTGACGAATAGCCAACTCGCGCATGCGGGCGGATGAGCGCGCAACAAGTAGGTTCGCCATATTGACGGCAACCATCAGCAACACGAATCCGACGGCGCCAAACAGCACGATCAGCGTGGGCCGTACGCTGCCGGTCAGGCTTTCCTGCACAGGATCGAGCCGCAGCGACCATTTCGATGTTGCCGGATATTCCTTCGGATAAGTTTGAGCCAACTGCGCGGCCAGGGCGTCCAGATGTTGCTGGGCCTCGCGAATGGTCAAGCCTGGCTTCAATCGCGCAATGGCGCCGGGCAGAAAGCGCTGCGCGCGCGATGGGGTTGGGAACGGATTGGCGGTGAATCCGGCGGCGGCCCACAGTTCCACGTCGCCGGACAACGTCTGGCCGGGATGCCGGAAATCGGGCGGCATGACGCCGACAATGGTGTAGCCATCTTCGTCCACTCGAATGCGGCGGCCCAATATATGCGGGTCGCCACCGAACTGCCGCTTCCACAATCCATCACTGATCACCACGGCTTCGGTGAAACCGGGCACTTGATCGCGCGGTCCGAAAACGCGTCCCAGGGCGGCCTGAGCGCCGAGAACGTGAAAATAATCGAAGCTGGTGCCGAGCATTTCGATGCGCTCGGAATGATCGCCCCCGCTCAACGCTGTGCTGGCCGGAAAGAGGACGCTGATGTCATCGAAAACGCCGGAGCGATCGCGCAGATCTTCGAATTCCGGCTCGGACATGCCGACGTCCTTGCCGCCCGCGCCATTCAGGTCGTCAAAGATACGGACCAGCTGCTCCGGATGCTGGAAAGGAAGCGGCTGCAGAAGCACCGCGTTCACCACAGCGAAAATGGCGATATTCGCGCCGATGCCGAGTGCCAGCGTCAGTATGGCGATGCTAGTGAATCCTGGAGCTTTCAAGAGGTTTCGACATGCGTAGCGCAGGTCTTGCACAGTCTGTTCCAGCCAAAGGACAGAGCGCTCCTCGCGATGGAGCTGCTTGGCTTGCTCCACGCCGCCGTAAGCCCGCCGCGCTTCGAACTTCGCGTCTTCCAGGCGCATGCCTCGCCGCCGGAACTCGTCTTCGAGCAGCGTCAAATGAGCCGACACTTCGCGGGTCAGTTCGTGCTCGGCGTGGCCGCGACGGAAAAGATTTTTCAGTTTGGCAAACAGCCGTCTGCAGTGCCGCATGGCTCAAGACTCCTCGCCCAACAGCTTTTCGACGAGACCGGACAGCTGGCGCCAGCGCTGGGTTTCCTCCCCGAGCGCTTTCAATCCGGCCTTGGTGATGGCGTAGTATTTCGCTTCCCGGCCGTTTTCCGTCGTATCCCACTTGCCCTTGATCCAGCCCTGCTGCTCCAGCCGAACCAAGGCCGGATAGAGCGTGCCCTGGTTGAGCTTCAACAAATCCCCGGAAACTTGTTCCAGCCGGGCGGCAATGCCGTAAGCGTGTTGCGGGCCCAAACTGCGAAGCGTGCGCAGGACGATGAGATCGAGGGTACCTTGCAGCACCTGGATGCGTGACTTACCTTCGGTGAACAATCGAGCACTGGACAATCGAGTGGAACCTCCCAGATCAGTCTCGCGCATTTTTCACTTGATTGTCAAGTGGAGATGCGGCTACACTGTCCCCATGCTCCAAAAATGTTTTGCGCTACTCACGCTGCTGGCCGCCTGCGCTTCGGCGCAGTCCCGCGTTTATGAACTCCGGACCTACCACGTCTATGAGGGCAAACTTGAAGCTCTCAAGGCTAATTTCAGAGACCACCATATCGAATCCTTCAAACGACACGGAATTGAGAGCATCGGGTACTGGGTGCCGCTGGATCCTGAACTCTCGAAGACCACGCTGATCTACCTGCTGGCCCATCCCAGCCGTGCCGCTGCCGAGAAGAACTGGGCCGAATTCCGCAAGGATCCCGAATTCATAAAGGTCGCGGCTGAATCAGGCAAGATCGTGGAGAAAATCGAGTCAGTGTATCTGGATCCAGCCGATTTTTCACCCTTGAAGTAGCGCGGAGGCGCACGTAAGCTTTCGCGGCTGCGGGGCTAACCGAGCCGCGACCGGAAGGGAGCGATACCACGGGGTAGAGCTACGTTCGTGGCAGCACTTCCTTCCGGCCGCGGCTCGGTTTTTAGCGCAGTGCCTACATTTCGTGAGAGCATGTAGGCATGCGGGAGAAGGCAGCCACAAAACAGTACACTATCCGTGGCATTCCACGCGAGGTGCATCGCCTTCTTCGCCAAAAAGCGGCCCGGCAGAAGCGGAGTCCCAATCAAGTCGTCGTCGACGAACTAACGGCGGCAACTGTAGCCTTCCGGCGCAGAACGGATCTATCGGACATCACAAGCGGCTGGGTTCCAGATCCGGCATTTGATGACATTCTGGCTTCCCAACGTCAATTTGATTGGGCGAAGTGGAAATAATCTTCAGCCGGGTGTAGGGGTTCCTTGCATCACGGAACACCCGGCGCGGTTCCGCCGTATTATGTCATAAGCGACCAGGAGGCGGCCGATGTACTGCAATCATTGTGGCGGCGAAGTCCAGCCGAATCAACGGTTTTGTGGTTCTTGTGGAAAACCGGCAGGCGTGCCGGCGGCGCCCCCGCCGATGTCTCCTTCAGCCGGACGCGTTGGACGCCATGTCAAGATGCTGGCGGTGTTCTGGATCGCGCTATCGGCTTTGAACCTGCTAAAAGCCGGAAGCAGGATGATCGGCGCGCGGGTGATCGGCGCGTGGGGACACGACTGGTTTGATGACAGAGGCTGGGGATTTCCGGTGAGCGACATTCTCCCTGCAGTGCTTTCCACGATGGGAATGATTGCTCTGGTGCTGGCGGGGATTGGTTTCGTCGTCGGATTCGGATTGATCGAACGCCGTCCCTGGGCGCGGACCTTGGCCATTGTGGTGGGGATCATCGCGCTGCTGCATCCGATTTTGGGAACCGTGCTTGGAATCTACACGCTGTGGGTGCTATTGCCCGGCGATGCCGAAGCCGAGTATCGCGGGATCGCGCGAGGCTAGCGGTTCGCAGGCAAAACGCCTGCGCCACAGTAGCGGCTAAGCCGATCGCTTGCGGCCGATCATGATGAAGAGCGCGCCGTCCACTCCGCCCCGCGCCAGCATGTCCAGTTCCGTTAAGATCCGGGTAGTGCGGCTTCCCTTACCGTGAGGCACAAATAGTTTTTCATCGGCCGCAAAGGGCGCCGGCCCAATCTTCGGGATGCTGAAGAGGAAATCGAATCCATTGGATTCAAACCAGCCCAGCACTTCGTCGTAGGAATGTTTGCTCTCGCACGGATGCTTGTATTGATCCATGAACCAGGCCCGCTTGCGGGCGCTGTTATACTCGCGATTCCGCATGTGCCCGTCGAAGAGGCTGCTCCAACCATCCCCGAACACGTTGAAGATATAGCGTCTGAAATCCGTGGTCAGCCGGCCGATCTTGTTATATAGACCGACAATGATGTAACCGCCGGGCTTCACTAATCGGGATATGGAACCGAATGCGCCTACGGGATCGCCCGTGTGGTGCAACACGCCGTTTGAGATTACCAGGCCGAAGCTTGCGGGGAAGAAAGCCGGGCGGAACAAATTCATTTGCAGGAACCCCGCGTTACCTATTGTGTAGCGGTTCCGGAAGTCCTTCGCGAGGCGGAGGGAGTTGAGGCAAAGATCACTTCCGAACACTGTTCGGTTCCAAGCTAGCCCAAGAAAATTCGTCAACTGCCCAGTGCCGCATCCCACTTCGAGGACGAGTGAATCCGGTGGAATCTGTTCATCCAGCAATCGGGCAAATACGCCGCGCCGCGCTTTGTTGGCCAGGCTCTCGCGCGAATCCAGGTCGTCGTAATTGGGAAATGGATTGGTTTCGTAGAACGCCTTCACGATCTCGGTAACATCCCGCTGATCGCCGGGATCGTGCGAGTGGAACAAACGGGGTATATCTTCTTCGATGGGAAACGCGCGGCTGCAGGCTCCGCACTGAGCTTCCGCGTCCCCCCAAGTCAGGTGGCCGCCGCACGCTGGGCAGGCGAAGATTTCCCGATGTTGGGAGAAGCCCGCAGCGAGACCTGATTTCGGTGTTGTAGCTAGGAGTTCCATATGCTCAGAATTGGTTGCGCATGCTGTCGGGAGCGGGGCCTGGAGGATCGCGCACAATCCAGTAGCTATCCGCGACGGGTTCCAGCTTCAGGCGCAGAGGATCTTTTCCGAGTAGCCTCGAGATCAATCCCGCCGGAACGAATACCAAAAAGAACATGATCGCTGTGGTGATGGGATTCACTACTCTATGGAGCAGCAACGCCAGCCGCGCCCATACACGGCTCAAGGGATGCAATAGCCCAGGCGCCACCAACCCAACTACCAGGAAGAAGCCGCTTACCACGATCCAGCGCCATTGGAAGGGATGATGGCGGCGCATTGGCAAGACGGCCAGTAGCGCGAAAAAAGCGCTGAAAGTGAGACCCAGCGATCGATCGGAGAAGCCTTTCGATTGGTGGGTCCGGTTCAGATCCTCGTGAAGTTGTGTAGCCATAATAATCAACTAATCCGGCGTGAACCGGTGTTCGTACTGCTGCTTGAGCACCGGGTTCTGATCCTCTTTGCGAAGGATGCAGTTGCCCACCGCCAACACATCGATTTCCGTGCCCATGAAACAGCGGAAGGCGTCTTCGGGAGTGCAAACGATGGGCTCGCCGCGCACATTGAAGCTGGTATTCACAATCACGGGGCAGCCGGTTCGCTCATGGAAACGGCGCAGCAGTTCGTGATAGCGCGGATTGGTTTGCTCATGCACGGTTTGAATGCGCGCCGAATAATCCACGTGCGTCACGGCGGGTATATCGCTGCGCGGGACATTCAATTTCGCGATGCCAAAAAGCTCTTGCTCGGCAGGCGTCATCGCCTTGCGCCGGTGCTCCAAAACATCGGCCACCAGCAGCATGTAAGGACTGTCGCCATCCAGTTCGAACCACTCGCCCACGTGCTCGCGTAACACCGAGGGCGCGAACGGCCGGAATGACTCGCGGTACTTCACCTTGAGATTCAGCACGGACTGCATGCGAGGCGATCGCGCATCGGCCAAAATGGACCGCGCACCCAGTGCCCGGGGACCAAATTCCATGCGCCCCTGGAACCAGCCAACGGCCTTTTCATCAATGAGCGCGTCAGCGCAAGCATCCAGCAGCGTGGAATCGTCGAAAACGTCATAGCGAGCTCCGGCTGCGGTGAGGCGGCGCGCGATCTCAGCTTGCGGAAACTCCGGGCCCAGCAGCGCGCCTTTCATGCGATCGCAGCAGCCGCTCGCGTGGCGAGGTTGGTTCTTGAACTGGTGAAAGGCGGACAGAGCAGCTCCCAGCGCGCCACCGGCATCGCCCGCCGCAGGTTGGATCCAGATCTTCTCGAAATGTCCATCGCGCTGCACTTTGCCGTTCGAAACACAGTTTAATGCCACTCCACCGGCCAGGCACAGGTTGCGCATGCCGGTTTCCGACGCGAGCGAGCGGGTCATCCGCAATACCACTTCGTCCAGCACCTGCTGCACTGACGCTGCCAGATCCATATGGCGCTGGGTCAGCGATTCTTCCGGCTTCCGGACCGGCCCGTCAAACAAGCGGTCAAACTCCCCGTTGGTCATCGTCAAGCCGGTGCAGAAATTGAAAAATTCCAGGTTCAACCGGAAGGATCCGTCCGGCTTCAAGTCGATGAGATGATCGAGAATCTTTTGCGCGTAGCGCGGCTCGCCGTAAGGCGCGAGGCCCATCACTTTGTATTCGCCGGAATTCACCTTGAAGCCGGTGTAGTACGTGAAGGCGGAATACAACAGCCCGAGCGAGTGCGGGAAGTGGATCTCCTTAATCACGTCGATCTTATTTCCGCGTCCCAACGCAACCGAAGTGGTCGCCCACTCTCCTACGCCGTCCATGGTGAGGATTAACGCTTCCTCGAAGGGAGATGGAAAGAACGCGCTGGCGGCGTGGCTCAGGTGGTGTTCGGTGAACAGCAGCTTCTGTTGCCAATCGAATCCAGGCCCCAGCCGCAACAACTCATCGTGCAGCAGACTTTTTTGAAACAGCTTCTCGCGGATCCACAACGGCATCGCCATTTGGAACGACCGCAGCCCGCGCGGAGCATACGCGATATATGTTTCGAGCAGACGTTCGAACTTGAGAAACGGCTTGTCGTAGAACACCACGCAGTCGAGATCGGCGAGCGCAACGCCGGCTCGGGCCAGACAAAACTCTACGGCGTGCGAAGGAAATCCCGAGTCGTGCTTCTTGCGGCTGAAGCGCTCCTCCTGCGCAGCAGCGACGATGTCGCCATCGCGCACCAGGGCGGCTGCACTGTCGTGATAGAAGGCGGAGATGCCCAGTATGTGCATGTGGCGTGGCGTCTAGAACAACGTGTAAATGAAAGGCGCCATCGCAGTGCTTTGCGCCACCACCAACAAAACGCCGAACAGCAACATCATGATCAGGATGGGCAGCAGCCAGTACTTCTTGCGGGTTCGCAGAAAGGCCCAGAATTCTCTTAGGAACGGTAGCATCGACGGTCTCTTTGCCTCAACGTATATATCGGCTGGACTGGCTCTACGCTATACTGGCTTACCGTTATGGGAAAAGCTCTTCTTAGGACGCGGATAGACGCGGATGAACGCGGATCGGGGCAGGATATGGCCCGGCGCTCGTTTATGCAGGTGGTTGCAGGGGCTGCGCTTGCGCTTCCGGCGGCTGCTCAGCGGGATTGGACCGGCAAGGAGCCGATTCGCTATCCGGACCCCGATATCGTGGTCCTGGATCCGCGCTTCGCCAAGCTCAAAGCCAACAATGCGGCTATCGAGCGCCTTTACACCGGGCTCCGATGGGCGGAGGGTCCGGCCTGGAATGGCGCCGGCCGCTACCTGATCTTTAGCGACATCCCCAATGACCGGCAGTTGCGTTGGCTCGAGGAGGACGGGCACATCAGCACCATTCGGTCGCCCTCGCACTACGCCAACGGCAACACCTTCGATTTCGAAGGCCGCCAGCTTACCTGCGAGCATGACACGCGGCGCGTGGTTCGCTACGAACAAACTGGAGCCGTGACGGTGTTGGCCGACAACTGGCAGGGCAAGCCGCTCAATGCGCCCAACGACATTGTTGTCCATCCCGACGGAGGAATCTGGTTCACCGATCCCGGCTACGGCATCACCAGCATCTATGAAGGTCACAAGGCCCCGCTCGAAATAAAGGAAGCGATGTATCGCATCGATCCGAAAACCGGGAAAATGGAAATGGTCACCGACGAAGCTTACAAGCCGAACGGGCTGTGCTTCTCACCCGACTATAAAAAGCTGTACCTTTGCGATACCGGCGCCACGCACTATCCGCAGGCTCCGAAAATCATCAAGGTATTTGACGTGGTGGACGGCCGGACACTGCGCAACAGCCGCCAGTTCGTCAATATGGAACTGGGCGGTAAGGGCGCGGGCCTAGCCGACGGAATTCGCGCCGATGTGGAGGGCAACATCTGGACCGGCGCCGGTTGGGTGGGTGCGGGCTACGATGGCGTCCACATCTTCTCGGCCGACGGCGCGCGAATTGGGATGATCCTGCTGCCTGAGATTTGTGCGAACGTGTGCTTCGGGGGAACCAAGCGGAATCGTTTGTTTATGGCGGCAGGGCAGTCGTTGTATTCGGTTTACGTGGAAACTACCGGGGCGCACATTTGTTAGGCCGCGGATGCACACGGATCAAAAATTTAGTTTTGAGATATAGTCGAAGCTTTGGCGTAGGCTTTCTACCGGATCGCTGGGGGTTTGATCCTGTTCCACGAAATAGTGTTGCACGCCGGCGGATTCGGCCGCGCGTAGGATAGGCGGCCAATCCAGAACGCCGTGGCCAACTTCCTTGAAGGCGCTCGCAGCAACTGTTTCCTTATACATCACCGGCGTCCCTTGTGCCTTGTCTTTCAGATGCAGCAGGTGGACGCGCCCCGACACCTTTTTTAATATGTCCACCGGATCGTGCCCAGCGACGCTGACCCAGAAGCAATCGATTTCGAAGCTGACCAGATTCTTGTCGAGGGTGTCCAGCAGAACCTGAAAACGCGTGGTCCCGTCCATCGGCTCGAATTCGAAAGCGTGATTGTGATAGCAGAAGTCGAGGCCGGCGGCGCGGCACTTTTCGCCCGTTTTGTTCAGCTTTTCCGCGAGCGCTTTCATTTTGTCCAGCCCACCGCGATCCGGAGGGTTGATCCACGGAAAAACAGCGTAGGAGAATCCGTGCTGCTTCACTTTGTCGACGGCACGGGCGATGTCGTCGTCGGTGCCTTTCATGATGGTGCCCTCGTTCAAGTGAACGCTTACCGGTTTCAAGCTGGTGGCTTGGAGCGAGGGCCAGATCTTGTCGAGATTGTCGTAAGTCGCCTCCACTTCGCGATAGCCGATAGCTTCAATGGCTTTCAGCGTCTCGGCCGGCTTTTTCGGAAGCACACTGCGGACCGTGTAGAGCTGCACTCCAACGGACTTCAATTGTTTGGCGCTGGCAGTGTTCGTGAGCAACGCGGCCGCGGAGCTGGCTTGAAGGAATCCTCGTCTCGAAATCATCCCAACCATTATAGTCGTCAGCCACGCGGTAAACTGAGATCCTGCAAGCGGACTAATATGAGCGAGGAAATCCGGCCGTTCAAGATCCAAGTAGACGACGCCCAACTCGAGGATCTGAAACGCCGTCTGCGCGCGACGCGCTGGCCGGATGCCCAGACCGTGGGCGATTGGTCGCAGGGGATTCCGCTCGACTACGTGCAAAAAGTCTGCGACTACTGGGCCCGCGATTACGACTGGCGCAAAACCGAAGCACGACTCAATGCCCTTCCTCAATTTCAAACCGATTTGGATGGCGTCAGCATCCACTTCCTGCATATAAAGTCGCACCACTCAGACGCGCTTCCGTTAGTTCTCACGCATGGCTGGCCCGGATCAATCATCGAATTCTTGAAAGTGATTCCAGCCTTAACCGATCCCACCGCGCACGGCGGCCACGCCAATGAAGCATTCCACGTGGTTTGTCCAACGCTGCCGGGCTACGGGTTTTCCGGAAAACCGAAGCAGAACGGCTGGACGGCGGAGAAAATCGCGCGCGCCTGGAGCGAGCTGATGCTGCGCCTGGGCTACCAGCGATACTACGCACAGGGCGGCGATTGGGGCGCCGTGGTGACGACGGCTATTGGGCTGCAGGACACCGAGCACTGCCACGGAATCCATTTGAATATGCCTATTGTGCGGCCCGATTCCGCCACCATGTCGAGCCTCACTGAAGAAGAAAAGGACGGGCTGGCTGGAATGCAGCATTACCAGGATTGGGATTCGGGCTATTCGAAGCAGCAGAGCACGCGTCCGCAATCGCTGGGATACGGACTGGCGGATTCGCCCGCCGGACAAGCCGCCTGGATTCTCGA
>JBEKJJ010000265.1:0-10764 GCA_050011295.1 Bryobacteraceae bacterium
CTTTGAGCCAGTTGCGACATTGTAAACATCCGCGTAGAGGACGCCGTGGTCGGGATCTTTCGAACGTCCCGGCACGCCCGGAGAACCTGGCGTACTCACTCCCTGCTTGCCGTCATAGCTGAAGACCGCTAACCAGCGGTCGTTCGCCGACGCAATAGCCAGTGCAAGATGCTCGCCGGACTTCGCAAACTGTTTTCCTAGGTAGGTCGCACTCCTATTATCGTCGGCTCCAATAATCCCCTCCCAAAGTACCTGCGTGTCGGACCTTGTCAGTGGCTTTGCGACAGACCAATCCTCGGGTTTGATCTCTCTAGCCGGAGCGGAGTTATGGATACCGATCGCGAACTTCTCCCTGCTATAAGGCCCAAGGGCGTGAACATATCCCGCAGCTGTAACTGCGGCGAAATACAGTTCCGAGCCGCTACTGGGCACTCGAAACGCCAGTTCCTCTCGGACTTGATACCCAATAGCCGGGTCGGCGTCACGATTTGCTGGTGTCCACTGAGCAACTGGGACAGTAACCTGCCGGCAAGCGCTGCCGCCCAGGCTGACCTTCGCGTCTACCTGTGCAGAACAGGCGCTACTGATCAGTCCGGTCAAACAAGCTAGCAATAAGACCCTAAGTCCCGACCGTCCTACTCTCATATAATTGCGATCAAAACTCATAATCCTCTCAATTCCCAGGTTGTGCAACTTTAATCATATTGATCACACTCGTCGCCACACCATCTAGAAAATTTGATTCGCTGAAGTGATTTTGGTGATATTGACCTTGTAACGAGGCCATGAGCGTAAATTGTATCGGTGGAACGCCATAGTACGTCGTATATGGCGGCGTCAGTCAGCCCTAGGCGGCTAAAGCTCGAATCCCCGACGACGAGTTGGCTTTCATCGCAGAATTCTCTCATCTGGTCGACCAGCAATCTGAATTTAAGCCGAAAGGTAGTAAGCTCCTTTCCATGGAGGCTGGCCAGATTGCTGACTTCGGGTGAGGACATGTGGAGTTGTAATGAGCGTTCTGAACTGGTCGACCAAACGCTCTAATAGCTCGAAATCCTCTAAGGTGTACGCTTGGGTGCGTTTGAAGCTCAGGATTCTACTCTTGTTAGTCTTGCCAACCAAGAACAGAACCAGAAGGTTGGTGTCGATCAGCAATCCGTTTGCGCGATGCTTCTCGATCAGACCAACGGCATCGAGCATCAGATGCCCGCAACTCCCTTATTTTCATGGCCAGCACCTCCCCGGTTTCTTTGTGCACCGCGAACGTCTTGAAGTCGCGGTTCATGGAACCGGCGAGGAACCCCAAGCCCCGTCCCTGCATCCTCAGCGTGATAAGCCACACATCCTGGCCTTTGTAATCGCCTGCCTCGACCTCCTCCAGGCGGATGTCTGCAGTGCGAATCGGAGGCAGTACGCTCGTCGCAAATTGGACCGCCGCCGCAACGGCTTCTTTAATTCCAACCATACACCGAAACATTAACACATGCCGAATTTTCTAGAATCCCGACGGCCGAATCCAGAAACTCTCCACCCAGCGCTGCCCCACCGGAATACTCTGGAGCCCCGGATACAACCCAGCATGCGCCAAATTAAACGCGTTCGTGATGCCAGTCATCGGCTCAAAGCAGGTCACATTGCGAGCCTGCGGCGCATACACAACTGCCACCGGATATTTCTCGCCAAAGCGCACCGAGATTCTAGCGCCGTTCCCTTCCACCCAAAACTCATCCGCCGACGACACGCCGCCGAACACGTCATCGAGCGACCGCCCCGCCAGTGGCGTAGGATCCTCAAGTTTCACCGGCGTCGTTTCGCCGGTAGGAGTAAACTTCGCGGAAAGCGTGTAATGTTCGCGCACCGGTAGATGCACCTTCCAGCCATCGCGCGGACAATCCGGGATCTGATACCAGCAGTGAAACCCGATGGAGAGCGGCATCGGCTCGGCGGAAAGATTTTCGATCGCGATTCTCACTTCCAATACGCCACCGGCCAACCGGTAAGTCATCTCGATGGAATGCGCAAACGGAAATTGCGCCATCCATTCTGGATGCTTCCAGAAATCCAGACGGCTGGTCACTTCAGCGCCCTGATCATCAGCTTTCAGGACCGTGACGTGCCAGTCCGACGCAAACAAAAGCAGGCCGTGAATCGCCAGGCCATTTGCATCGCGCCGCAAACTGACCACATCCGGGTTCAGAAGATATTTCTTGCCGTTGGCCCAATAAGAATCGGCGTCCAAGCGATTGGCCCAAGGCGCCAGAAACGGAATGCCGGCCTGTGTGGGCTTGGCTTTCCACTCACTCAAACTTCCCGGAGGCGGCAACAGGATTACTTTGCCGTTCACCTTCATCTCGTAAGCGATATTGCCGATCGAAGGCGCAATCGAGACCTCAATGTGATGCGCGGCGTCAGCCAACCGCACGATTTCGATCGAATCCACGGCTCTCTTCTGGGCGGAGTAATTGGCAGCTTGGGTCATAAGCAGGGAAGGGAAAAAGACTAATACTGCGGCTCGTCGGATTCCCGCAGATCGAGATCGGTGTACTTTTGGCAACACACACATGTGCCGGGCGTGTAGGTTCGAATATAACAAACGTCACACCAATAAGTAATCATCAGCCGCTTGCCGTCTTTATGCACGAACATGGATCGAGTATGAATGGCATCGATCTCGAAATGGTCCGGAGAGTTGAAGTGGCCCACAGCCTCGAAGTCCGTTCCCCACAAGCGCTTGTCATTGAGAACGCCCACAGTGGCCTGATCGCCCTCGAGATAAACCAGCTTGTTAGGGCTGATTTCGAGCGCCGGCTTTTGATCGGAAGATCGCGTCAGCTTGCCGCGAATGGAAAGTCCGGGCACGCTAGCCGCCCAGGAAAGCCCCCGCGCAAGAAGGCCCGCTGTTAATAGAAAACGCCTGCGCCTCACTACTTCGATTGTAACGAACGTGGGCAAGCCGGAGGCTTACGCTACAAATAAATCGCGCCTTCCAAAAACCGCACCGCCTTACCGCTGATAGTCACGCGCTCGCCTCGATCCTCGCACCACAACTCACCCCCGCGCGCCGACACCTGCTGCGCATGCAGCTTTTTCTTTCCCAGCCGCTTCCCCCAGTACGGGATCAACGTGCAGTGCGCAGATCCAGTAACCGAATCCTCGGGGACGCCCTTCGCGGGCGCAAAGAAGCGCGACACGAAATCCACTTGCTTCCCCGGCGCGGTCACGATCACTCCAAACCGTTCCAGTTGCGCTATCTTCTCTAAATCAGGCGCGAGCTTCCGCACCTCATCCTCCGACGAATACACAGCCAGGTAATCGCGCGCGGTCAAGATTGCTTCCGGTTGCGCGCCGAGCGCGGCGATCAACTCCGGAACCGACTCACATTCCGCCGGAGGACGTGACGGAAAATCCAGCGACAGCAGATCGCCATCGCGCGTCACCACCAACGCCCCACTCTTGGTCTCGAACCGGACAGACTTCGCCGCCGGAGCTAGATCGTGAAAAATGATGAACGCCGAAGCGAGCGTTGCATGGCCGCACAGATCCACTTCCACCTTCGGCGTGAACCAGCGCAGATCGTAGCCGTCCTGGTTGGGCACAAAGAATGCCGTGTTGGCCAGATTGTTCTCGGCGGCGATGGCCTGCATCTGCTCATCCGGCAGCCATTTCTTCAACGGACAAATCGCGGCTGGATTCCCGGAGAAGACACGGCTCGCAAACGCATCCACCTGGTACACGGGAATCTTCAGGCCGCTCATGAGGAAATCTCCAGTTCCCGGCCCATCTTGAAACTGGGATGATGGCGCTTCGCGATCAACTCCGGATGCTCGAGCAGCGCTGAAACCAAAATGGGCATCGCGATGGTGGAATCGGAATGGCAAGTCACCATGGATGCGTCTTTTGCGATCTTGCCCCAGCTCTGCGCCTCTTCGAATGTGCAGCCGGAAAGGCCGCCCCAATGCGGCGCATCGGTGACGCACTGCACGGCATATTTATGCCCGGTGACGCCCGTGTTCATGATGATGGCCGTCACCTCGGTCTGTTGGACGAAATTCTTGGGAGTCCCTCCGCCGAAATAAATAACGCCGGTAGCCTTGGAGTCAGCCACGATGCGAGCGGTCTCCACCACGTCGCCGATAACGTCGAACGTAAATCGATTCCCGCCCTCGTAACGATTGGCCGCAATGCCGATTCCGATGGAACTGTCCGCTATCGCCGGGCAATACAGCGGGATGCCGGCCTTCGCCGCCGCCGAAACAATGCCGTCCTCCTTCGAATGCTTGCCCAGTTCAAGGCCCAGCAGATACAGGAATTCGCGCGTCGTGTAGGGGCGCGATTGGTCGAGGGTAGCCGCGAAGCGCCCGATCCACTGATCGTGCTCGCGAAATTTTTCCTCATCCGCCAGCACGTCGTACATCCGGTCGATCAGATTTTCCGCCAGCAGCACGTCATCGATCGCGGCCGAGCCCTGATAGTGGAAGTTGCCCAGCGTCTCGTGCAGATCGTGAAAGAAATTCGCGCCCGTGGAAACCAGGCAATCGATCAAACGGTTTTCGATCATCCGTACCACCAGCCGCCGCATCCCGGCCGGAACCATGGCGCCCGACATGCCCATCATGATGGTGCACCGGTCACCCAGCATCTTTTTCCAAACTTCGAACGCCAAGCCAAGCTGTTTGCCCTGGAACGCCGTGCCCTGCATCCGGGTCAGGATTTCGGACGCCGTAGTGGCGCCCACAGGATCAAACGGTCGCGTAGGGTTAGAGAGAATGTGCGACTTTGAAGTTTCCGTCACGTCTTCAACGGGGACCGACGGCGAGTGAGTATGTTTCATCTTTATCCAGTGTAAGGGGAAGCTTCGAAGATTTGGGCAGGTTACTGAACGCGCGGGCGATTTTTTTCGTTCAACACCAGCTCGTCGAAAATCGCGAGCACCTGTTTTCGGTATTGGTACACGCGCTTCAGTGAATTTCGAAATCCGGTTTCATACCTGCGCGCGTTCAGCCATTTCTGCAGAAGCGGCTTGGGGACGTCGATATCGCGCCGTAAGGTGTCCGCCGAATGCCCTCTCAGGAATAACCCATAGAACATCGCTGCCTCACGCTGGGGCGCTAGTGGGTCGAAATCTTCCCGCGGTGTCATGCCGATCATATCGCCATGAAAAGAGCCAGTATAATCAGGACCGCTGCTTGAATCAAGAGGCATTCGTACTCTAAACCCACATTTTAACAGAAGGCTCCAAATTTGCCCATCCATCCTATGGGAAACTAGTGGCATGCAGAAATTGATCGCTGGCTTGCTTGTAACTTCGGGCCTCGCCTTGGCCGAAACCTGGTCGGGCACGGTGGTGGACGTAATGTGCAAGAAGAATGATCTGGCTAGTCACACCAAGGATTGCGCCATCAGTTGCGCCAAAAGCGGGTATGGCATTGTGCTTGCTGACGGAAAATTCATCAAGTTCGACGAGCGCGGTAACGTCAAGGCGCTGGCCGCCATCAAAGCCACCAGTAAAGAGAAGGATCTGAAGGCCAAAGTCACCGGCACCATCAAGGAAGACGTCATCCAAGTGGAGTCAATCCAAATTGAGTAGCCCCGCGCGAGTAGCCCCGCGCGTAAGCAAGGGGACTTAACCTGCAACAATCCTGTCATCCGGCACCGCGTACCCGCACGCAAAGTGATACACCACCTGCCGGCCCGACTCCGGGCCGATCCCTAAGTATTCATTAACCGAATCGTCAAAAAACGCGCCAATGCCCGTGGATTGAAACCCCAGTGATTCAGCCGCCAGATACAGCCGCTGCCCGATGGCGCCCGCCTGGAAATGAACGTAACGATAGCCTCGGTCGCCATGCTCTGCGGCCGCGCGTTCCAGGTCTCCAATCATCGAAAATGTGACACAAGAGTTTCCTGCCAGATCCTGGCCCAGACTGAGAGCGGCCGCCATCACGCGTTGGTCGCCGGACTTCAGAAGTTCCAGCCGCGCCTCTCCAGGCCAATATCTGTAAACACCCGGATCAACACCGTGGACGCGATGCACGTAGAGGTAAAGTTGAATGTAGAAATCTACATCCGATGGACGAGTGGCAAGATCCAGCAGGGTGAACAATTGTCGCTCGGTAATAGATTCGTCTCCTCCACGAAAATCCAGCGCAGATCGCCGCCGCCGCGCGATTTCGCGGTACCCGAGGTCAAGAGACAGTGGGGCAGGCGCTTTCGCCTGCCAACCAGCCGCTACCTTCTTGGTCGCCGCGTGCATCTCCTCAATCAACGGATATCGAATAACTTCCTCTGATAGCCTGTTCGGAATTCCTCCGAACCACTCCAGACCCCGCGCCGCCGGAAACTCAGGCGCACCCTGAATCTCAACGAATAGCATCGGCCATTCATCCCCAGCCAGTCGATATAAACTAGCTACCGAATCATCGTCGAAACTTCCAACGGCTTTAGCCTCGCACCCCATCGCCTGCACAGCAAACGCCAGCGACTGCCACGCGTGCCCCAAATCGTGCAGACAATATCGATACGCCCGGCTCTGATACTTCCACGCCTCACGCCAGGCGATAGTGGTCAGCAAGAATTTCAACGGTCCATAATCGCCCGCGGCCCTTTGCTCCAGCATGTGCGACGACACCCGATAATGATAGAGTCCGTTCGGGCAAGTCACGTGAAACTCGGTGGGATGCAGATTTCCTGACGAGGGATTCACGCGCAGCGCGTAGCGTTGGCCGGAAACCGTCTGCTTGGTGGCGCTAATGGAAGCCGAGTAAAAAAGCAACCTCGAAAGAAAATCGATCCAATCCCCCGGCTGTTTCGGATCGGCCGGTAAATCGATCAGCGGCACGCCTTCGTAATGCCGGAACGGATCCGGCATGTTCGCCCAGTCCAGGAAATGCCGGCTCCGCCGCAACCGCTCAGGGGTGTGCTTGGTAGCCTGGTGATATTTGCGCCAGATTATGATGTCACCGCGTTGCCGATTGTAGCAAGCGCTCGCTACTCCTTCGCGCTGGCCTGCTTGGTCGGCGCCGGCGCCACTGGCGGCGGTATGAGATACTTCACCACAATCGACACCCGTCGATTCGAGGCGCTGTTTGGATCCTCGGGCTTGCGCAGGTTCTGATCGGCGTACCCACGCACCTCCGCCACCTGATCCGCGCGCAGGCCACTTTCCTGCATCACCTTGCGCGCGGAGTTCGCGCGATCGGACGATAATTCCCAATTCGAATAGCCGTTGCGCGAAGCAAATGGCCGCGCGTCGGTGTGTCCTTCCATCAGCAGCCTATTCGGCAGCTTGCCTAATTCCGCGGACATCATCCGCAACATATCTTTCCCGGGCGTGCTCGGACTGGCATTGCCGGATTCAAAGAACGTACCCACTTCGCTCTCCAGCAGTTCGATGCGTAATCCCTCGCCGGTCACCGTCATGTTTACTTGGTCTTTCAATTTCTCCAACTCGGGCGATTGTCTCATGGCGGATTCCAAGGTCTGCTTGAGCTTGCCCATATCGTCCTTTTTGAGCGAGATGTTCTCGCCGGTTCCGCCTTGTCCGGAGCCATTGTCGCCGGCCTTGCCGGAGGGATCGCGAAAATACCCGGCCACCGCTTTCTTCACGCCTTCGCTCGCGCCCATCAGCCACAACACGATGAACAGAGCCATCATGGCGGTGACGAAATCGGCATAAGCTACCTTCCATGCCCCGCCGTGATGCTCGCCATGGCCCTTTTTCTTCCTGATAATAATAGGCGGCTGCGTTTCCGGATTCTGGACAGACATTCTACTTTCCCTTGTAGGCCTTTTCCAATTCGTGGAAAGTGGGCCGCACGTGCCCTGGTACGGCCCGCCGCGCGAATTCCAGCGCTACCCCCGGCGAACTCCCCTTCAGAAATGAGATCAGCGCCACCCTCACCGCGTGATAATAATGGTGCTCCTCTTCAGCCGCCTTCCCCATCTTGGACGCCATCGGTCCCAGCAATCCGTAACACAATAGAATTCCCAGAAACGTGCCCACCAGCGCCGCTGCCACCTTGTGGCCGATCTCCTCCGGTGGACCGCCCAGCGCGCCCATGGTGATTACCACGCCCAGCACCGCGGCTACAATGCCGAGCCCGGGCAGCGAATCCGCCACTGTATTGAGAGCCTTCACCGGCAGTTGCGCATAATGTTCATGCACTTCCATGTCGAGCTCCATCATTTGGTCCAGATCGAAAGGCGAAGGCCCCCCGGTCATGGCCATCCGCAGCGTGTCGCAAACGAAATCGCGTACGTGGTGATCCCACTGTGCGAACAACTCGCTCTTGGACGGATTCTCAACATCGTTTTCCAGTTCCGTGAGCCCACCCTTGCGCGCCTTCTGCAGCACCGTATAGATCTGCTTCAGCGTTTCGATATAGCGAGTTTTGCCGAACCCGGAACTGCCGAAAACCACCTTCATACCCGCCATAATCCCTTTGAGAATCGTTGGCGGATTGGCGATCAAAATGGTTCCGGCTGCCGCGCCGCCGATGATCAGCAATTCAGCCGGCTGTAGCAGCACTTTGATGTTGCCATGCTCCATCAAATAGCCGCCCACCACGGCTCCGAAAACCACCAGAATCCCGACTATGGCAAACATCGCTTATCACCCAGTTTTAGGAAATCATTGCTCGGCGCCTCTTCGGTTCCGCGGTTGCCCCGCGCTTTCCGGGAATTCGCCAACGCCGCCGCCACCCGCTTCTCCAACGAATCCACCGAATCTCCGGGCTCAGCCATCACGCCCAAAACTGAAACCGTTACTCGCACCGGATCGCCCCACCATTCCAGATTCGAAGCCCGGGCCAGCACCTGCAATTTCGCCGTCAGTTCGCCCAAACCCTGCCCGAAACAACTGTGGACTTCGATCCGGAATGCGGCCTGCCCCCAGCGGCTCAGGAAATCCAGCGGTCCCAGATTGCTATCCAGCGTGTGCGCCAACATTTTCACGGCTGCGTCAACCAGCCCATGCCCATAGCCATGTTCCAGTTCGGAGACGTCGTTCACCTCCACCGCCATCCATCCAAAAGGAATCCCGAAGCGCCGCAACCCATGCACCGCATGCCCCAGCCTGAACTCCCCGTAGGCGCGATTGGCCACTTCCGCCAGCTCATCCAGACAACCGTGCTCTCGGAGCGCCCGCCGGTCGATAGGCGCCGGCGCCATGAGCTGCTCAAACACCTCTACTGCGCCGGTAATTGCACCCTTGGAATCGTAGATCGGCCGCGACCGCACCTGCACTGGAATGCGATGCCCGTGCCGGTGCCGCAGAAATAGGTTATGCTCGCGAGGCTTGCCATCTACCATCACCGTCGACAAAGGGCAGCCTTTACCGCACATCCCCTTGCCCGTCTCGTCGCAGTGCATCAGCAGGTCGCCCTGACAAAAACGCCCCGCTACCTCTTGCGCCGAATACCCGCTGATATGTTCCGCGCCCCGGTTCCAATACAGGATCCGGCGCTGCCGATCCACCATGTAAATACCCGCTTCCAGATGATCCAGCAGCGCCTTATGCAGGTCTCCATCCCGCAGAGCTTGCTCCACCACCGGGTCGTCTTGTTCGGGTTTCAGAGTGCCACCTACTCTGTCCTCATCGGGCGCATTCGGTGGAGTATGAGCGTGAGATACTGGTCCGCGAAAGGATCTCGCTTTGCGCTGCATCGCCTTCGCCTTCATCATCTTATTGGTATCGCCCCGCGCTTCCCAAACTCAGACGCCCCTCGATCAACGCATCCATCGCGTGGAAAACGGATTAATGCCCGCCCAGATCGACAAGGGCCAGGCCGTCCCCAAATGGACCATCGCCGAACGCATGGCTCACTACAATGTCGTCGGCGTGAGCATCGCCGTAATCGACAATTACGCCATCCATTGGGCCAAAGGCTACGGCACCCTCGCAAAAGATAACCATCGGCCAGTGACCACCGAGACGCTCTTTCAAGCCGGATCCATCAGCAAGCCGGTCGCAGCCACCGCCGCGCTGCATCTGGTGGAAGCAGGAAAGCTGAGCCTGGATGAAGACGTGAACCGCAACCTCAAGTCCTGGCACGTGCCGGAGAACGAATTCACGCGCGATCAAAAGGTCACCTTACGACGGATTTTGAGCCACAGCGCCGGCCTCACTGTGCACGGATTTCCCGGCTATGCGGTCGACCAACCCGTTCCCACTCTGATCGAAATCCTGGACGGCAAGAAGCCCGCCAATACTCCGCCCATCCGCGTGGATCTGGTTCCAGGATCCACCGAACGCTACTCGGGCGGCGGCTACACCATTATGCAACTGCTCTTGACCGACGCCACCGGCGAACCGTTTCCGCAATTGTTGAAGAGCGCCGTCCTCGACAAGATCGGCATGCAGCACAGCACCTACCAGCAACCGCTTCCGCCGGATTGGGCCAAGAATGCCGCCAGCGGTTACCGTTCCAACGGCGATCCGGTCCAGGGAAAATGGCATGTTTATCCCGAAATGGCCGCGGCCGGATTGTGGACCACCGCCTCCGACTTGGCTCAGTTTGCCATCGAGATTCAGAAATCCCGCGAAGGCCGCTCCAACCGTGTACTCTCCCGCGAAATGACCAACCAGATGCTCACCCGCCAGATCGATGGCGCGGGCCTTGGTCTGATGCTGGGTGGAACGGATCAAGCGCCGCGCTTCAGCCACGGCGGCGCCGATGAAGGCTTCCAGGCATTCCTGATCGGCACCCTCGACTCCGGCAAAGGCGCAGTCGTTATGGCCAACTCGGACAACGGCATCAATCTGGC